>CAZDYH010000143.1:0-4639 GCA_964509355.1 uncultured Mycobacterium sp.
GCGTTGCCGTCAACGTCTACACCATTCAGCAGCAGGCGGGCTGCAAGACCGATCTGAAGATCAACCCCCAACTGCGCCTGGCGGCGCAATGGCACACCGACGACGTGCTGAACAACCGGGCCCTCGACGGTGACATCGGGTCGGACGGCTCGACGGTGCAGGACAGGGCCAACGCGGCCGGGTACCGGGGCATCGCCTCCGAAACGGTGGCCATCAATCCCGCGCTGGCGATCAGCGGCATCGAGATCATGAACCAGTGGTACTACAACCCCGCCTACCTGGCCATCATGTCGAACTGCACCAACACCGAGATCGGGGTGTGGTCGGAGAACAGCCTGGACCGCACCGTCGTCGTCGCCGTTTACGGCATACCGTCCCAGCCCTGACCTCAGAAGCCCAGCCGGCCAAGCTGTTTGGGGTCGCGCTGCCAGTTCTTCGCGATCTTGACATGCAGGTCCAGGTAGACCTTGGTGCCCAGCAGCTTCTCGATCTGAACGCGCGCCGCGGTGCCGACCTCCCGCAGCCGCGCCCCGCCCTTGCCGATGATGATGCCCTTCTGACTGGATCTTTCGACGTAGAGGATGGCGTGCACGTCGATCAGGTCGTCGCGGCCTTCCCGGGGCGCCACCTCCTCGATGACCACGGCCAGCGAGTGCGGTAACTCGTCGCGCACCCCCTCAAGAGCGGCCTCGCGAATGAACTCGGCCATCAGTACTTCTTCGGGCTCGTCGGTGAGCTCGCCATCGGGGTAGAACGCCGGGCCCGGCGGGAGCTGAGCGGCCAGCACGTCGATGAGCACGTCGATCTGCTCGCCCGTGGCGGCCGACACCGGCACGATCTCCGCGCCCGCCCCGACGAGTTCACTGACCGCGAGCAGTTGGGCGGCGACCCGGTCCTTGGACACCTTGTCGATCTTGGTCACAACGACCACCAGGGTGGTCCTGGGTGCGACGGCCCGGATCTGCTGGTAGATCCACCGGTCCCCCGTCCCTATCGCTTCGTCGGCCGGAATGCACAGCGCGATCACGTCGACCTGCGAGTAGGTGTCCCGCACCAGATCGTTGAGCCGCTTGCCCAGCAGGGTGCGGGGCCGGTGCAGTCCGGGTGTGTCGACGAGGATGATCTGGAAGTCCTCCCGGTGCACGATGCCGCGGATGGTGTGCCGGGTGGTCTGCGGGCGGTCCGAGGTGATAGCCACCTTCGCGCCGACCAGCGCATTGGTCAGCGTCGACTTGCCGGTGTTCGGCCTGCCGACGAAGCAGACGAAGCCCGAACGGAACTCGCTCACTGGTGCTGCCTCCGGTCGAGTGTGCATACCGGGCGGGATCTGCGTGGGAATGTCGCCATGACCGCACACTCGACGCTGACGGCGCTCATCACAGTGGCTGTCCGGCCTTGTCGGTGACGATGATGACCGCCGTCGGCGACAGCTCGCGCACTGCGGCGACGCCGGCGTCGTCGGCGGAGCCGCCAACCAGCGCCGCGGCCGCCAGCCCGGTGGCCCCGCTGGACACCGCCGCGGATACCGCCGCCTGCAGTGCCGTCAGGGTGAGCCCGGACAGCGCGACCGGCGCACCGGCATAGGTGCGGCCGTCCAGGTCACGCACCGCCGCGCCACTGCCCGCCTCGGCGCGGCCCATCGCACCGCGGGCCAGCACCACGAGCTTGGCGTCCTCGGCGTCGAGCGGCTCAGTCATCGCGATCGGCCTGCGGTGGCCCGGATCCGGCGGAACTGACCAGGACTGTGCCGATCCGCACCCGTCCGCGATGGTCGGGGCCACCCTCGGCCCGCAGCCGCAGCCCATGCGAGACCACCTCGGCGCCGGGCAACGGAACCCGGCCGAGTTCGAGGGCCACCAGGCCGCCGACGGTGTCGATGTCGAGGTCGTCGTCGAACTCGACATCGAACAGTTCGCCGACATCCTCGATGGGAAGGCGCGCGGATACCCGGAAATGCTTGTCGCCCAGGTCTTCCACCGGCGCGACCTCGTCGGTGTCGTACTCGTCGGCAATCTCGCCGACGATCTCCTCCAGCACGTCCTCGATGGTGACCAGGCCTGCTATCGCGCCGTATTCGTCGACCAGCAAAGCCATGTGGTTGCGGTCGCGCTGCATCTCACGCAGCAACGCGTCCAGGGGTTTGGAGTCCGGCACGAAGACCGCCGGGCGCATCAGCTGGGAAACGGTGGTGTCCCGTCCGCCATTGGTGGAGTAATACGTCTGCTGGACAAGGTCTTTGAGGTAAACGACGCCAACGATGTCGTCGACGTTCTCGCCGATCACCGGAATTCGCGAGTGCCCGCTGCGCACGGCCAACGAGGTCGCTTGGCCGGCGGTCTTGTCACTTTCGATCCAGACCATCTCGGTGCGCGGCACCATCACCTCGCGGGCGGGAGTGTCGCCGAGCTCGAACACCGACTGGATCATCCGACGTTCGTCATCGGCCACGACGCCGCGCTGCTGGGCCAGATCGACCACTTCGCGGAGTTCGATCTCGGACGCAAACGGCCCGTTGCGGAAGCCGCGGCCGGGTGTCAGGGCGTTGCCCAGGAGGATGAGCAACCGGCTGATCGGGGTCAGCAGCACCGAGATCGCCTGCAGCGGAACGGCCGACGCAAGCGCGATGGAGTAGGCGTGCTGGCGCCCGATGGTGCGCGGACCGACCCCGATCGCGACGAAGCTGGCGACCACCATGATGGCCGCGGCGGCGACCAGCCCCCATTCCAGGCCCAGATCCTGGTACAGGTATGCCACCATCAGCGCCGTCGCCGCGGTCTCGCAGACGATACGCATCAGAACCACCAGGTTGATGTAGCGCGGCCGCTCGGCGACAACCCTGGCCAGCCGCACCGCGCCGGGTCGCTCGTCGCGCACCAATTCCTCGACGCGGGCGATCGACACCGTGTTGATCGCGGCATCGATCGCCGCAAACAATCCGCCGAGCCCTATCAACACGATCGCGCCGAGCAGCGGAGCCAGTCCTGTCACGGTTCGTCGAAATACCTTGACTTGTTCAGCAACCGCTGATCCTTCTCGGTCTGCCGGTCCTGCCGGTAGGCCTCGACCTGGTCGGCGACCCACTCCTCGAGCAGCCGGCGCTGCAGGGCGAACATCTCCTTTTCCTCGTCCGGCTCGGCATGGTCGTAACCGAGCAGGTGCAGCACACCGTGCACGGTGAGCAGTGCGAGCTCGTGGGCCAGCGTGTGGCCGGCCGCGGCGGCCTGCTCGGCGGCGAATTCCGGGCACAGCACGATATCGCCCAGCATCGACGGTCCGGGCTCGGGAGCATCGGGCCGGCCGCCCGGTTCGAGCTCGTCCATCGGGAAGCTCATCACGTCGGTCGGGCCCGGCAGGTCCATCCAGCGCATGTGCAGATCGGCCATCGCCGTGGTGTCCAGCAGCACCATCGACAGTTCGGCAGCGGGGTTGACGTTCATCTTGTCGATGACGAACCGCGCAATGCTGATGAGTTCCGCCTCGGAGACGTCGAGGCCGGACTCGTTGGACACCTCGATGCTCATTGGTCCGTCTGCTTCATCGCGACGCCAGTCACCTTCGGGTAGGGCGAACGCCCGACGCCCGCCGCGCGGCCCGGTTCATCGCCAACCCCGGCTCCTCGAACTTCGCATAGGCGTCGACGATCTCCGAGACCAGCCGATGCCGTACCACGTCTGCGCTCGTCAACTGCGCAAAGTGGATATCGTCGATGCCCTCGAGGATCTCCACCGCCGCCCGCAGGCCGGATTTGGCGCCGTGCAGATCTACCTGGGTGATGTCTCCGGTAACCACGATCTTCGACCCGAAGCCCAGTCGGGTCAGGAACATCTTCATCTGCTCGGCCGTGGTGTTCTGCGCCTCGTCGAGGATGATGAACGCGTCGTTGAGCGTACGGCCGCGCATGTAGGCCAGCGGCGCCACTTCGATGACGCCGGCACTCATCAGCTTGGGGATCAGTTCGGGATCCATCATGTCGTGCAGCGCGTCGTACAACGGTCGCAGATAAGGGTCGATCTTCTCGCTCAGCGTGCCCGGCAGAAACCCTAGTCGCTCACCGGCTTCCACCGCCGGGCGGGTCAGGATGATGCGGGTGACCTGCTTGGTCTGCAGGGCATTGACAGCCTTGGCCATCGCCAGATAGGTCTTGCCGGTGCCGGCCGGCCCGATGCCGAAGACGACGGTGTTGGTGTCGATAGCGTCGACGTAGCGCTTCTGGTTCAGTGTCTTCGGCCGGATCGTCTTGCCGCGCCGCGACAGGATGTCCAGGGTGAGCACCTCGGCGGGCGACTCGTTGCCGGTGCCGACCAGCATGGCGACGCTGTGGCGCACCACTTCAGGTGACAGGGTCTGGCCGCTGGCCACGATCGCGATCAGCTCGGAGATCACCCGCTCGGCCAGCGCGACATCGGCAGGGTCACCCGCCAGGGTGACGGCGTTACCACGGACATGCAGGTCAGCGGCCAGGGTGCGCTCGAGTGCCCGCAGGTTCTCGTCGGCGGAGCCAAGCAGGCCCACGACGAGGTCGGGCGGAACATTGATGCTGCTGCGCACCGATGCGGTGGCCGGAGCAGCGTTCGTTTCGCGGGGCGTCACGTGGTTTCTAATGCCTGCTTTCTGGGGTTTTCGTGGTGACGATGTGGGC
>CAZDYH010000143.1:4739-6142 GCA_964509355.1 uncultured Mycobacterium sp.
ACCGAGGCCCGGCGGCTGGGCGGCTGGGACTTCGCCACCTGGCGCATGGCCGCCGAAGACCCGGTGATGCGGTCCACCATCCTCGGCGTGCTGGTACTCGACCAGAGCCCCGACTGGAACCGGCTCAGCGAGCGCTACGAGCGGGCGACCCGCCTGGCGCCGGTGCTGCGCTCGAAGGTCGTGGAGGGCCCGACCGGTTTGGAGACCCCGCGCGTGGTGGTGGATCCGAACTTCGACCTGTCTTTCCACATGCGCAGGTTCCGCATGTCCGAGGGATCGAAGTGGGAGGACGTGCTCGAGGAAGCGCGACGGCAGAGCATGGCCGACTTCGACAAGGACCGGCCGTTGTGGCGGGTGACCCTGCTGGAAGGGCTGCCCGGCGACAAGGCGGTGCTCGTGCAGAAGTTGCACCACGCCATCGCCGACGGCCAGGGCGCGGTGCAGCTCGGTTTGGCGCTGTTCGACTTCACCCCGGAGGGTGCCGATCTCGGGCCCATGCCGCCGGCTCCCGAACCGGTGGTGCTCGACACCAAAGGCTTCGTGCAGGCGGTGATTCGCAACAACGTCGGTTGGGTGGCCAAGACCGCCGAGGACGCCGTCAAGGGCATCGGGCCCCTGGCCTTGTCGGCCATCCGGCACCCAAGAACATTGTTCCGCCGGATCAAGGACACCGCCGGATCGGTGGCGCGCTTCACCGAGGTGTCGCTCGAGCCGCTGTCGCCGATCCTGAAGGGCCGCAGCATCAACTACCACTTCGACACCATCGACATGGACTTCGACAAGTTCCGCGCCGCCGCCAAGAAACGCCACCGGACGGTCAATGACCTGTTCCTGGCCGCGATCAGCCTCGGCATGCACGACTACCACGAGAAGATGGGTCACCCCGTCGACGAACTGCGGATGAACATGCCGATCTCGCTGCGAACCTCCGAGGAGCAGAGCAACGCGGTGACCATCGCCCGCTTCGAGATCCCGGTCAGCAACGTGATAGAAGACGTGCTCGATGTCGCGGCGAACACCGTGCGCAGCTGGCGCGCCGAGCCGGCGCTGAAGCTGGCCGACCACCTCGCCGAGCTCAGCCGCTTCCTGCCTCCGGAACTGGTGTCGGCCGCTGCCCAGACCTCCGACCTGACCGCCTCCAATGTGCCCGGGATCCCGGTGCCGGTGTGGCTCTCCGGGGCCAAGGTGGAACGGATGTACCCCTTGGTCGGCACGATCGGCGCGGCGATCAACGTCACGATGCTGACCTACACCGACACCGCGAGTGTGGGAGTCAGCTCCGACGACGCGGCCGTCGGCGACCGGGCGGCACTGATCGAGAGCCTGCGACACGGATTCCGTGAGGTTCTCGGGGCGTCGGTGCTTATCGGCGATCCGCTAACCGGGCGCTGAATCACCTTCAC
>CAZDYH010000143.1:6242-8245 GCA_964509355.1 uncultured Mycobacterium sp.
GATCGTCAACGTCGAGGTCCAGTTCGCGGGCGAGCTTGTGCCCGGAGTACACCGCCGCCGCGATGGTCGACGGTGCGTGCGCGTCACCGACCGTGGTGACGGTACGCACCCCTGCGTCGTACCAGTCATGTTGTCGCGCAACCAGATCCCGGAACAGACCGTCGTCGGGGAGCCTGGCCGTGACCAGCACGGCCGTGTCGGCCGGCAGGTCTGTTACCGTCCCCGTGTAGGCGCACTGCAGCCCTACCGAGTCGCGGTGCACGGCCACCAGGGCCTGGCTGGTTTTCAACTGCACTCCGGCGCGCAGAAGCCGCGCCTGGATGCGGTCGACCTCGAGAGTGTTCCTCGTCCATACCGAAACCTGAGGCTTGGGGCACACGATCGTGACATCGAAGCCTTCTTTGGCGAGCAGTTCGGCCAACACGCCCGCCATGTAGTAGTGGTCGTCATCGAAGATCACGACGCGGGATCCGCTCGGGCGCATTCCAGCGAGTGTGTCATCGGGGGTGAGCACATGAGCACCCTCGGCGATCGGGATGGGCTGCTGATGCCAGCGGCCCACACCGTCGGCGCGCCAACGTGCGCCGGTGGCCACCACCACGTGGGCGAAACCGAATTCCAGAACGTCGTCGACGGTGACCGGGCTCTGCCGGTAGACCTCGACGTTGTCGAGACGGGCCAGTTGGTGCTCCCGGTAGTCGATGACACGTATCCATGACGAGAGGCCCGGCAGGCGCGATTCCAGCCGCACGCGGCCGCCGAGTTCGCGCCCGCGTTCCAATACCGCGACGTCGTACCTGCGGTGACCCAGCACCCGGGCGACCTCAAGCCCCGACGGTCCGGCGCCGACAACCATCACCTGTTCGGGGTGGTCGGCGGGCGGCACCTGTTCGGGGTGCCAGCCCCGGCGCCACTCCTCCCCCATCGTAGGATTCTGGGTGCACCGAATCGGAGACATGGTGTGGTCCCCTGACACGCAGATGTTGCAGCCGATGCACTCCCGGATGTCGTCGGAAAGCCCCACCTCTATCTTCTTGGGCAGGAACGGGTCGGCGATCGACGGCCGTGCCGCACCAACCAGATCCATTATGCCCGAACGGATCTGGTCGACCATGATGTCCGGGGAGGTGAAGCGCCCGACCCCGACGACCGGCTTGGTGGTCAACTCCTTAAGGCCGCGCAGGTGTTCGGAATGAGCGCCTTCCGGGCTGAATCGTGACGTCGACGAGTCGTTGGCCCAGTCGCCAACCATCAAATCCCACAAGTCGGGCAGTTCGGCGAGGTCGGCCACCACGTGTTTGACGTCGTCGCCGGTCAGACCGGCCGGGCCGTCGAGCTCGTCGACACACAGTCGGACCGCGACGGCGGCGCGGCCGTCGCACTCTTCGAGCGCGGCTTCGATCAGCTCGCGCAGCAGCCGCATCCGGTTCTGCAGCGATCCACCATATTCGTCGGAGCGGTGGTTGTAGCGCGGCGACAGGAAATGTTGTGCGCCGCCGAGATTATGTCCGGCGTAGACATACACCAGATCGAAGCCGGCCTGCAGGGATCGCCGGACCGCCGCGCGGTGCCACCTGCGAAGGTCGGCGATATCGGCCTTCGTCATGCTGCGCGCCTGGATCGGATGGTCGGACAGGACCGGCAGATCCGAAGGGCCCAGCGGGGTCTCCCGGGTAGTCAGGTTGGCGGCCGACATCCCGTTGTGGGTGAGTTCAATGCCGGCAAGGGCACCGCCGGCGTGGATTGACTCAGCGACGCGGGCAAGTGCGGGGAGGTCGCGGTCGTCCCAGAGGCGTCCTTCGATATAGGGCGTTACATCCGAACTCGGGTGGATCTCCACCTCTTCGGTACACACCACGGCCCAGCCGCCTTCGGCCTTGATCTGGCGCATGGCCGCCAATGCCGAAACGTCGCGGTATCCCATGCCGTTACAGTGCGGCACCTGAAAGAAGCGATTCTTCGCCGTGATCGGTCCAACCTTCACCGGCTCGAACAGGACGTCG
>CAZDYH010000144.1:0-8077 GCA_964509355.1 uncultured Mycobacterium sp.
GGCCAGCGGGCCGAACCGGCTAGATGATGCCGCGCTTGAGGCGGCGGCGCTCCCGTTCGGACAGTCCGCCCCAGATGCCGAAGCGCTCGTCGTGGGCCAGGGCGTAATCCAGGCACGCGTCGCGCACCTCGCAGCCCAGGCAGATGCGCTTCGCCTCCCGGGTCGATCCGCCCTTCTCGGGGAAGAACGCCTCGGGATCGGTTTGCGCGCACAGCGCGCGATCCTGCCATTGGTCGTCGATGGTTTCCGGCACCGGTTCAATTACTTCGGGCACCAATATCAAATGAGGGCGTGCCGGTGTCCCCATCGTCATCGAGCCGGTATTGGTGTGCGGTGTGCTGCCCATTGCGCCGAGAAAGTGCTCATAGGACATTTTCCGCCTCCTCACCTGGTTTCGTAGATCCGTGAATTTCGCCCACTATTGTGATGTGTGGCCATCTCAATTCGAACATGTGATCGAATCTCGGTCTGCGACACCGGAACCGGCCGGCCAACCGGGAAATGACACTGATGTGATTAGACACGGGTTAACTGCCGGGGTCAAGCACTGGAACCGAAATTCATACCATCTCGTGACAACAAATCGCCGAGCCGGTACCTCGGCGTGTCGTGTTCGTGACCACACGCGACCCCGGCGGCGCCGAAGGCTTAGTGTCGATCGCTGTGAAGGTCACCGTTCTGGTCGGCGGCGTCGGCGGCGCGCGCTTCCTGTTGGGGGTGCAGCAGCTGCTCGGTCTGGGCCGGTCCGCCGACACTGAGCGGCAGCCCGCTGACCATGAGCTCACCGCGGTTGTCAACGTCGGCGATGACGCCTGGATACACGGTGTGCGCATCTGTCCCGATCTCGACACCTGCATGTACACCCTCGGCGGTGGCATCGACCCTGAACGCGGCTGGGGACATCGCGACGAGACCTGGCACGCCAAGGAGGAACTGGCGCGCTACGGCGTCCAGCCCGACTGGTTCGGCCTCGGCGACCGTGACCTGGCCACCCACCTGGTGCGCAGCCAGATGCTGCGCGCCGGCTACCCGCTGTCACAGGTCACCGAGGCACTGTGCGCCCGCTGGGAACCGGGCGCTCGACTGCTGCCGGTCAGCGACGACCGCACCGAAACTCACGTCGTCATCACCGATCCGGCTGACGGCAGCCAGCGGGCCATCCACTTCCAGGAGTGGTGGGTGCGGTACCGCGCCCAGGTGCCCACGCACAGCTTTGCCTTCGTCGGGGCCGAAAAGGCCACCGCCGGACCGGGAGTCGCCGATGCCATCGCCGACGCTGACGTGGTCTTCCTGGCCCCGTCCAACCCCGTCGTGAGTATCGGCGCCATTCTGGCCATTCCCGGCGTCCGCGCGGCACTGCGGTCCACCGCGGCGCCCGTCGTCGGCTATTCGCCCATCATCGCCGGAAAGCCGTTGCGCGGTATGGCCGATCAGTGCCTCACCGTCATCGGTGTCGAAAGCACATCGGTGGCCGTCGGCCGCCACTACGGTGCCCGATCGGGCACCGGGATCCTGGACTGTTGGCTGATCCACGAGGGCGATCGGGCCGAAATCGACGGTGTCGCAGTGCGATCCATACCGCTGCTGATGACCGATCCGAAGGCGACCGCGGAGATGGTGCGCTCCGGACTCGACCTGGCCGGTGTGAGCCTGTGACGGAGCATGGCAGCGCAGCGGCTGTCGAGATCCTGCCGGTTAACGGGCTGCCGGAGTTCCGCCCGGGCGACGACCTCACCGCCGCCGTCGCCGCGGCGGCGCCGTGGCTGCAGGACGGGGACGTCATCGTGGTCACCAGCAAGGTGGTGTCCAAGTGCGAAGGCCGCATCCTGCCCGCACCCCAGGACCCCGAGCAGCGAGATCGACTGCGGCGCAAGCTGATCAATGACGAGATGGTGCGCGTGCTGGCACGCAAGGGCCGCACGCTGATCACCGAGAACCGGTTCGGGCTCATCCAGGCCGCCGCCGGGGTGGACGGCTCCAACGTCGGCTCCACCGAGCTGGCGCTGCTACCGGTCGACCCCGACGCCAGCGCCGCGGCGTTGCGTGCCGGTCTGCGCGAGCGGCTCGGTATCTCGGTCGCCGTGGTGATCACCGACACGATGGGACGCGCCTGGCGCAACGGCCAGACCGATGCCGCCATCGGCGCGGCCGGTCTCGCGGTGCTGCACGGCTACGCCGGTTCGGTCGACCGGCACGGCAACGAGCTTCAGGTTACCGAGGTCGCGGTCGCCGACGAGATCGCCGCCGCGGGCGATCTGGTGAAGGGCAAGCTGACCGGCATCCCCGTCGCCGTGGTGCGCGGACTGGCGTTGCAGGACAACGGCTCAACGGCGCGGGCGTTGTTGCGGCCGGGCCAGGAGGACCTGTTCTGGCTCGGCACCGCCGAGGCCCTCGAGCTAGGCCGCCGGCAGGCGCAGCTGCTGCGCAGGTCGGTGCGCCGGTTCGGACCCGAACCCGTGCCGGCGCACCTGCTCGAGGCCGCCGTCGCCGAGGCGCTCACCGCCCCGGCTCCCCATCACACCCGGCCGGTACGGTTCGTCTGGCTGCAGACTCCCGACCGCCGCGCCCGGCTGCTGGATCGGATGAAGGCGAAGTGGCGTTCCGACCTCGCCGGCGACGACATACCCGCCGATGCCATCGACCGCCGGCTGGCGCGCGGTCAGATCCTTTACGACGCACCGGAAGTCATCATCCCGCTGATGGTCCCCGACGGCGCGCACAGCTACCCCGACAGCGCACGCACGGCCGCCGAGCACACCATGTTCACGGTGGCGGTCGGCGCGGCCGTGCAGGCCCTGCTGGTCGCCCTCGCGGTGCGCGGGCTGGGCAGCTGCTGGATCGGGTCGACCATCTTCGCCGCGGACCTGGTCCGTGACGAGTTGGGCCTGCCGCCGGACTCCGAGCCGCTGGGTGCCGTCGCGATCGGTTACCCGGCCGAACCGCCCCAACCGCGCGACCCGCCGCCCGCCGGCGGCCTGCTGGTGCGCAAATGAGCGTTCACGGATCGGCGATCCGGGCCCTGACCGACTGGCAGCCGCCCGATCCGGCCCAGGACGCGCTGCGGCACGCCGTGCTGGCTTTCCTGCACGCCCGCACCGATGCCTGTGCACGCGAATGCGTGCCGGGCCATATCACCGCCTCCGCGCTGGTGATCGATCACACCGGCCAGCAGGTACTGCTCACCCTGCACCCCCGGCTGGGCCGCTGGGTGCAGCTGGGTGGGCACTGCGAGGACACCGACGCCGACATCGTGGCGGCCGCGCTGCGGGAGGCCACCGAGGAATCCGGCATCGCCGGGCTTCGGATCGGTCCCGAGCTGGCGGCCGTGCACGTTCATCCGGTGACCTGCTCGCTGGGTGTGCCCACCCGGCACCTCGACCTGCAGTTCGTGGCGTGGGCGTCGGCCGACGCACCGACCGCGGTCAGCGACGAGTCGTTGGAACTGCGCTGGTGGCCGGTCGACGGGTTGCCGGCCGGCACCGACCGGGCGCTGGCGCACCTGGTCGGGCGCGGCCGTGCCCTGCTCGCGGCTCAGACGTCGCTGGAGTAGCGGATCCCGCCGTCGGGGATGAAGACCCCCGGCCACACCCGGGCGCCGCGCAGCAGCTCGCAGCGCGCACCGATATCGGCGCCGTCGCCGATCACCCCGTCGCGGATCAGTGCCCGCGGGCCGATGCGGGCGCCGAACCCGATGATCGACCGCTCCACGACGCAGCCGGCTTCGATCCGGGCCCCGTCGAAAATCACAGCTCCGTCCAGCCGGGCGCCCGGCCCGATCTCGGCGCCGCGGCCGACGACCGTGCCACCGATCAGCACCGCACCCGGGGCTACCACCGCGCCGTCCTGCACCAGCTGCTCGCCGCGGTGCCCGCCGAGCGCCGGTGACGGCGCGATACCGCGCACCAGATCCGCGGAACCGCGGACGAAGTCCTCCGGAGTGCCCATGTCCCGCCAGTAGGTGGCGTCGACGTATCCGTAGACCCTGACACCGTCGGACAGCAGCGCCGGGAACACCTCCCGTTCGATCGACACCTCCCGGCCACGGGGAATCCGGTCGATGATCTCGCGTTTGAAGACATAGCACCCGGCGTTGATCTGGTCGGTCGGTGGATCATCCGTCTTCTCCAGGAACGCAGTCACCCGGCCGTCGCCGTCGGTGGGGACGCAGCCGAATGCCCGCGGGTCCCCCACCCGTACCAGGTGCAGGGTGAGATCGGCGTCGTTGTCGTGGTGCGACGCGAGCAGCTGCCCCAGATCCGCACCCGACAGCACGTCACCGTTGAACACCAGCACCGTGTCGTGCCGCAGCCTCGGCGCCACGTTGGCGATGCCTCCGCCGGTCCCCAGCGGATGCTGCTCGGTCACGTACTCGATCTGCAGGCCGAGCTTGGATCCGTCACCGAACTCGGCCTCGAAGACGGCGGCCTGGTACGACGTGCCCAGGATCACGTGCTCGACACCGGCCGCGGCGATCCGGGACAGCAGATGGGTCAGGAACGGCAGCCCGGCGATGGGCAGCATGGGCTTGGGCGTCGACAGCGTCAGCGGCCGCAGCCGGGTGCCTTTGCCGCCGACCAGGACCACGGCGTCGACCTTCGACGGATCAATGTTCGGCACCTCAGCGTCCCCCTTTCGCCTGCCTGCGACGCGAACCTGCCACCACCAGGCCCGCGCGGATGGCGAGTGCAGCCCTCATCGTCCACCGAAGCGGCGCCTGCCACCACCCGGGATGCCGGTCGGCGAGGTACCTGTACGTGCTGGTGTGGTGTGCGGCGAGGTTGCGCGCCGGATCGCGCCCGGTGGCGTGGCCCTTGTCGTGCAGGATCTCCGCGGACGGCACGTACACGTTCTGCCAGCCGGCCCTGCCGAGCCGGTCGCCCAGGTCGACGTCTTCCATGTACATGAAGTAACGCTCGTCGAACCCGTTGATGTCGTCGAAGGCGGCGCGGCGCACCAGCAGGCAGGACCCGGACAGCCAGCCGACCGGTCGCTCGCTGGGCTCGAGTCGGTCCTGCCGGTAGGCCGCCGTCCACGGATTCTTCCGCCACAGCGGCCCGATGACCGCGTGCATCCCGCCGCGGATGAGGCTCGGCAGATGTCGCGCGGACGGGTAGACCGAACCGTCGGGGTCACGGATCAACGGGCCCAGCGCCCCCGCCCGCGGCCAGCGGGTGGCCGCGTCGAGCAGGGCGTCGATGCTGCCGGGCCCCCATTGCACGTCGGGATTGGCCACCAGCACGAACTCCCCCGCCGTCGCCAGCTTGGCGACGGCCCGGTTGACCGCGCTGCCGTAGCCGAGGTTGGCGCCGGTCCGCAGCAGTTCGGTGTCGGGGTAGCGCTCCAGCGCCGCCTCCGGCGCCCCGTCGGTGGAGCCGTTGTCGGCCATCACCACCGTGACCGATCGATCGGTGGCCAGCGACAGCGAGGACAGAAATCGGTCCAGGTGCGGCCCGGGTGAATACGTCACCGTCACCACGGTCAATCCACCGGCGGATTCACCTGGCTGGTCGTCGCTCACGGCGTCGAGGGTAGCGGTCCCGGCCCGCCCGCCGCGGCCAGCGCCTCGGTGAGCGCATCCCGCCAGGGCCGCAGCGGGGTCAGGCCGGCCGCCGCCGACTGCACGCCCGACAGCGCCGAGTACCGCGGTCGTTGTGCCGGTCGCGGCATATCGGCGGTGCTGACGGGCAGCACCCGCTGTGGGTCGGCCCCGACCTCTTCGAAGACGGCCCTGGCCTGCTCGAAGCGACTGGCGGCACCCTGGTTGGCGGCATGCACGACCGGTGCCCGGGCGGGGTGGTCGGCGAGCTGCAGCAGTGCGGCCGCAAGGTCCGCGACGTAGGTGGGTGAACCGACCTGGTCGGCGACGACGCTGACCGGTCCGTCTCCGGCGGCCAGCCGGCGCATGGTGGCGACGAAATCGCTACCCGTGCCGGTGTAGACCCAGGACGTGCGCACCACCTGCGCCTCCGGCAGCGCTACCAGGACCGCCCGCTCGCCGGCCAGCTTGGTCCGGCCGTAGACACTGAGGGGGCCCGTGGGGTCGCTCGGCTCGTAGGGATGGGGACCCCCACCCTCGAAAACCCCGCTGAACACGTAGTCGGTCGAGATGTGGATCAGCCGCGCCCCGGCCCGCGCGCACGCCGCGGCGACGTGGCCCGCGCCCAGGTTGTTCACCGCGTCGGCCCGGATCGCGTCACTCTCGGCGGCGTCGACGTTGGTGTAGGCGGCGCAGTTGATCACCACGTCACCGCGTTTGACGATGCGCTCGGCGGCGCCGGGGTCGGCGATGTCCCAGTGTGAGTGGGTCAATGCCAGCACCTCGCGGCCCTGACGTGCGGACTCGCCGGCCAGGGCGCGCCCGACCTGCCCGCCGCCGCCGGTGATGACAATCCTGTCGGACACACCGCAGAGTCTGGCACGCCGGATGCGGCTACCCGATATGCGGCCGTCTCGCAAGTAGCCTGGGCGGATGCCTGTTCGCGTGGTCCGTGCCATCGCCACCGTGGTCGCGGTGGTGATCATGGTGGGCACCGGCGTGGCCTGGAGCAAGATCCGGTCCTTCGAGGACGGGATCAACCGCATCAGCGCGGCCGCGCTCGGCGGGGGCGGCGAGGACGGCGCGATCGACATCCTGCTGGTCGGTATGGACAGCCGCACCGACGCGCACGGCAACCCGCTGTCCGAGGAGGAACTGGCGACGCTGCGGGCGGGCGAGGACGTGTCCACCAACACCGACACCATCATCTTGGTGCGGATCCCCAACAGCGGGCGGTCGGCGACGGCGATCTCGATTCCGCGGGACTCCTATGTCGAGGCGCCCGGATTGGACAAGACAAAGATCAACGGTGTCTACGGCCAGGTCAGGGAGGCCGAGCGAATCGCGCTCGTGGAGTCCGGTGTCACCGACGCCGAAGCCGACGCACGGGCCACCGAGGCCGGCCGGCAGGCGCTGATCAAGACCGTCGCCGACCTCACCGGTGTGACCGTCGACCACTACGCAGAGATCGGACTGCTGGGCTTCTCCCTGATCACCGAGGCGCTCGGCGGGGTTGATGTCTGCCTCAAAGACGCTGTGTATGAACCGCTTTCGGGTGCTGATTTCCCGGCCGGCTGGCAGAAGCTGGACGGCCCGCAGGCGCTGAGCTTCGTGCGCCAGCGCCACGACCTGCCCCGTGGTGACCTCGACCGGGTGGTGCGCCAGCAGGCGGTGATGGCCGCACTGGCCCATGAGGTGATCTCCGGCAAGACACTGTCCAGCCCCGCCACAATCGACCGGCTGCAGCAGGCCGTCCAGCGTTCGGTGGTGCTCTCGGCGGGTTGGGACATCATGGATTTCCTCAAGCAGCTGCAGAAGCTGGCGGCCGGCAATGTCGCGTTCGCCACCATCCCGGTCCTGGAGGAGGCCGGCTGGAGCGACGACGGTATGCAGAGCGTGGTGCGGGTGGATCCCACCCAGGTGCAGGACTGGGTCGACAGCCTGCTGCATGACCAGGACCAGGGCAAGACCGAGGAATTGGCCTACACGCCGGCCAAGACCACCGTCGACGTCCTGAACGACAGCGAAATCGGCGGTCTGGCCGCCGCGGTGTCAGAAGTGTTGACCGGCAAGGATTTCACCGCGGGTTCGGTCGGCAACAACGAATCCGGCCACGTGAACGGCAGCCAGGTGCAAGCCGCCAAGACCGACGACCTGGGCGCGCAGGCGGTGTCCAAGGAACTGGGCGGCCTGCCCGTCGTCGCCGACCCGTCCGTGCCCCCCGGGTCGGTCCGGGTGGTACTGGCGGGCGACTACACCGGCCCGGGCTCCGGTCTGGAGGGCTCCGACCCGGCCGTGGTGTCCGGTGATACCGCCGACTCGGTCACCGTCTCCACCGAAACCACTCCGCCGCCGTCGCCGATCATCACCGCGGGCTCCGCCGACCCCGAGTGCGTCAACTAAGCCGATGACCACGGTCAGCGGAGCGGTGCTCGATCCGTTGCTGCGCGCCGACCCGGCCGGTCCGCGGATCACCTACTACGACGACGCGACCGGCGAGCGGGTCGAGCTGTCGACCGCGACGCTGGCCAACTGGGCCGC
>CAZDYH010000145.1:0-4809 GCA_964509355.1 uncultured Mycobacterium sp.
ACCAGATGGCGGTAGCGCTCGTCGTCGGGATGAACGGCGATCGCGGTGTCGCCGAGCATCGTCTCGATCCGGGTGGTGGCCACCACGATGTGGGGCTCGTCGTCGGCCGGCGACCCGTACCGGAACGACACCAGTTCGCCCTCGACGTCATCGTATTTGACCTCGAGGTCGGAGATCGCGGTCTCCAACACCGGCGACCAGTTGACCAGGCGCTCCGCCCGGTAGATCAAGCCGGCGTCGTAGAGCCGTTTGAAGATCGTCCGCACCGCGCGGGACAGGCCCTCGTCCATCGTGAACCGGTCACGGCTCCAGTCGACCCCGTCGCCGAGTCGGCGCATCTGGCCGCCGATCGTGCCGCCGGAATGGCGCTTCCAGTCCCAGACCATGTCGATGAACAGTTCGCGGCCGAAGTCCTCCTTGGTCTTGCCGTCGGCGGCAAGCTGCTTTTCCACCACGCTCTGGGTGGCAATACCGGCATGGTCCATGCCCGGCAGCCACAGCACCTCATACCCCTGCATCCGTTTGCGGCGGGTCAGCGCGTCCATCAGGGTGTGGTCGAGCGCATGGCCCATGTGCAGACTGCCGGTGACATTCGGCGGAGGTAGCACGATCGAGTAACTGGGTTTGGTACTCGTCGGGTCGGCGGTGAAGTAGCCGGCCTCGACCCAGCTCTGGTACAACTCGCCTTCTACGGCCCCGGGGTCCCACGACTTGGGCAGGGCATCGGAAGCAGCGGAGCTGGAACTGGCGGTCACCGCTCAATACTAGGAAGCGTGCTGAGCAGACGCGAAAGCCCCCGCCCCCACCTGTCCGCTGGTGCGACCGTGGGAATCGGGGGCTCTCGCGCGTGCGCGAAGTTACTTCTTGCCGCCGAGCAGTCCGCCCAGGATGTCGCCGATCGCGCCGCCCTGGCCACCGCCCAGCACGCTGCCCAGGATGCTGCCCAACGGGTTGTTGCCGCCTCCTCCGCCGCCGCCGCCGCCGAGGATGCTGCCCAGCATGTCGCTCAGCCCGCCGCCCGACGGTGCGGCCTGCTCCTGGGCCGCTGCGCCGGCCGGTGCGGCATTCCGCTGCGCGAACTGCTTGCCGACGTAGGCCAGCACGATCGGCGCCAGCATCGGGAGCAGCCTCTTGATCAGGTCGCCGCCGCCGGCGCCGGTGCCTGCCAGCGCCGAAGCGACGGCATCGCTGTTGTTGCCGCCGAAAATGTTCGCCACGATCTTGTCGCCGTCATCCTCGTCGACCTGGTCGACGCTGACCCCGCCGTCGAGCAGGCCACTGGCGGCGTGCTGAGTGACCGCGGACTCGATCTTGGTCGCGTGGTCGGGATCCTGAGCGTTCTGCTGCAGCCCACCGAGGAGTGTGGGTATCAGCGTCTGAATCGCGCTGTTCACCTCGCCCTCGTCGACTCCGAGCTTGCTCGCGATCTGCTGCGTAGGGATCTCTGCGAGAAGTTCGTCGAGACCGGCCATCATGTCCACCTTCGTTGCTGGGTTGTTGCTATGACTCTATTACGACCCTAGTCCACGATCTTGGCTCACGCCGCTGCTGCATGCAGACGCTTCAGCTCAGCCGGACGGTCTTCATCGACACGCCGGCGGCCGGGAAGCGAGCCAGTAGCGCGTCACCCATCGCCGCGGCGGGTGTCAGCACGCCGCGCAGGTCGGACAGCTTGTCGCCGTCCAGGGCCAGCGCAAGACCGCTCTCGCCGAGCAGCACCGACGTCGCCTGGTAGCCGGGGTCGCCCTGCTGGGCGATACTGGCGACGTAGCGGACGCCGCCGGTCGTCGTCGTGTACGTCTCGGCCCGGTAGTAGCCGCGCTCCCGTGAGCGTTCGCTGGGGCCGGTGCCCGGCTTCGGGGCGATCCGTTCCACCAGCCGACGTGGCAGAAACCGGAAGTAGCGGCTGCCCAGGCCGGCCACCGCGGCGTTGGCTCCGGTCGCTATCGCGGAGGTGATCGGGGCGACGAACGACGAACCCAGGCTCATGGTCTCGGCGTAGTGGAACCGTCGACCGTAGGCCCAGTCTTGTAATGCGTTGCTGCGCCGAACGATTCGCGTGTTGTACGGCGACATCAGGAAGCCGCCGGTCCAGACACCGGCAAGTTCGGGCGCGATATCGGCACCACGGCGCCACGGGAAGTCGGGCTGCGGCCCGAGTTCGGGTTCGGCCCCGCGGTCGGTGGTCAGCGTGTAGGGGTCGCTGCTCAGCCGCCGCGCCTCGGGGTCGGAGGATGCGGTGCGCATCATCTCGATGCCGGACGCGACGGTGCCGCCCGACAGTCCGCCCGCCACACCGCGCAGCACGAAGTTGGTGTCGCCCAACTCCCCTGCGCCGTCATCGGTCGCGCGACGGTACAGCGCATACACGCTGAGATCGGAAGGGATGGAATCGAATCCACACGAATGCACGATGCGGGCACCGGTGTCGATGGCCTGCTTGTGGTACAGGTCGATACTGTTGCGCACGAACATCGCCTCGCCGGTCAGATCGGCGTAGTCGGTTCCCGCGGCCGCGCACGCCGCGACCAGCGGCAGCCCGTACTTCAGGTAGGGCCCGACGGTCGTCACCATGACCCTCGTCTGGGCGGCCATCGCGTTCAGAGTCGACGGCGACGACGTGTCGGCGATGACAATCGGCCACGACTGCGCGGACTCCCCGAGGGTCTCGCGGACCGCGAGCAGCCGCTCTGCCGACCGGCCGGCCAGCGCGATACGGGCGTCCGTCCCCGCTCCGGCCAGGTATTCGGCGGTCAGTTTCCCGACGAACCCGGTCGCCCCGTACAGGACGATGTCGAACTCACGCTGCGCTGCGGTCATGGCGTCAAACCTACCGCCGCGCGGCGGCGTGGCGACGAACCCGTCCGCGCCGGACGTTAGCGTCAGCGGGGCGGGCCAAGAAGATCGCCAAGGGCATTCTGAACCCCGGCGCAATCCTCTAGGTTGGGCCTTACGCCGCTGTGAACGCTGAACGAGAGGACAACTGATGAGTCTGTATGCCGTGACCGACCCCGCGACGGGCGAGGTGGTACGGGAATATCCCACTGCAACCGACAGCGATATCGCCGATGCCCTGGCGGCCGCCGATGCGGCGTACCGCTCGTGGTCGATGACCACCACGGTCGCCGAGCGCGCCGCATTGGTGCGCCGGGTCGGCGAGTTGCACACCGAGCGGCGCGAAGAGTTGGCCGACATCATCGTGCGCGAGATGGGCAAGCCCCGCGAGGAGGCGCTCGGTGAAGTCGACTTCAGCGCCGCGATCTACGAGTACTACGCCGACAACGCCGAGAAGTTCCTGGCCGACCAGAAGATCGAGCTGTTGGCCGGCACTGGTTCTGCGGTGATCAAGCGCCGCCCGGTCGGACCGTTGCTGGGGATCATGCCGTGGAACTTCCCCTACTATCAGGTGTCCCGGTTCGCTGCTCCGAATCTGGCCACCGGCAACACGATTCTGCTCAAGCACGCGCCGCAGTGCCCGGAGTCCGCGGCCGCGATCCAGCAGATCTTCGACGACGCCGGAGCTCCCAAGGGGGCCTACGTGAACATCTACGCCACCAACGAGCAGTGCGCCGACATCATCGCCGATCCGCGGATCCAGGGTGTCTCGCTCACGGGATCGGAGCGTGCAGGCGCGGCCGTGGCCGAGATCGCGGGCCGCAACCTGAAGAAGGTCGTCTTGGAGCTGGGTGGCTCGGATCCGTTCATCGTGCTGGGCACCGACGACCTGGACGCCGTCGTGGAGGCGGCCGCCGGCGCCCGGCTCGGCAACACCGGGCAGGCCTGTAACGCAGCGAAGCGCCTGATCGTCATCGACAAGTTGTACGACGAGTTCGTGGACAAGTACGCCGCCTTGATAAAGAAGACCGAGCTCGCCTCGCCGCTGTCGTCGACGGCGGCCGCCGAGGGGTTGGCCCGTCAGGTGGATCAGGCGGTCGAGTCCGGCGCCACCCTGGTCTCGGCCGGTGAACGTCAGGGCGCCTTCTTCCCGGCGGGCGTGCTCACCGGCGTGAAGCCCGAGCAACCCACCTTCCGCCAGGAGCTCTTCGGCCCGGTCGCGATGGTCTTCCGCGCTTCCTCGGAGGACGACGCCATCCGGATCGCCAACGACACGCCCTTCGGGCTCGGGTCCTACGTCTTCACCAACGACCCCGAGCAGGCGCAGCGGGTGGCCGATCGGATCGAGGCCGGCATGGTCTTCATCAACGGCTACGACGCCGACGGGGTCGAGTTGCCCTTCGGTGGCGTGAAGCGCTCCGGTTTCGGACGGGAGTTGGGCCCGCTGGGCATCGAGGAGTTCGTGAACAAGAAGCTGATCCGCACGATCGCTTGACGTCGTTCGGCTTCGCTCCGGGCATCGCCGGGCTGAACCTGGCCGGCCTTGCCGTCGACGCCGTCGATCCCGTCGCGGCCGCGGCCTTCTGGTGC
Source organism: uncultured Mycobacterium sp. (assembly GCA_964509355.1). Classification (GTDB taxonomy): domain Bacteria; phylum Actinomycetota; class Actinomycetes; order Mycobacteriales; family Mycobacteriaceae; genus Mycobacterium. The sequence continues at coordinate 4,426 of CAZDYH010000145.1, forward strand.
AGCGCACTAGGCGGCAGCATGCAGGCCGGGCCCGACGGGAGCGTCGTCGTCTCGGGGACGTTCCCGGACCTGTGGTTCCGCCCGGAGGCACTGCCGAAGTCGGTGAAAAACCGCGTTCATCTCGACGTCTACGTCTCGGCCATCGAGCCGCTGCTGGAGTTGGGCGCAGAGGTACTGGCCGAGTACCTGCCGCAACGGGTCACCCTTGCCGATATCGAGGGCAATGAGTTCTGCGCGTTTCTGGACGCCGACGTGCCCGCCGGGCCGGCGGCACAGCTGTTCGCGGTGTGCACGGACAGCGATCGACCGGAGCAGCTGGCCGCGTGGTGGGCACGTCTGGTGGGCGCTCGGGTTGGGCCCGGGCCCGACGGTACGCCGCGCTGG
>CAZDYH010000145.1:4909-7992 GCA_964509355.1 uncultured Mycobacterium sp.
GACTCAGCCATCGTCGGGGAAGCTCAGCCACCATACGACTGGCCAACCGCACATTCATCAGCAAAGCAGGTGAGTATCCAGGCGTAGATTTCGGCCTCGTAGTCGAGTTGGGAGTAGCGCCCGACCGGGCCGGCGTGGGCGCCGGACCCGGTCTCGGCGCGAAAGAGGACCGTGCGCCGGGACACCGGCGAGGTGGGATCGACGCCGACGCCGTGATCAGGATCGCTGGCCCGCAGCGTCGCGACCCACTTCGCCGGCTCCCGGACGAGGACCCTGGTGTCGTGGACGGCTCCCGTGACGAGCAGCGCCGGTCGCGCGTCCACCGGTGGCGGGTTGTCGACCGGCGAGTACGACACCATGACGGCGTAGTCAGCTGGGTCGGCCGGGTTTCCCCACTCGTCCCACTCGGAGATGGTAAGCGGCAGCCCCGGATCCAGCATGGTGGTGACCACATCGACGAAGGGCACCTCCGCTACCACTCCGGCGAAGCGTTCGGGGCGCCGCGAGTACAGCGCGCCCTGCAGCAAGCCACCTGCTGACAGGCCGCGGGTCACGATCCGAGTGCCGTCGACACGCCCCGCGGCGAGAAAATCGGCAACGGCCGCCTGGTCGTCGAAGGTGTTGGGCTTCGCGCGCAGATGACCATCGAGCCACCAGCGCCGACCCAGCTCGCCGCCGCCGCGGGGCTGGCCGAACGCACATACGACGCCGCGGTCGAGCAGCGAGGGCAGTGAGCGCCACCAGTCGTAGCCGAAGTCAGGGTCGGTGCACGCCTCGTACGACCCGTAGCCGTACAGGAAGAGAGGCGGCGTGCCGTCGAGGTCGACGTCGCGCCGACGAATGACCACGACAGGCACGGCGGTACCGTCCCCCGCCGGGGCGAGGTGGCGCTCCTGGATGTAGGCGTCGGGGTTCACCCCGACGATCTCCTCGACGTGGCGCAGGCTGCGCAGGCCCGACGCGATGTCGACGTCCTCGCACCGGGTCGGATGGATGAACGACTCTTGGACGACAGTGACGAAGGGAGTATCGAACACCTCGTTGCGGCCCGTTGCCACGAGGCCGCCCGGCTCGTCCGGCCAGATATCGTACGGCGCATCGCCGTACGGGCGTACCGTCACCATCCCGACGCCCTCGCGCCGGGCCGACACGACAACGGCCGCGCCGAAGGCATCCACGTGGTGGATGCGCGTCGCCGGATCCTCGGCGACGTAGTCACTCCAGTCCCCCGGCGCTTCGACCGGTGCCGTGGCAATGCGGAACGACTCAGCGTCCAGGTTCGTGACGATGAGGAAGCGATCACCCTCGGGTCCCGGCGCGTGCTCCACGCGGTACTCGACGAGATGCTGACGCGGACGTACCAGAATCGGTGTCCCCGCAGGGTCCGCGGACGACAGAACATGGACCTCGGTCGTGTCGTTCGACGATGCGGTGATGACGAACCACGCCGCCGAGCGGGTGACGTGCACGCTGACCTCGAACCGCTCGTCCGTCTCCTCGAAGACCAGTCGGTCCGTCGCGGGGTCGGTGCCGAGCGTGTGCGCCCACACCTGGTGCGGTCGGTTGAGAGCGTCGGTGCGCAGATACAGATACGCCGTCGCGTCCGCGCTCCACCCGCCACTTGGGAAGGTCGCCTTGATGACGCCGGGCAGGTCCGCACCGGTACGCAGGTCGCGAAACCGCAGGCCGTACCGCTCGTCGCCGACGACGTCGTACGACCAGGCCAGGATTCTCCCGTCGGGACTCACCTCGAGCTCGCCGCGGTGGAACTCCGCACCGGGATGGGTGTCGGCGACCACCTGCAGGTCGATCACCGATTCGTCCGGGTCGTCGCCGGTGCGCCGCACGAGGGTGGGGAAGTCGGACCCCGCCTCGTGGACTTCGCGGTAAGTGAAGTCTCCGGATAGCCACGGCGCGGACTCGGACCGGACAGGCACCCGGGCGGCCATCTCGGCCGCAAGCGTGGCGCGCAGGCTTGCAAGCGGCGCGGTCCGAGATTCGTAGTAGGCGCGCTCGGCGTCGAGCAGGTCGATCAGCTCCGCCGTCGGCTCGGCGATCCAGTCGTACCGGTCGATGAGGACGCGTCCGTGCAGTTCGCGGCGGGTTTCTACGGTCCGCGCCAGCGGCGGCGCGAGGGCAGAGTCGGCATCGGCGTGCTTGCCGGGTGGCACGGAACCTCCAGCGGGGACAGGCGGGCGCGGGACGTGCTGGAACGATACTGCGCGCGTTGGCAGAGTCGGGAAACTTCCCGAGGCGCGGCCGGTCAGGCATCGAATTCAGCAAGATCGCCGGACTGCATCCGCGAATCCTGCCATCGTGGTGTAGTAATGCGGCGTCCTGATCCGTGCCCACCAGAGAAGGGCTCTTGATGTCACATCGACCCGCCCGCTTGCTCGCCGCGATCGTGTTCGTTGTGGGGCTGCTCCTGCTCGCAACGGGACTCTCGAGCGCCGATGAGCCCGCGCCGCCCAAGTCAGTGTTCACCGTGGGAGTGACCCAGGATGTCGACTCCCTCAACCCCTTCATCGGGATCACCGTCGCCGCATACGAGATCTGGCAGATGCAGTATCCGACTCTGACCGAGTACGGGGCCAAGGACTTCAGCACCGAGCCCGGTCTGGCGGAATCCTGGGAGGAGTCCCCGGACCAGACGTTCTGGACGTACAAGATCAGGCCCGGGCTGAAATGGAGCGATGGGGCGCCGCTGACTGCCAAGGATGCGGCGTACACCTTCAACCGCATAATCGACGGGACGTTCGAGCGGACCAATTACGGCAGCTACGTCGAAAACATCACCAAGGCCGAGGCGCCTGATGACACGACGCTCATCCTGCGGGTCGACAAGCCCTCACCGCTCATGGAGAAGTTGTACGTCTACATCCTGCCCGAGCACATCTACTCCAAGATCGACGGCCAAGCGATCCAGAGTTTCAAGAACGAACCGACGGGTGGCACTCCGACAGTCGGTGCAGGGCCGTATCTTGTCGCCGAGCGTCGGGTTGGGCAGTTCATCAGGATGGTCGCCAACCCCGACTTCTACCGTGGCAAGCCTGCCGTCGACGAGGTCGTCTTCAAGTTGTACG
>CAZDYH010000146.1:0-3159 GCA_964509355.1 uncultured Mycobacterium sp.
TCGGCGTAGGCGGTGCCCGCGGCAACGATCCGAGCCACACGCCAGATCTTGCGGGATGGGTTGGAGCAACACACTTATTGTGTGGCTCGCGTCGGCGCCGCTGTGCCGCGGGTGCTTGTCCAGCTGGCGACCACGGTGACGGTGAGGATCACGGCCACCACCGCCAGGGAGGCGGCGGTCGGGATCTTGTAAAGGTCCAGCAGCAGCATCTTCACGCCAACCCAGACGAGCACCAGGGCCAGGCCGAGTTTGAGATAGATGAAACGGTGCATCAGGTCGGCGAGCAGGAAGTACATCGCGCGCAGGCCGAGGATGGCGAACGCGTTGGAGGTGAACACCAGGAACGGTTGCTGCGTGACGGCGAAGATGGCGGGGATGGAGTCGACAGCAAACACGATGTCGGTGACCTCAACCAGCACCAGCACGGCCAGCAGTGGGGTGGCAACCCACCGACCGGCTTGCCGGACGAGAAACTTCTGTCCGTGGTAGGTGTCGGTGACTGGGATGAAGCGGCGGAACAGCCGCAGCACCACACTGCGCTCGGGGTCGATGGTTTCGTTGCGATGCCGCGCCATTCGGATGCCAGTCAGCACGAGGAACGCGCCGAACACGTAGAGGATCCAGGCGAAGGACGCGATGAGCACTGAGCCGGCTGCGATGAACACCGCCCGGAACACGAGGGCCCCGAGCACCCCGTAGAACAGCACCCGGTGCTGATATTCCCTGGGCACCGCGAAGTAGCCGAAGATGATCGCGAAAACGAACACGTTGTCCACCGCGAGGGACTTCTCGATGACGTAGCCGGCGAAGTACTGGGCCGCGAACTCCCCGCCCCACACCCACCACACGATTGCGCCGAACCCGATCCCGAGCGCCACCCATAAGCCCGACCAGGCGGCGGCTTCCCGCACACCGACCACATGGGCCTTGCGGTGGGCGAACAGGTCCACAGCGAGCATCACCAGGATTACGCCGAGCACAGCGGCCCAGGCCCACCACGCGACAACCACGACACACCTCCGGTCCCTGACGCGAACCGGAGGTCTCCCCTACCAACTCATCCGTGCAGCATGCTGCGCGGATGCTGGCGCCGTGACCGGACAGCCGCACGGGACTGCCGTAGTGACGATCTCGACGAGGCGGGTACTCCCCTCCGTGCCACCAGAATGACGAACTCTGCTTCGTCTGTCAACTCCTGACAGGCGAAACAGGGTTCGCCATATTCGGTCGTGGGGCACCGCGGGTCACGCTATCGTCTGCTCATATGTCGGCCCAACAAACGCCCGACCGACCCCGAACACACCGTCCCTCAAACGGCGGTTCCCAGCAGGAACGGGCCGCCGGGGCGTGGACGTTTCTGAGCAACCATGGCCATGTGCTGCTGTGCGTGGCCGCTGGGCCGAACCAAACCCTGCCCGCGATCGCCGAGCGGGTCGGCATTACCAGCCGCGCAGTCCAGCTCATCTTGACCGACCTGATCAACGGCGGCTACGTGGAACGTGTCAAGATCGGCCGCCGAAACCACTACCACATCCACCCCGACGGCCAACTACGCCACCCTCTGGAGTCCCACCACAGCATCGCCGACTTGATCGCAGCCCTCGGCCCTCCCATGCCCACCGACAAACAAAGAGCGACCAACTCCGCACCGCGGCGCACCCCGCGGCACAGCTGAATGTCGCGCCAGGCCGGCGCATCAACCGCACCGTGCGCAGACGCCCACTCATCGGCGAGCGGCTTCCCGGTGCGAAGCACTCCTTGACAGACGAACTGCAGTTCGTCATTGTGGTGGTGAGGGGAGTACCTCACCACAAAGTCTCGTCGTCATCACGATCCGGCCATCCGGATCCGGCGCAGACGCCCGCCGGGTCCTCTCGGGCGGGTCGAGGAAGACCTCAGCCAACACGCCCGAGCCGCCATCGGTGCCGTTTCTCGGGCGACACCTCTGAACGGGACTCTGATCATGAGCAACGCTTCCCTCGCCTCCCCCTCCCGCCCGCGTGACGACTCCGGGAAGCTGGTCGACACCAGGATCACCGGCATCAGCCCCGCTGCGGTGACCGCGCTCCAGTCGCTGCGCGCCTACCCCAGCGTCTCGCTGCTAGTAAGCACCCACCCCGGCCGCGCCATGCACCGCGATGACCTCGCCACGCTGCGAACCCTGGCCGAGCAGGCGCATGAACGGCTCGCCGCGGAGCGCCTGCCCGCCGTTCAACCCCTATTGCAGCAACTCGACAGCATGGTTGCCGAGGCCGCTGAGCGGCCCACCGGCCGAGCGGTGGCGTTATTCGTCAGCGCTGCGCACAGTAGCCGCGTCGACCTGTCGATCCCCGTGGTGGACCGGTGTGTGATCGACCCGACCTTCGCCACCCGTGATCTGGTCCGCGCACTGCACCGCACACCGCGCCACGCCGTACTGCTGCTCTCCACCGACCAGGCCCGCCTGCTGCACTGCAGTGGCTCCACCCTCGCGCCCGCACCCGGCGGCGCTTTCCCCTTGCACCGCCGCACCGGCGACCGCAGCAATGGCCAACGACCCGAGCGGCTCACCGAGTTCCTGCGCCGCACCGACCGGGCTCTGGGCGCCGCCCTGCGCCTGCACCCCATGCCCTTGGTGCTCGTAGCCGCCGAACCCACCGCGTCGAGCTTCCGCCGCCTGTCCCGCAACACCGCACGCCTAGCCGGCACCGTCAAAGGCAACCACCTCACCACCCCCACCACCGAACTCGTCGACCTCATCGCTCCTGTGCTGCAGGACTACCTGCGCGGTCGCGGGCGACAAGCTCTCGACCTCATCGAGCGGCGAGCGTCCGAAGGGCGTGTCCTGCGCGACATCGACACCGCGTGGCTGGCCGCCCGCTGGGAACGCCCCGAACTGCTCGCCGTCGAGGAGGATTACTTCTACCCAGCCCGCCTGGACTCCGACGGCGATACCCTCACTCCAGCCGTGGATGTCGACCACCCCGACGTGATCGACGACATCGTCGACGAACTCATCGAGATCGTTCTCGGCCGCGGCGGCTGGATCGCGCTACTACCCGCAGGCCAACTCCCCGCCAACACCCATCTCGCGTTGACCCTGCGCCACCGATGACCCAGCCCTAATGCACGCCCAGTGCCTCGCTTAGGTTCACGGACTTGTTCCCGACGGGCCGGGGC
>CAZDYH010000146.1:3259-7901 GCA_964509355.1 uncultured Mycobacterium sp.
GACAGTCTCGTCATCGCCTTCACCTGTGGGCCGCTGATCTTCGGGACTTGCGGCACTATCCATCGCCCCGCTCACGGCGGATAGTGATGCGATCACAGTGGATCGGAGGTCGCTGGCAATGGAGCAGCTGACAACGATGGAGGCCAGTTTCCTGGAGGCGGAAAACGCCGACCGGCACCTGAGTCTGGCGATCGGCGGGCTCGCCGTCATCGAAGGACCGGCGCCCGAATACGACGCGCTGATCGCGGTGCTTTCTGAACGGATACGACCCATACCCCGGTGTACGCAGGTGGTGCACATGCGCCCGTTCGAATTCGCGCCGCCGCAGTGGGTCGACGATGCCAGATTCGACATCTCGCATCACTTGCGGCGGGTGGCGTTGCCGCACCCCGGGGATGACGCCGAATTGTTCCGGGTGATCGCCGATCTGATGGAACGCCGGCTGGATCGCGATCACCCGTTGTGGGAGTGCTGGGTCATCGAGGGCCTGCCGAACGGGCGGTGGGCGGTCCTGATGAAGATTCACCACTGCATCGCCGATGGCATCGCTGCGGCGCAGATGCTGGCCAGTATCTGCGACCCGGATACCGGTGAGACGTTCGCCAGCGATATCCGGGCCGCCAAAGAGCCGCCATCGTCGCCCCGTCGGCGTGCCGGAGTGAGTCTTAATCCACTGAACTGGGTCGGCGGTATGTGGCGCGCTTCGGTGGCCACCACAGGCGCCGCTGCGCACACAGCGATGGGTGCGGCCGAGTTCGTCGCCGGACTGCTGACCCCGGCAGCGGGATCGTCGCTATACGGCTCGGTGGCCAACATGCGCCGCTACAGCGTGGCGCGGGTGTCGCTCAAAGACGTCGGCACGGTGTGCCAGGCCTTCGGCGTGACGCTGAACGATGTGGCACTTGCCGCGATCAGCGACAGCTTCCGAACAGTCCTGCTGCGTCGCGGTGAACAGCCCCGTCGCGGCTCGCTACCGACGTTGATCCCGGTATCGGTGCGGTCACCGGACGCAATGAACCGGACCGACAATCGGGTCTCGGCGATGCTTCCGTCCCTGCCGGTCGACCAGGACGACCCGGTGAAGCGGTTGCAGCTTGTTCACACGCGCCTGGACAGGATCAAGAACAGCGGCGAGCGGGAAGCCGCGAGCGCGTTTGTGACGGTGACCAGTTACCTCCCGTTCGTCCTGAGCGCGTGGACGGTTCGGCTGCTGACCCGGCTGCCGCAACGCAGCGTCGTCACGCTGGCGACGAATGTGCCAGGTCCCCGTAAGCGGCTCGAGGTATTAGGTCAGCAGGTGGTGGAACTGCTGCCGGTACCGCCGATCGCTATGCAGCTGCGTACCGCCATCGGCATGCTCAGCTATGTCGACGAACTTGTCTTCGGCATCATCGCCGACTACGACGCCGCGCCCGATGTCGACGAGCTTGCCAGGGGTATCGAACTCGGGGTGGCGCGCCTTGTGGACAGTGCTCGCGCACGCAAACGCTCGCGCAAGCCCACGCACGAGCGTGCACGTTAGCTGTCGGCTCAGGTGCTCGACGCCGCGGCGATACCGGCGATCGCCCGGTCCAGCGTTGCGTCGAATTCCTCGGCGTTCTGCTGCACAGTGAGCCCCTCGGTCAGCGCCCGGGAGAAACTCGCGATGACGCCGTGGTTTCGGGCCAGACGACTGCAGGCCTCCTCCCGGCTGTAGCCCCCGGACAGGGCGAGCACGCGGAGCACGTTGGGGTGCTCGACAAGCTCCCTGTACACGTTGTCAGTCTCGGGCAGCGTCAGTTTCAGCATGACAGCCTGGCCGGCGTCCAGCTTCTCGACCTCGTCGAGGAGGACGGCTGTGAGGCGGTTTTCCGCTTCGGCCTTGCGCGGACTGTGGATGTCGACCTCCGGCTCGATGATGGGCACCAGACCGGTGCGGAGGATCTGCCGGGCGATCGCGAACTGCTGCTCGACCACCGCGTCGAGCCCCGCACCCGGCAGTGTGATGAGCGAACGCATCTTGGTGCCGAAGATGCCGTTGTCGAGCGCACGAGCCAACAGCTCGTCTAGATTCGGGATGGGCTTCATGACCTGGGCACCGTCATCTTCGCCGGCCAGCCCCTTGTCGATCTTGAGGAACGGCACGATTCTCTTGACGGTCCACAGATAGTCGGCGGCCGGCCGGCCGGCGATCACGCGGTCCATGGTGTTCTCGAACAGGATGGCGGCGAGGATCCGGTTCCCGTCGAAGCTCGGGCTGGTGATGATCCGGGTGCGCATCTGGTGCACCAGGTCGAACATCTCCTCCTCGCTGGAGTACGCGTCCTCCCCGATGCCATAAAGACGGAGCGCCTTGGGGGTGCTGCCCCCGCTCTGGTCCAGCGCGGCAACAAAGCCGGCCCCCCTCTTGACCTTCTCGAACTGCTCGGCGTTCATCCCCGTCCCCCAGTCGTGCCGATCTGTGGTGCCACCGGGCGGCACCCCTAGCCGACGATGTCGGCACAGGTGTGCTCGTCCGGGAGCAGTGGTCGCATCGCAATGTCCCAGAGAACGTCCCCGGAACGCCACGGCGCGAATCGCGTGATCCCGGCTGCAGCGGCCTCCACGGCCTGGCGGTCGGCACCGGTCACGACGAGGCACCGTGCCGACGGCGCGGGCCAATCCGTCGGCGAGCCGGCCGTGGCGAGATCGCCGAGCGGCCAGGTCGCCGGGGCCGTCGTGTCCGGGGCGGCCGCCGGTCCGAGCACGAACACCGCCACTCCGGCCGGTGCGTACGAATGCGGATCTCCGGCGCCGGTGATGTTCTCCGGGCGCTCGAGCACGTCGATGAAGTCCGAGACGCGCTTGCGCGCCGCGACGGTCGCTGCGTCGAGGTCGGCAACGGGATACCCGAGCGCGCGCACCAGCACGTCATGCCGCCTGCCTTCGGCGACGACAACGACGCGGGTGTTCACGGCATCGAAGATCTTCGGGGTGCCGTAGTCCGGCGAGTCGGCGAGGAGTCCCGCGTCGCTCGCCTCGCCGAGCAGGCGCTGGAGGGCGGCTTCGGGGATTAGACGCTCCTCCAAAGTGGCCAGCGCCGGAGCGTCGGCACCCCTTGCCACCTGCTGGAGGTAGCGACCGTCCCCCGAGATCCAGATGCGCGGCACCGTGTCGCTCACGCGCACGGCGGGCAGCGCGAGCCCGCCACCGCTCGAGACCTCGATCACCACCTCGTCGGAGGTGCCTGGGTGTGCGAACCGTTCACTCGTTGTGTCCTTGCCGTCACCGTTCCCGGCGTCGGTGCAGCCTGCGATGACGACGGCGCAGACCACCAAGATCGTGCCCAGCACAGCCCTGCGCCGGCGCTCGCTCGTCGCGTCCATGAGCTGCTGTTCAGGACCCGGACAAGCTGCGCGCGAAGGCGCGCGCGTGCTGGAGGTCGGCTTCGTCGGGGTGGCCCTTGTTGATGCCGCCGACGAGCCGGAGCGGCAGCCAGGTGTCGTGGCCGCGGCACGTGAAGGTGCCCACCACGGAGAAGCCGCGCTGCTCGAGAGTGCGCCGCATCGTTCGCGTGTAGCGCCACACCGGCGGTTCCGGGCTCCCGCTCGTCGCGAACACGAATGCACGCGTGCCCGAGACCGGGGGGATCCGCCGCACCAACTGCCGCAAGCGATGGTGGAACGACATCGCGAAGATCCCGGAACCGAAGCCGACGAGGTCATAGTTCGCGAAGGTGCTCGGGTCGACGTCCTCGGGCTCGACGACTTCGGCGCCCAGCACGTCGGCCATCGCGCGGGCAACCTTCTCCGTGTTGTGGTTCGAGACCGAGACACACACGATCAGCGACTTCACGCAGCCTCCCTTCCGGGTATTCCTGGTCTGCGCCCTCTCATCCCCGACGACAGCGGCGGCGCCCCGGGTGGGAAACGCCGCCGCTGGATGGGTTGTTCTACGGGCAGGTCACAGCGATCTCGAACGGCTTGGTCATCGGCTGCATCGGGTTGGCCATGTCCACACCCGTGGCGGTGCCGGTGATCTTGTAGTCGTTGCCGTCTTTGGTCGCGGAGGCGCTGCCGCCGGGGGCGCCCTCCTGGAAGCCCAGCGCCACGCCGTTGATGTTGCCGAGCCCGACCGACTTGACCGTGGACGCGTCTTCGCTCATCACCACGGCAACAGCTGAGGTTCCCTCGCCGATGGCGATATTGAAGTTTCCGGCCATTGCGGTGCACACGACCGTGCCTTCCATGTTCTGGTCCTGGCCGTCGATTGTGACCTTGGCGCCGCCGGGCGCGGCGGTCGCGCCTGGCGAGGCGGTTTCCGTAGCCGCGCCGGTTGCTTCCGCTGCCGTCGTGCCGCTCTCGCTGGGGGACTTGTTATCACTCGAACACCCCGCCAAACCTGCCACAACAATCGCCGCGCCGCCTACGGCGACCATGAACCCACGCTTCACCAGTGTTCTCCTTTTGTGTTGTGATCCGTCAGCATCGGCTGACCGTTTCAAGCAGTATGGTGTGCCGCCCTCCCGCGGTCTTGGGATTGGACGAAAAATCTGCCTGTGGACTATCCGCTAGTTGGCTGTAGTCAAACCGCTGGTCGCGATGGCCGATACCCGTTCCGGCATGTCAACGGCTGATCCGGCAGTATCGTCACGCGCATGCAGACGTTGCGAACACCAGACGAT
>CAZDYH010000147.1:0-7691 GCA_964509355.1 uncultured Mycobacterium sp.
TTGTTGGCGGCCGTGACCCGATTTTGCCAGTCCGTTATCAACTCGTGCTCACTCGATAGCGCACTCGGGCGAACTCGCCAGCAGCCTCGACTACGTGATGGCCTCGGCCTGATCGTTCCAGTCGGCGCCGATGCCGGCCGTCACCGAAGCGGATGTTCACCTGGGCGGCCCACCATCCTGTATCTGATAAATTCTTCAACCAATCGATCATAGGAAGCTTGAAGTCTTCAGGAGAACCGTGGAATCAGAGCCGCTGTACAAGCTCAAAGGCGAGTTCTTCAAGACTCTCGGTCATCCGGCTCGGATCAGGGTCCTCGAGCTCCTGGCGATACGCGATCGATCAGTCGGTGAGCTACTGCCCGAGGTGGGACTCGAATCGTCGAACTTATCCCAGCAGCTGGGAGTGCTGCGGCGGGCCGGAGTCGTCGTCGCACGCAAGGACGGCAACACGGTGATCTATTCGATTGCGTCGCCGGACATCGCCGAACTGCTGGCGGTGGCGCGCAAGGTCCTGACGAGGATGCTCAGCGACCGGGTCGCGGTGCTTGAGGACCTGCGGGCCAACCGCACGGTGAAGGAGCAGTAGCGCCATGGGCTGGATCGGCAAGATCCTGCGAGTCGGCCGCGTCGTGGAGTCCGCTGGCCTGGCGCCGGAGCCGGCAATGCAGCCGCCGGCTGGAGCGAAGGGTTCGCTGCAGATCCGGCATGTCGACGCCGGTTCCTGCAACGGCTGCGAGGTGGAGATCTCGGGCGCGTTCGGCCCGGTATACGACGCGGAGCGATTCGGAGCGCGACTGGTCGCCTCGCCGCGGCATGCCGACGCCTTGCTGGTGACGGGGGTTGTGACGCACAATATGGCCGACCCACTGCGCAATACGCTCGCGGCGACACCACTACCCCGCGCGGTGATCGCTTGCGGTGACTGCGCCCTCAACCGGGGCATGTTCAAGGACGCCTACGGCGTGGTCGGCGCGGTGGGTGAGGTCGTCCCAGTCGATGTCGAAATTCCGGGCTGCCCGCCGACGCCCGGCGAGATCATCACCGCTCTGCGATCGGTCACCGGAAAGTGACCGCCACACTCACAACAGCGACTCCGGCAGCTGACCGGAACATATTGCCCCGCAACGGCTTCGGATCTGCGGCAGCGGGGATCCTGACATCCTGCCTGGGCCTGGTTGGCGTGTGGGCCGGCCTGCTCGGGATCTTCGGCACGGTGCGACCGCTGCGCATCGGCTGGCTTGTTCCACTGTCGGGGGTGCAGCTTGACCTCGATCCACTCGGCGGATTCTTCGTCGCGCTGGCCGGTGCGGTCGCGATTCCCGTCGGCGTCTACTCGATCGGTTACGCACGGCGCGAACACCTTGGCGGGACGCCACTAGCAGTACTGCCGCTGTTCGTCGCGGCTATGCTGCTGGTGCCCGCTGCGGGGTCGGTGACGACGTTTCTCCTTGCCTGGGAGCTGATGGCGCTCGCCTCGCTGATCCTGGTGTTGGCAGACCACCCGCGCGCCGAAGTCCGGTCGGCGGCCCTCTTCTACGCGGTGATGACACAGCTCGGGTTCGTGGCCATCTTGATCGGGCTGATGGTGCTGGCCGCGGGCGGCGGCGCGGACCGGTTCGCCGACCTGGGCCAGGTGCCCACGGGTACGCGGACCGCGGTCTTCGTGCTGACGCTGCTCGGATTCGGGTCGAAAGCGGGCCTGCTGCCGCTGCACGCGTGGCTGCCGCGCGCTCACCCTGAGGCGCCGAGCCCGGTGTCGGCGCTGATGAGCGCGGCCATGGTCAATCTGGGCATCTACGGCATCATGCGGTTCGATCTGCAGCTGCTGGGCCCGGGTCCGCGCTGGTGGGGCCTGACACTGCTGATCGTCGGGGCCGTGTCCGCGGTCTACGGGGTGTTGCAGGCCTCGGTGGCGACGGATCTCAAACGGCTGCTTGCCTATTCGACGACGGAGAACATGGGCCTGATCGCCGTCGCTCTCGGAGCGGCGACGATGCTGGCAGCCTCGGGTGCCTCCGGGCCCGCGACCATCGCGATGGCCGCCGCCACGCTGCACTTGATCGGGCACGCGGCGTTCAAGAGCCTCGGCTTTCTCGGCGCCGGGTCGGTGCTGGCCGCCACCGGGTTACGTGACCTCGACCGGCTGGGCGGGCTCGCCCGGAGAATGCCCGCGACCACCATCCTGTTCGCCGTGGCCGCCCTCGGCGCGTCCGGGCTTCCGCTCGGTGCTGGCTTCGTCAGCGAATGGCTGCTCGTGCAATCCCTCGTTCATGCCGCTGCGAAGCACGACACCGTCGTCGCGCTGACCGCGCCGCTGGCCGTCGGCGCGGTCGCGCTGACCACCGGCCTTGGCGTGGCGGCGATGGTCAAGGCGTTTGGTATCGGCTTCCTGGCCCGGCCGCGGTCGGCGCAAGCCGCCGGTGCGCGCGAAGCGCCGCGCAGCATGCTGGCCGGGATGACGGTCGCGGCTGTGGCCTGCGTGGTGCTCGCGGTGGCGCCGATGGTCGTCGGGCCGGTGTTGCGACGAGTGCTGGAGACGTTGCCCGCCGCGCGACCGGTGGCGTTCACCGAACTCGGCGCTGTGGTGCGACTGCCCGGCCTATCGGGATCGATCGCGCCCGGACTGATCGCCGCAACGTTGGCCGTGGCCATGGCCGTCGCGGTCGGGGTGGCCCGATGGCGAGCGCGGCAACGCCCGCAACCCGTTGAGCTGCCGCTGTGGGCCTGCGGCGCAGACGATTTGACGGAACGGATGGAGTACACCGCGACGTCATTCGCCGAGCCGCTGCAGCGGGTATTCGACGACGTCCTGCGCCCGGACGCGGATATCGAGGCCACCCACTATGCCGAATCGCGGTACATGGTCGACAGCGTCACGTATCGCGCCAGGATCTCCGACCCGATCGAAGACCGGCTTTACAACCCGGTGATCCGGGCGGTGATGGCGGTCGCGGCCCTGGTGCGGCGCGCCCACACGGGCAGCGTGCACCTCTACCTCGCCTATGGCGCTCTCGGTGTGCTCATCGTGCTGGTGGTGGCCGGGTGAACCCGTTGTCGTATCTCGCCGGCGCCGCACAGCTCGGCACCGTCATGATCGGCGCCCCGCTGGTGGTCGGCCTGATGCGCCAGGTGCGGGCACTGATCGAGGGCCGTGCCGGTGCCGGCGTGCTGCAACCGTGGCGCGATCTTCGCAAACAGCTTGGTAAGCAGCAGATCACACCGTCAGGCACCACTGCTGTCTTCAGGGCTGCGCCGGCCATTCTCGCCGGTACGGCGCTGCTGATCGCCGCAATTGTGCCTATAGTCGCCACCGGGTCACCGTTGGATCCGGCCGCTGACCTGTTCGCCGTCGTCGGCCTGCTGTTTCTGGGAACGGTCGCGCTCACCCTGGCGGGCATCGACACCGGCACCTCGTTCGGTGGGATGGGCGCAAGCCGGGAGATCACCATCGCCGCGCTGGTCGAGCCGACGATTCTGCTCGCCGTGTTCGCACTGTCGATACCGGCCGGATCAGCCAATCTCGGAGCGCTGGTGTCCAATACGATCGACCACCCCGGTCAGGTTGCATCGCTGGCCGGCGTGCTGGCGTTTGTCGCGCTGGCGATTGTGATCGTCGCCGAAACCGGACGGCTGCCGGTCGACAACCCGTCAACGCATTTGGAGCTGACGATGGTGCACGAGGCGATGGTGCTCGAGTATGCGGGCCCGCGCCTTGCACTGGTGGAATGGGCATCCGGGATGCGGCTGACGATTCTGCTGGCGCTGCTGGCGAATCTCTTTCTGCCGTGGGGGATCGCCGGTGCCGACCCGGATGCGCTCGGCGTCGTGGTCGGCATGGCGGCGATCGCTGTCAAGGTCGGCGTGCTGGCGGTGCTGCTGGCCGCGGCGGAGGTATTCATCGCGAAGCTGCGACTGTTCCGGGTGCCCGAACTGCTGGCGGGTTCATTCCTCCTCGCCCTGCTGGCGGTCACGGCCGCGAGCTTCTTCACCGCGGTGGCATGAGAGGACTGGGAGCACAGCGATGACCGACGCGAACTTCGCGACTCTGATCGACTTCGCCGCGGGTGGCCTGATGTTGGCGGCGGTGCTGATCGTGTGGCGTCGCGACCTGCGTTCGATTGTTCGGCTGCTCGCGTGGCAGGGGGTAGCGCTTGCGGCCATTCCGATCGTGCGGGGAATCCACGACCAGGAACCCGCGCTGATCGCCGTCGGTGCCGCCGTATTGGCGTTGCGGGCGGTGGTTCTACCGTTGCTGCTCGCCCGCGCAGTGGCGGCCGAGGGGCCTGGCCAGCGCGAAGCGACACCGCTGGTCAACACCGCCAGCTCGCTGCTGATCACAGCCGCACTGACCGTCGTCGCATTCGCGATCACCCGGCCGCTGGTCGACCTCGAGCCGCAGGTGACCACCGTCGCCGTCCCGGCCGCGTTCGCCGTCGTGCTGATCGCGCTGTTCATGATGGCGACCCGGCGGCACGCGATCTCGCAGGCGGTGGGCTTTCTTATGCTGGACAACGGGATTGGTGCCACCGCGTTCCTGCTCACCGCCGGTGTCCCGCTCATCGTCGAACTCGGGGCCTCGCTGGACGTGCTGTTCGCGGTGATCGTGATCGGTGTGCTGACCGGGCGATTGCGCCGCACCTTCGGTGACGCGGACCTGGACCAGCTGCAGGAGTTGCACGACTGATGACGACACTGATCCTGCTTCCCATCCTGGCGCCCGTCGCCGCGTCTTTCGTTGCGCTGCTTGCGGGGTGGCGCCGCTGGACCGCGATCCTCACCGTGCTGTCCGCCGCAACTGTGCTTGCCTGTGGTTCGATGCTGGGATTCCGTGTCGGGTCCGGGCAGCACTTCGCCCTGGGTGGGCTGCTGCGCGTGGACGCCCTGAGCGTCACGATGCTCATCGTCATCGGCGTGGTCGGCACGCTCGCCACCTGGGCCAGCATCGGTTACATCAATACCGAACTCGCGCACGCTCACACCGACACCGGCGGTGCCCGGCTGTACGGGGCACTGACACCGGCCTTCCTCGCCGCGATGGTCACCGCGGTGTCCGCCAACAACATCGGTGTCATCTGGGTCGCGATCGAGGCCACTACGGTGGTCACGGCGTTCCTGGTCGGGCACCGCCACACCCGCACCGCCCTGGAGGCGACGTGGAAGTACGTCATCATCTGCTCGGTCGGGATCGCGGTCGCGTTCCTGGGCACCGTGCTGCTCTACTTCGCCGCCCAGCACGCCGGAGCACCTGCTGCGGGCGCGCTGAACCTCGACGTGCTCGCCGCGCACGCCAGTGGCCTCGATCCGGGGGTCGCGCGCCTGGCGGGCGGGTTACTGCTGATCGGGTACGGCGCGAAGGCCGGACTGTTCCCCTTTCACACCTGGCTCGCTGACGCCCACAGCCAGGCACCGGCGCCGGTATCCGCGCTGATGAGCGGTGTGCTGCTGTCCGTGGCCTTCTCGGTGATCATCCGGATCAAACCGATTATCGACGCCGCCGCCGGGCCGACCTTCCTGCGGTCGGGCCTGCTGGTGATCGGGCTGGCAACCCTTGCGGTCGCGGCGCTGATGCTCAGCGTGACCGGCGACCTGAAGAGGATGCTCGCGTACTCGTCGATGGAGAACATGGGACTGATCGCCATCGCGGCCGCGGCCGGGACCACCCTGGCGATCGCGGCGCTGCTGCTGCACGTGCTCGCCCACGGCATCGGCAAGACGATCCTGTTTCTCGCTGGCGGCGAACTCCAGGTTGCGCACGGATCCACCGCGATCGCCGGCATCACGGCTGTGTTGCGGCGCTCACGGCTGATCGGAGTCTCGTTCGCCGTCGGGCTGATCGTGCTGCTCGGTCTGCCCCCGTTTGCGCTGTTCGCCAGTGAGCTGGCCATCGCGCGGTCATTGGCCGATGCTCGCCTCGTCGGGGTACTGACCGCCGGAATGCTCTTGATCGCAATAGCTTTCGCCGCGCTGGTGCGCAATGCGGGCCGGATGCTGCTCGGTGCGCCGAGCCCTGCCGCACCGTCGATCATCGTGCCCGGGACGGTGGCGGGCGCCCTCATGGTCGGCTTGGCCGCGTCGATCGTGCTGGGCGTCACCGCGGGTCCGCTAACCGACCTTTTCACCACCGCGGCGAACCATGTCGGGGCGATCCGATGACCGTCAACCGGTTGCGGCACAGCGTTTCCGGCGACGAGCTTACCGGTATGGCAACAGAGCTCCTGACGGCCGGTTTCCGCCTGGGCCTGGTGGCGGCCCATGACGACGGCGACACGCTGAGGGTCGTGTACCTGTTTCTGGCCGGGCGTCCAGATCGGCGCGTTGAACTCGAATGCACTGTTCCCGTGGATGATCCGGCCCTGCCATCGTTGGCGCCGGTGTCCTTTGTGGCGAGCCGGTTCGAGCGCGAGATGATGGATCTATACGGAATCCGGCCGGTCGACCATCCGCAACCGCGTCGCCTGGTCCGGCATGCGCACTGGCCCGAGGACTGGCACCCGATGCGTGCCGACGCTGGGCCGGTGCCGGAATTCGTTGCCAGCGGCCGGTTCCCGTTCGTGACCGTGGAGGGCACGGGCGTGTACGAGATCCCCGTAGGTCCTGTGCACGCCGGGTTGATCGAGCCAGGGCATTTCCGTTTCTCCGTCGTCGGCGAGACCGTGCTGCGGCTGAAGGTGAGGCTGTGGTTCGTGCACCGCGGTCTAGAGAAACTCTTCGAGGGCCGCACCGCGACCGACGCTGTCGAACTCGCCGAGCGGGTGAGCGGAGACACCACCGCCGCGCATGCGCTCGCCCACAGCCTGGCGGTCGAAGACGCGCTGGGACTCGAGGTGCCCGATATAGCGCACCGGCTGCGGGCCTTGATCGTCGAACTCGAACGGCTCTACAACCACGCCGCCGATCTCGGCGCGCTCGCCAACGATGTCGGCTTCTCCCTCGCCAACGCGCACGCCCAACGCATCCGGGAACGCCTGCTGCGGCTCAACGCGTCCACGACCGGACACCGTCTGCTACGCGGCGCGATCCGCCCGGGTGGAGTCGTGCTGCGGGCTCTGCCCGACGCGACAGAGCTGCGGTCGATCGCCGGCGACCTCGCCGAGGTCGCCGAGCTGACGCTCGATAACACTGTCGTCTACGACCGTTTCGCCGGAACCGCGGTCCTGAGCGCCGACGATGCCCGCGCCCTCGGCTGCCTGGGATATGTCGCCCGCGCCAGCGGTATCCGCACCGACGCCCGACTCGACCATCCGTCGGCCGCCCTGCGCGTTACCGAGATCGGAACGTCTGCCGGCGACGTCCTCGCGCGTTACACCGTGCGACGCGATGAATTCGCCGCATCCACCGAACTGGCCGGCCGCCTCATCGAGTCGCACGCCGGCCCAATCGAGTACTCAGCCGCGCCGCCATCGATCCGCGGCACCCGCAGCGGCGTCGGCATCGTCGAAGGATGGCGTGGCACCGTCGCGCACCGCGTCGAAATCGACGGCGACGCCCGCATCACCCGCGCCAAGATCGTCGACCCATCCTGGTTCAACTGGCCCGCACTGCCCATCGCGATGGACAACACGATCGTCCCCGACTTCCCGCTGGCCAACAAGAGCTTCAACCTGTCCTACGCCGGCAACGACTTGTGACATCCGGGTGGGCACACTTGACGCATGGACCCAGTCATCGCGCTGCGACAGATCGCCTACTAC
>CAZDYH010000148.1:0-7687 GCA_964509355.1 uncultured Mycobacterium sp.
TCGTCGTAATTGTCCTGCTGATTCGTGGTCACCGAGGCACAGTCTGCCAGGACTGACCGCTCGCGCCGCGGGTCGCACTACATTGTCAGTCATGCGCATTGCCCGTCTGCTCAGCTTGCTCCTGGCGATCCTGACCGCCGGACTCCTCTTGGCACCTGCCGCCGTCGCGGAACCACCGTTCCGGCTGCAGGACCACGTGACCGATAACACCGGCGCGTTGAGCGGCTCCGGTCGCAACGATGTCCAGCAGGCTGTCGACCGGCTCTACGCGGATCGCCGGATCAGGTTGTGGGTGGTCTACGTCGACACCTTCTCCGGTCAGGGAGGGCTCAGTTGGGCCCAACAGACGATGAGCCTCAGCGACTTCGGCGATGAGGACGCGCTGCTGGCTGTCGCCACGAAGGACCGCGCCTATGCCTTCCAGGTGCCCTCGACAGCCACCGGGGGCAGCTCCACCGTCGTCGACAACGTCCGACGCAATGATGTCGAGCCCGCGCTGCGCCGCGGTGACTGGAGCGGGGCGGCGGTCGCCGCGGCCAACGGCCTGAACACCAGCAGCAGCGGTTCCGGTTCCGGGGTGTCGTGGATGGGGCTGCTCATAGCCCTCGCGGTGCTGGCGCTGCTGGTGATCCTGTTGTGGTTGTTTTCTCGGCGCCGTCGGCGCAAGCGCCGCGCAGCCGAGTTGGAGGCGGCGCGGCGGGTCGATCCCACCGACCCGAACGCGCTGGCGTCGGTGCCCATCGACGCGCTCGACGGCCTGTCGAAGTCCATCGTGGTCGATGTCGACAACGCGGTACGTACCAGCGACAGTGAACTGGCGCTGGCCGTCGAGGAGTTCGGCGAGCAGCAGACCGAGCCGTTCACCCGCGCGCTGGCCAGCGCCAGGACGACGCTGGCGCAGGCGTTCAACGTCCGCCAGATTCTCGACGATGCCGTGCCCGAGACGCCGCAGGAGCGGCGTGACCTGCTGACCCGGGTGGTCGTCGCCGCCGCCAAGGCCGATCGTGAGCTGGACGCCCAGAGCGATGCCTTCGAGCAGCTGCGCGACCTGCTGATCAACGCGCCGGCCCGGCTGGACGCACTGACCCAGCAGATGGTGGACGTTACCGCCAGGATCGGGCCGTCGGAGCAGGCGCTGGCCGCACTGCACAGTCAATTCTCCACTGCGGCACTGTCTTCGGTAGCCGGCAATGTCGACACCGCCAAGCAGCGGATCACGTTCGCCGACCAGAACATCACCAATGGCCGCAAACTGGTGACCCGCCCGGCCGGCGACCAGACCGGGCTGGTCGACGCGATCCGCGCGGCCGAGTCCGCGCTCGGCCAGGCCCGCACGCTGCTGGACGCGGTGAAAAGCGCGGCCACCGACATCAACCGCGCGGTGGCCACCCTGCCGTCGGCCATCGCCGATATTCAGACCGGGATCGACCAGGCCGGGGTGCAGCTGCAGCAGGCCGACACCCCGAACTCCAAGGAACTGACCGCGGCCCGCGACACCGCGGTCAAGGCCGTGTCCGATGCCAACAGCAACGGCGACGCCGATCCACTGGGCACGTTCACCCGGCTGACCAAGGCCGATGCCGACCTGGACCGATTGCTGGCCAGCGTCACCGAGCAGCGCCAGGCGGCCGAGCGGCTGACCCGGACCCTCGACCAGGCGCTGTTCACCGCGCAGTCCCGGGTCAAGGCGGTGTCGGATTTCATCGATACCCGCCGCGGCAGCATCGGCTCCGAAGCGCGCACCAGGCTGGCCGAGGCCAGCCGGCAGATCGAGGCCGCCGAGGCCAAGCGGACGACCAACCCGACCGAAGCTATCGCGCATGCCAACGGGGCGGCGATGCTCGCCGCCAAGGCTCAGTCGCTGGCCAACGACGATGTTCGCTCCGCGCAGCGGTCCTACGGCCCGCAGTACGGCGGCGGCGGTAGGGGCTCCGATATGGGCGCCGTCATCGGCGGCATCATCATCGGCAACATCCTGCGTGGCGGTATGGGCGGCATGGGCGGCATGGGCGGCGGTTTCGGCGGTGGCCGGGGTATGGGCCGACCCACGTCCTACGGCGGCTCGTCGCACTCCTCTGGCCGCAGCTACAGCGGCGGCGGCGGCCGGTTCTAGTCCTTCTTGCCGCGAGCGTGCGCGTTTGTACAGCAGATGCGGCGTGTCCCTGGCACGACACGCACGCTCGCGGCAGTGAAGGTCAGTTAGGAGCCCTTGAGCCGCACGGCCAGATAGTCGGCGACGGCGTCGATGGCGACCCGCTCCTGAGTCATGGCGTCGCGCTCGCGGACGGTGACCGCATGATCGTCGAGCGAGTCGAAGTCCAGCGTCACGCAGAACGGGGTGCCGATCTCGTCCTGACGGCGGTAGCGCCGCCCGATCGCGCCGGCGTCGTCGAACTCGACATTCCACAACTTGCGCAGCTCGGTCGCGAGATCCTTGGCCCTGGGACTCAGGTCAGCGTGCCGTGAGAGCGGTAGCACCGCGGCCTTGACCGGCGCCAGTCGCGGATCCAGCCGCAGCACCGTGCGCTTGTCCACCCCGCCCTTGGCGTTGGGCGCCTCGTCCTCGGTGTAGGAGTCGATCAGGAACGCCATGAATGACCGGGTGAGGCCCGCTGCGGGTTCGATCACGTACGGCACATAACGGGTGTCGGTGGCCTGGTCGTAGAACGACAGGTCGGTACCGGAGTGCTTGGAATGCGTCGACAGGTCGAAGTCGGTGCGGTTGGCCACTCCCTCCAACTCGCCCCACGGGTTGCCGGCGAACCCGAACTTGTACTCGATGTCGACCGTGCGGTCCGAGTAGTGCGACAGCTTGTCCTTGGGATGCTCGAAAAGCCGCAGGTTCGCGGGCTCGATACCGAGGTCGACGTACCACTGCAGCCGGGTGTCGATCCAGTACTGGTGCCAGTCGCGTGCCGTCGACGGCTCGACGAAGAACTCCATCTCCATCTGCTCGAACTCGCGGGTACGGAAGATGAAGTTGCCCGGGGTGATCTCGTTGCGGAAGCTCTTGCCGATCTGGCCGATGCCGAACGGCGGCTTGCGGCGCGATGTGGTCAGCACGTTGGCGAAGTTGATGAAGATGCCCTGCGCGGTCTCCGGACGCAGGTAGTGCAGCCCCTCCTCGGTCTCGATGGGACCGAGATAGGTCTTGAGCATCATGTTGAACTCGCGCGGTTCGGTCCACTGGCCGGGCTCGCCGGTCTCCGGGTCGCGGATGTCGGCCAGTCCGTTCGGCGGCGGGTGACCGTGCTTGGCCTCATAAGCCTCGATCAGATGGTCTGCGCGGTAACGCTTGTGGGTGATCAGCGACTCGACCAACGGATCGTGGAACACCTCGACGTGACCGGAGGCCACCCACACCTCACGCGGCAGGATGATCGAGGAGTCCAGGCCCACTACGTCGTCGCGCCCGGTGACCACCGAACGCCACCACTGCCGCTTGATGTTCTCCTTGAGCTCCACACCCGGCGGTCCGTAATCCCACGCCGATTTGGTGCCGCCGTAGATTTCGCCGGACGGATAGACCAGGCCCCGCCGCTTGGCCAGGTTGACGACGGTGTCGATGACGGACGCCACTAGGTGATGCACTCCTGACTTGTGATCCGCGGATAACCACGCACAGCGTAGCGACCAGCGCGGCGACCTTTGACATGCGTCATCATGCATGGAACAGTGGAAGCGTAACTGGAAATGATTTCCAATAACAGTCTCTCCGGGCCCGAGGTGATGTGCATGTCCACCGCTACCGACGGCGAAGTCGATACCGCGCCGACTGAGGATGACCACCAGCACGGCACGGCGCCGTTGACCGAGCTACCGGCGCGGGAGATCCTCGACACCGCAGGCGACATCCTGCGTGCGCTGGCCGCACCGGTGCGGATCGCGATCGTGTTGCAGCTGCGCGAGTCCGCGCGCTGCGTGCACGAACTGGTCGACGCGGTCGGTGTGCCTCAGCCACTGGTCAGTCAGCATCTCCGGATACTCAAAGCGGCGGGAGTGGTCGCCGGCGAGCGTTCGGGGCGCGAAGTGCTCTACCGCCTGGTCGACCACCATCTCACCCACATCGTCGTTGCGGCGGTCACCCACGCCGGTGAGGACAGACCGTGACCGGCGGTGCTGAATGTCGCCGGCCGAACGGCTCCGGCGGCGTGCGCGCCACCCGGCAGCGGGCCGCGATCTCGGCTCTGCTGGAGAACCTCGACGACTTCCGCTCGGCCCAGGAACTGCACGACGAGCTGCGTCGGCGCGGCGAGAGCATCGGCCTGACCACCGTTTACCGCACGTTGCAGTCCATGTCGGCCGCGGGCCTGGTGGACACGCTGCGCGCCGACACCGGTGAATCGGTCTACCGGCGCTGCTCGGCACACCATCACCACCATCTGGTATGCCGCCGCTGCGGGTCCACCGTGGAGGTGGGGGGCCGCGAGGTCGAGGCGTGGGCGGCCGAAGTCGCCATCGAGCACGGGTTTTCCGACGTCAGCCATACCATCGAGATCTTCGGCACCTGCGCCGACTGCAGCCGGTAACGGTCAGGGGACCAGCGCGCGGCGCACGTCGGCGCCGGTGCTGAGCACCATCAGGATCAGCGTGCGCAGCGCGTCGTCGGTCAGGCCGGCACCGGGAAAGTTGTAGCGCAGCATCACATCCGCAGTTTTCCTGGAGTTCTTTCTTGCGGTCGTCTCGGCGACCTTCTCCACCAATGCCACCGTTCCCAGCAGCGTGTTACGGGCGTGTTCGGCGACCTTTTGCCGGATCTTGTTGTCCAGCGGCAGATCCCATGCCAGGATCTGAGTGAGCGACACCAGGTCGAGGCCCTCGGCGATGGTCACCACCCGCACCGAGGCGAAGGTGCCGTCATGGCGGACCGTCAACGCGCCGTCCGGCTCCGCCTCCACCGGCAGGATCTCGCCGAGGACGGACGTCAGCCGCTCCTGAAGGGCCACTATGCCCGCCCGAACCGGCGGTTGCGGTTGACGTACTCTTCGCACGCCGCCCAGAGATCCCGACGGTCATAGTCGGGCCACAGCTTGTCCTGAAACACGTACTCGGCGTAGGCCGACTGCCACAGCATGAAGTTGCTGGCCCGTTGCTCCCCCGACGTGCGGATGAACAGGTCGACGTCTGGGATATCCGGCCGGTGCAGGTGTCTGGCCACGGTCGCTTCGGTGATCCGGTCGGGATTCATCCTGCCCGCGGCCACCTCGCGCGCGATTTCCTTTGTGGCTTCGGCGATCTCGGCACGCCCACCGTAGTTGACGCAATAGTTGATCGTAATGACTCGGTTGTGCACCGTCATATTCTCGGCAATCTCGAATTCCTTGATCACGCTGCGCCACATCCGGGGCCGCGAGCCCACCCACCGCATCCGGACACCCATCGCGTTGAGGTCCTCCCGACGCCGCCGCACGACCTCACGGTTGAAGCCCATCAGGAAGCGGACCTCCTCGGTGCTGCGCTTCCAGTTCTCGGTGGAGAACGCGTATACCGACAGCGACTTGATTCCCAGTTCGATTGCGCCGCATGTGATGTCGATCAACACGGCCTCACCCATCTTGTGCCCCTCGGTACGGTTCAGCCCCCGCTGAGTGGCCCAGCGCCCGTTACCGTCCATCACCACGGCGACGTGATCGGGCACCTGGTCGGCCGGGATCAGCGGCGCGCTCGCCTTCGAGGTGTGCTGCGGCGGCCGTCGCGGCCCACCGTCGGGGGCGGGAGGCAGCTCCGGGAAGATCACCGGCCACGTCGACGTGTCGGGAAACGTCGGGTAGTCGTCAGGCGCCGGGGGCAGTTGCGGGAACTGTTCCTTCCGCTTGCGGTCAGCCGCCCGCCATGAGCGGTTGACCCGGTTCATCGCCATGGGGCACATCCTGCCTGACCAGCGATACGCGGTGGTCGGCAACGGTGCGATCAACCCGGTACATGCGCTCCACCAGCGGCAACGTCCGCAGCTGGCGCTCCAGATGCCATTGCAGATGCGCAGCGACCAGTCCGCTTGC
Organism: uncultured Mycobacterium sp.; assembly: GCA_964509355.1. GTDB lineage: Bacteria > Actinomycetota > Actinomycetes > Mycobacteriales > Mycobacteriaceae > Mycobacterium. The sequence goes on from CAZDYH010000148.1 coordinate 6,000, forward strand.
CTGACTGCGGTGCGACTGCGGTGACGCCTGGGCGGCTTCCCAGTCGCCGTCGTGCAGGGCGGACATCAGATCCAGCACACCTTGCGTCGGCGTGGTCGAACCGGCCGGGCGGCAGTGCACGCACACGCTGCCGCCGGCGGCGACATGGAATGCCCGGTGTGGGCCGGGGGCGGCGCAGCGCGCGCATTCGGTGAGCGCCGGCGCCCAGCCGGCGATACCCATGGCGCGCAGCAGGTAGGCATCCAGAACCAGTTCGCGTGGATGCCGCGCGTCGGCCACCGCGCGCAACGCGCCGACGGTGAGCCGGTGCAGGGCGGGCGCTGGGGCCCGCTCCTCACCGGCCAGACGTTCGGCCGTCTCCAATACCGCACAGGCGCAGGTGTATCGGCCGTAGTCGCTGACGATGTCGGTGGCGAACGCGTCAATTGAGGCGACCTGAGTGACGATGTCAAGATTGCGGCCGGGGTGCAGCTGCACGTCGATGTGCGCGAACGGCTCCAGCCGGGCGCCGAACTTACTGCGGGTGCGGCGCACACCCTTGGCCACCGCGCGGACCAGTCCATGGTCGCGGGTAAGCAATGTGACGATCCGATCGGCCTCGCCGAGCTTGTGCTGGCGCAGCACCACCGCTCGGTCCCGATACAGCCGCATGACACCAGTTTCGCACCGCAATGCGACAAAAGCGGTACGCGCGCCGATAGTCTCGACACCAATGAGCGCCTCCACTTCCCCGTCGGCCTCGAGCCGCTTTCCGACCCTGGCCGACCAGCTGTACCAGCTGGCCAGCGGCGCAGTCACATCAGGCGAACTGGTCCGACGCTCGTTGCACGCCATCGCGGTGAGCCAGTCCACGCTCAACGCCTTCCGGTTCGTGCTCACCGAGTCGGCGCTGGCCGAAGCCGCTGCGGCCGACCGGCGCCGGGCCGCCGGCGACGATGCGGCCTTGCTGGGTATCCCGATCGCGGTCAAGGATGACGTCGACATCGCCGGCCTGCCAACCGCATTCGGCACTTCGGGCCACGTCCGGACCGCCACCGGCGATGCCGAGGTCGTCCGCAGGCTGCGCGCCGCGGGCGCGGTCATCGTCGGCAAGACGAACAGCTGCGAACTGGGTCAGTGGCCGTTCACCAGCGGACCCGGGTTCGGCCAGACCCGAAACCCCTGGGAGCGCAAGCACACCCCGGGCGGCTCCTCGGGCGGCAGCGCGGCCGCGGTCGCCGCGGGCCTGGTGACCGCGGCGATCGGCTCCGACGGCGCCGGCGGCATTCGCGTCCCCGCGGCGTGGACCCATCTGGTCGGCATCAAGCCGCAACGTGGCCGCATCTCCACCTGGCCGCTGCCCGAGGTGTTCAACGGCCTCACGGCGTACGGCGTACTGGCCCGCACGGTTGCCGACGCGGCGTTGGTGCTCGACGCCGCATCCGGCAACGTCGAAGGCGATCTGCACAAGCCACCGCCGGTGGCGGTATTCGAGCACGTCCGGATGGCCCCCGGCGCGCTGAACATCGCGCTCTCCACGCGATTGCCGTTCACCGGCTTCAACGCCAAACTGCACCCGGAGATCATTGCGGCGCTCGAAACCGTCGCCGACCAGCTCGAATTGCTCGGCCACACCGTGCTGGCCGGCAGCCCGGACTACGGCCTGCGGTTGTCGTGGAACTTCCTGTCCCGGGCGACCTCGGGCCTGC
>CAZDYH010000149.1:0-7568 GCA_964509355.1 uncultured Mycobacterium sp.
CGCTCGGCGCCTGCCATGGCGGGGCTCGCGGTGATAGCGGCGAATTCGATCCTCGTCGTCAAGTTGACCGGCATGCACGCCGTCGACATCGAGGGCCGGCCGGACTTGAAAGAGGGATTCGTCCTGGCGCTGCTGGTGCTGGTGCTGCCGGCGGCGGCGCTGGTCGGCTGGCTGGTGTCCCGGATCGACACGCCACTGCGTCGTGTCGTGGCCGCGAACCTTTCGCTGGCCGTCATCGTTCTGGGGGCGGTCTTCGGCGGCCCAAGCCACCGCGTGTTCGTCAATCTGGTGATCTTGACCGTGGGCATCCTGATCATTCTGGCGGCCACCGTAACCGGCGTTGGCTCGATCCTGGGGTGGGCGGCGCATGCGACGCTGTCGAACTTGGCTCTGGTTGGCGGCATGTTCGTCCGCGCGCTGCCGGTTGTACTGCTGACGTTCCTGGTGTTCTTCAACACCTCCGTGTGGTTGATGGCAGCGATCCTCAGCCGCGCGCGACTGTGGCTCGGACTGGGTTTCCTGTTTCTCATCGCGGCGGCGTTCCTGGTCTCCAGCACGTTCGACCGGGTGCGGCCGATCCTGGCTTCAACCGAGCCCGGCCCGGATGACGCCGCCCGGCTGGTCGGGACCCCATTCGAGCACATGCCCGACAAGCCCGGCGCGGACGAGTTGACGCATTTCGAACGTGCCAACGTGGCGTTCGTCGTGGCCGCCTCCCAGGTGGGTCAGGTGCTCACAGTTGCGCTGATGACTGGTGCGATCTTCTTCGTGCTGGGGCTGATTGTGGTGAGTCCCCCGCTACTGGACTCGTGGACGCGCGGTAGCGGCCGCACCGACGGCCAGATCCTGGGCATGACCCTGCCGATACCGGATCCGTTGATCCAAACCACCATGATGCTGGCAGCCATCACGTTCATGTACCTGTCTGCCAAGGCGGTCACCGACAAGGAGTACCGCTCGCAGTTCCTCGACCCGCTGATCGAGGACCTGCGGTTGACGCTGGTGGCACGCGACAGGTACCGGGCGTCACTTCCGGCGCGCTGAGATGACGGCGTCGGACGTGCGCCGCGTACACGACTGGTTCCTGCGCCGCGGCCTGCCGCTGGTTTTGACCCGCCGAGTGCGCTCGCGGGCGCTGATCGAACGCTCGGCCCCAGTGGTCAGTGGCATCGGTGCGGTGATCGCGCTGACCTTCGTCATCCGTTTCCCACTGGCCGACAGCGGCTGGACAGGCCATCGTCTACAACAGCTTTCCCCTCAATAACTGTCCGTCCGACTGTGGGACAAGCTCGACGCCGACTCGATCGCCAAGGGGAATGACCGGTGGCAGCCCTGCTCAACGGTCCCCGCTACTGGCTGACGACCTGGCCAACAGCTACTCGCTGGAGACCGAGAGGACCTGACGAAACTTGCCGCTCCTCGGATCCACGGCGGGCGGCTCCGCCGCGTGCTCGACGGACACCGAGGGCAGGCCCTGCGCGACGAAGAAGTCGTGCAGCCGCTGGTCCACCGCGGTCCATACCTGGGCTGGATCGGCGTTCGGCCAGGTCTCCAGACGCACGCTCAGAGCACTCGGCCCGGTGCGGATGGCCTGGAACCGGCGCACGCCCGGCGTCTCCTCGATCACGGTCCCCAGGGCCAGCGGAAGTATCGACACCACGCTGCCGTCGGGTGCGGCGAACGCGAGCAGATCGCCCGTGCGCCCCTCCAGGGTCATCGCCGGCAACCGGTTACCGCAGGCGCAGGGCGCGACGGCCAGTTTCACCCGGTCACCCAGGTCGTAACGGATCAGCGGCTGCACCCGGTTGACCAGGTTCGTCACCAGAACGGTGTGCGAAGTGACTCCAGGCGGGACGGGAAGGTAGTTCTCGTCAACCGGTTCGAAGAGGAACCAGTCGACGTTCACGTGGAAGAGGCCGGATGTGCACTGGACCGCAAGCGCCACGAACTCCGCTGAGCCGTAACTGTTCAAGATCGGGCAGCCGAATGTCGTCTCGACATCGTCACGCACCGCTGGCGTGAGATCTTCCCCCGCCGTGAGGATCAGTACGGGCTCGATGCGCAGCCTGCCCGCCTTCTGCTCGGCGGCCAGCAGCGCCAGCGCGCTGGGGTAGCCCTCGACCACGGTCGGCCGGAAGTCGTTGAGCTCCAACACCAACTCCGGGAGTGGCCGCAGCACGTCGAACACCCGAAACCGCCGTGCCAGCGACGGGCTGCGGCGCCGGGCACTTTCCAGCGCGACCGCCGCTCCGAAGTGACCGCCCCCGGCGAAGAGTGCGGCGGCGCGCAGGTCGTGCCGCAGGATTCCCGCTACCACACTCCAGCGGGCCACGAACGGCCACCTGCCGCGCCGGCCCACCAGATGCAGGAGTGCCCACGAGTCGGCATCGTGCACCACGATCGCCGGGTCTCCGCTCGTCCCCGATGTCGTCGCGACGTGATAGCGCCCCAGATAGGGCGCTCCCGCCAGCGACGGGTCGGACAGGAAATCCCGGCGGAGCGCTTCCAGGGTGATCTCGGGGTCGGTCACCCAGTCGTCGAAGTGTGCCATCAGGTCGCGCTTGCTCGTCACGGGCAGCGACTCCAGCGTCACCGGCCCCGAAGGCAGGTGCCGGTACAGCTGCCGGTAGTACGGCGATGCCGTGCGGGCGTGGTGCACGAGATCCTGCAGCCTCGCCTGCTGGCGGTGGGCGATGGCCGCGCCATCACCGCGCCTGAACCGCCAAGCCTCCCAGGCGATATCCAGCAGCCGGAGCCTGGCGACGATAGCCACTCGTCAGAGCTTATAGCCGATAGCACGCAGCAGTTCGCGCCGCGCGGTGACATCGTCATCGGTTTCGACACCCAGCGGCGGTTCCCCGTCGATCACGCCGAGGATGCCGCGGCCACGCGGGGTGACCGCCACCAGGACGTCGAGGGGATTGGCGGTGGCGCAGTAGATCGAGCAGACCTCGGGCACGGCCTTGATCGGGTTGAGGACGTTGACCGGGAACCCTTCGCGCAGGAAGATCACGAAGCTGTGCCCCGCGCCGATGGCCAGCGCAGTACGGGTCGCGAGGTCGACCAGCTCGGGGTCGTTGCCGCTGCGGCGTACCAGCCGCGGTCCGGACGCCTCGCAGAAGGCCAGCCCGAACCGCAACGACGCGCTGACCCCGACCAACGCCTCGTGCAGGTCCTCCACCGTCTTGATGAAGTGCGCCTGACCGATCACGACGTTGACGTCGTCCGGCTTGTCGACGGACACCACATCCCAGGACAGCGACGGCACGGTCACAATGACCATGTTGCCACCGCGGTGGTGGCTGCGGCCGGAAACCGCTACAGGTACTGACCCAGATTCGACTCGGTGTCGATGGCCCGGCTGGCACTCGAACTCTTGCCGGTGACCAGCGTGCGGATGTAGACGATCCGCTCACCCTTCTTGCCCGAGATCCGCGCCCAGTCATCGGGATTGGTGGTGTTGGGCAGGTCCTCGTTCTCGGCGAACTCGTCGACGATCGAGTCCAGCAGATGCTGGATACGCAGACCGCGCTGACCGGTCTCCAGCACCGCCTTGATCGCATTCTTCTTGGCGCGGTCGACGACGTTCTGAATCATCGCCCCGGAGTTGAAGTCCTTGAAGTACATGACTTCCTTGTCACCGTTGGCGTAGGTGACCTCCAGAAACCGGTTGTCGTCGATCTCGGCGTACATCCGGTCGACGACCTTCTCGATCATCGCCTTGATGCACAGCGCGCGGTCGCCGCCGAACTCGCCGAGGTCGTCGGCGTGCACCGGCAGCGCCTCGACCAGGTACTTGGAGAAGATATCCTGCGCCGACTCGGCATCGGGCCGCTCGATCTTGATCTTGACGTCCAGGCGGCCGGGCCGCAGGATCGCCGGGTCGATCATGTCCTCGCGGTTGGAAGCACCGATCACGATGACGTTCTCCAGGCCCTCGACGCCGTCGATCTCGCTCAGCAACTGCGGAACCACCGTGGTCTCGACGTCGGAGGAGACCCCGGTGCCGCGGGTACGGAAGATCGAGTCCATCTCGTCGAAGAACACGATCACCGGAGTGCCCTCCGAGGCCTTCTCCCGTGCCCGCTGGAAGATCAGCCGGATATGGCGCTCGGTCTCGCCGACGAACTTGTTCAGCAGCTCGGGGCCCTTGATGTTGAGGAAGTACGACTTCGCCTCGCGGGCGTCGTCACCGCGAACCTCGGCCATCTTCTTGGCCAGTGAATTGGCCACCGCCTTGGCGATCAGCGTCTTGCCGCAGCCGGGTGGGCCGTAGAGCAACACACCCTTGGGCGGCCGCAGCGAGTACTCACGGTAGAGCTCCTTATGCAGGAACGGCAGTTCGACGGCATCGCGGATCTGCTCGATCTGACGGCTCAGCCCGCCGATGTCCTGGTAAGTGACATCCGGCACCTCTTCCAGCACCAGGTCCTCGACCTCGGCCTTGGGGATGCGTTCAAAGGCGTAGCCCGCCTTGGCGTCCACCAGCAGCGAGTCACCCGGGCGCAGCTTGCGCGGCCGCAGATCCAGCTCGGCTTCGGAGAGTTCCGCCGCGATTTCGGCGGGCAGATCCTCCGGCGAGACCAACGGCTCGGCCAGCCACACGATGCGCTCCTCGTCCGCGTGGCCGACAACGAGCGCGCGGTGGCCATCGGCCAGAATCTCGCGCAACGTGCTGATCTCGCCGACCGACTCGAACGTGCCGGCCTCCACCACCGTCAGCGCCTCGTTCAGCCGGACCGTCTGGCCCTTCTTCAACGACTTGACGTCGATACTCGGTGAGCAGGTCAGCCGCATCTTGCGGCCGGAGGTGAAAACGTCGACGGTGTCGTCATCCTGGGCGGACAACAGCACCCCGTACCCGCTGGGGGGCTGTCCCAGTCGGTCGACCTCTTCACGCAGTGCCAAGAGTTGCTGGCGGGCCTCCTTGAGGGTTTCCATCAGCTTGGAGTTACGGGCCGCGAGCGAGTCGATACGCGCTTCGAGCTGGTGCACATCGCGGGCGCTGCGCAGACCGCTCTGTGCTCCTACCGCGTTCTCCAGTTGCTCGCGCAATACCGCCGCCTCACGGCGCAGTTCTTCTAATTCGGCAGCATCGTCGCTGGACATCGGGGTTCCGAACGCTTCAGAACGCTCTGACTCACTCACCCTGCGCTCCTTTCCAGCACCAAAGTCGGTGCGGTGGATACTTCAACGCTACCGGCGATTCAGCGATCATGTGCGGTGTAGAAGTCCGACACACTGGCAACACTGTTAACCTCTACACTGAGTCGGTCCGATCGGAAGGACAGTCGTGATCCTGAAATCCCTAGCCAGAGGCGTGGCAGCCGTCGGCATCGTCGGTGCCGCAGCCGCAGGTGTGACGTCCATTGCGTCCGGCGTGCCAGTTGCCTCCGCACCGGCCGTGCAGCCCGTCGTCTTCGGGGTGCCACTGCCACTGGATCCCGTGGCCGCCGTGCCGAGCGCCGACCAGCTGACAAGCGTTCTGTACGGCCTTGCCGACCCGAACGTTCCATTCCGAAGCAAGAGCGGTCTGGTGGAAGGTGGCATCGGCCTCATCGAAGCCAAGACGGCGGATCGGTTGCTGGCCAGCCTCAGCTCGGAGGGTGCGCTGTCGTTCCAGGTGTCCAATATCGCGCCGGCAGGCCCGGGCGCGGCCACGGCCACCGTCACCGCCAGCGGTCCGCAGACCTCGCCGACCACCCAGAACGTCACCTTCGTGGACCAGGGTGGCTGGAAGGTGTCGCGCGCGTCTGCGTCGTCCGTGCTGAGCGCGCTGGCCTGACCTGCCGCTGGATGCATCGACGAATAACCGCAGTCCTGGGCGCCGCCACGATCGTGGCGGCGCTTGGGCTGTCAGGGTGCTCTGGCGGCACCGAGTCCGGCTCGGCGTCGGCCTCGCCGACCGGGCCGGCCACGTCGACCAACGTCATGGCGCTGCCGGCGGAACCGGCCCCGTTGCCTGAGGCCGCGGCGCTGACCGACGTGATCTACCAGCTCGCCGACCCGGCGGTGCCGGGTGCGAACAAGCTGGGTCTGGTCGAGGGTGCCACCACGGACAGTGCGGCCACGCTCGACAAGTTCGCCCAAGCGCTGAAGGACGGCGGCTTCACGCCGTTGACCGTTGCTGCCGCCGATATCGCATGGTCGGGCAAAGACGCCGGTAACGCGGTGGCCACCGTCAACATCACCAGCTCCAATCCCGGCGCGGGCCCGGGCTTCTCCTTCCCGATGGAGTTCAAGCCCGGCCAGGACGGTTGGCAGTTGTCCGAACAGACTGCCGACATGCTGCTGAACCTCGGCAACGCGCAGGCCGGTGCACCCCCGACGCCGACCCGCTGATGTGGATCGGCTGGCTCGAGTTCGACCTGCTGCTCGGTGACGTGCACTCGCTGAAAGAGAAGCGGTCCGTGATCCGCCCGGTCCTGGCCGAGCTGCGGCGCAAGTTCAGCGTGTCGGCCGCCGAGACCGGGTCGCACGACCTGCACCGACGCGGAGGTATCGGCCTGGCGACCGTGGCGGGTGACCGTGCCCAAGTCGTGTCCGTGCTCGACGCGGCCGAGCGCCTGGTCGCCGCCAGGCCGGAGATCGAGCTGCTGTCGGCGCGGCGCGGCCTGCAGCGCAGCGACGACTGACTCCCCCTACAACTGGCGCTTGCGCCGCAGCGGCGTCGGCGTGACGGCGCCCGGCGCGAGCCGGCGTGCGGAGATCAGGAACGCGGTGTGCCCCCGCATGTTGTGCTGGGGGCGCACTGCCAGGCCGACGACGTTCCAGCCGCGCTGGAACGTCTCCCACGCGCGGGGTTCGGTCCAGCACTGCTGTGCACGCAGCGCCTCCACGGTCCTGGACAACTGGGTGACGGTGGCCACGTAGACGATCAACACGCCGCCGGCGATCAACGCCTCCGACACCGCGCCCAGTACTTCCCACGGCGCGAGCATGTCGAGTACCACCCGGTCGACGGTGCCGGCCGTCGTGTCGTAGTCGGCGACGTCGCCGATGATCAGCTGCCAGTTGTCGGGCGCCTGGCCGAAGAACGTCTCCACGTTACGGCGGGCGTGTTCGGCGTGGTCGTCACGCAGCTCGTAGGAGATGACCTGCCCGCCCGGCCCGACGGCGCGCAGCAGCGAGCAGGTCAGCGCCCCCGAGCCGGCGCCGGCCTCCAGCACCCGGGCCCCCGGGAAGATGTCGCCCTCGTGCACGATCTGGGCCGCATCCTTGGGGTAGATCACCTGGGCACCGCGCGGCATCGACATCACATAGTCGATAAGCAGTGGCCGCAGCACCAGGAACTGATCACCGTTGGTGGACTTGACCACGCTGCCCTCCGGCAGCCCGATCACCGTGTCATGCGCGATGGCGCCGCGATGGGTGTGGAACTCGCTGCCGGGGTTGAGCACCATCGTGTAGTGCCGGCCCTTGGGGTCAGTGAGCTGAACGCGGTCGCCCACGGTGAACGGACCGGTTGCAGACACAGTCGTCCAGCCTGCCAGCAGACTCGCCGCGTCAGCTGCCCGGGGTTGTCGGTACCCGACCCTAGGCTTTCCGGGAAGCGACCCGGGAAGGGG
>CAZDYH010000150.1:0-7517 GCA_964509355.1 uncultured Mycobacterium sp.
TTGTAGGCGGTGCGCAGGGCGGTCCCGATCCATTCGGTGCCGGCGTAGATGTTGTCCCGGCCGATGTCTTCACTGAGCGTGTCGAGTTGTTGCAGGACCTGCGGCTCGCTGGCCACGATCTTGAGGGTGCAGCCGGCGGTGCGCAGGTTGTTGGCGTAGCGGCGGAGAACCTCGATATGGGACAAACCGATCTGGTCGATGCCGCGCAGGCGCACGATCACCACCGAACCGTGGGTTTGCGGTCCGACTGCAGGTAGCTGACGCTCGAAAGTGGGTGCGCTGGCGAAGAAGAGGCTGCCGAAAACCTGAAGAACCACCGCGGTGTGGGGCGGCACCACCGGGGGTGGTTCGGATTCCCGCACCGCTCCGTCTGCGGCGAGATTGAGCTGCCGAACCTTCACCCGGTTGGCTTGATGGGCCACGAAGACGATGAAGGTCAGCACGACACCGATCAGGACGGCGAACTGCAACCGGATGGTGACAGTCAGCATGAAGGTGATCGCCATGATGATCGCCTGGGTGGGGCTGCTGCGGATCACTGACAGGATCCGGCTCGGCTTGATCGCGGTCACACCGATGACGATCAGCAGTCCCGCCAAAGCGGGCATGGCCACATGGCCCACGGTGTCAGCGGCAAACAGAATCGTCACCGCCATCACGGCGCCGGCGATGAAGATCGCCGCACGTGTGCGTGCACCAGCCGCCACGGCAAGTGCGGTCGCCCCCATCGAGCCGCCGACCGGCATGCCGCGAAACACCCCCGATAGCAGGTTGCCGACGCCCTGACCCAGGAAGTCGCGGGAAGCGTCGGCCGGTCTGCCATCAGGCGGCGGGGTCGCCGCCGACACCCCCGCCCCCTGCACCAGACCTACCAAGGACAGCGACAACGCCGGCAACAGCAGGTATCCGATCACACCGACGTCGGGTAACACCGGGGTCGGCAGTCCATTGGGCACGGCCACGATGTGGTCCAGGACGCTCACCGATCCTGCCCTGACGGTGTTGCAGATGAATGCCAGCAGCGATCCCAGTGCCACCGCCAGAACCAATCCGAGTGACCCGACGCGGGTACGGCGCAACACCAGGATCGCCACAATGGTCAGCACGCCCACCGCGACGGTCAGCGGGTGCCAATGGCGGACGTGGACCAGCACATCGAAACTCCTCACCAGGCGGTTGGCCCCGCGGCCGACGTAGCCGGTCAAGGTCGACAGTTGTCCTAGGACGATGTTGACCCCGACGGCGGTGATGAAGCCCGTCATCACCGCCGTGGACACGAACCGCACCAGCTTCCCGGCTCGCAGGAGGCCGGCGAGCACCATGATCACCCCGGTCATCACCGCCAGGGTGTACAGCGCCCGATCCGGGTCGGGCGTGTGTCCCAGGTCGGCGTCGGCGATGATCAGCGACATCGCGCCCGTGGCGGCCACCACCATCAAAGGGGTACCTGTGGAGGTGGCCGCTCCGACCATTCCGAACAGATACGCGTACAGGCCGGCCAGCGGATTCGCTCCGGCCAGCAGGCCCGTTGCCAGGCCGTCGGGCACGGATTGCAGTCCCAGCACCAGCCCGGCGACGCCGTCTTTCCTCAACTCCGCTCGAGGAGACCCGCTCATGGGGTGATGATGTCAAACGCTGGCTCGGGTTGGTCGAGCACACCGATCAGCTGTGCCAGCATCTGGGGATCGCCGCCGATCTCGAAGCCCGGCGAGGTGAGGTCCCCGGCCGCCAGCGCCAGCAACCGCGCCTTGGCGGCCAGTGTCAGCGTCGCCCCGGCGGTCGTCGCGTCGGCTGGGATGTGGCGGTACACCAATACGCCGTTCCGCAAGGTCAGCCGGTAGTTCGTTCCCAGGTCGACAAACGACACGTCGATGGCCAGGTCCAGATCCCACGCCTTGGGTCCGTTGACACTGATCGCCAGGGCATCGAAGATCTGCTCCGGGGTGAGTTGAGACAGCATCGACGGCGAGGCCGTCTTCGTCGGTGTGCCGAAGTTACCGCCGCGCAACTCGGTAGCCCCCGACAGGTAGAAGTTGCGCCAGGTGGCGTTCTCGGCGCCATAGGCCAGTTGTTCGAGGGTGTCGGCATAGAGTTCGCGGGCGCCGGCGTGGTTTTCGTCGGTGAAGATCGCGTGATCCAATAAAGTTGCCGCCCAGCGGAAGTCACCCTCGTCGAACGACTGGCGGGCAAGCTCGACGACACGGTCGATGCCGCCGATGGCGGCCACGTACCGTGGGGCCAGCGCTTCGGGCGGATGCTGCCAGAGCCGTCCTGGGTTGCCGTCGAACCACCCCATGTAGCGCTGATAGACCGCTTTGACGTTGTGGTTGACCGAGCCGTAGTAACCGTGGGCATGCCACGCCTTCTCCAGCGCCGGGGGCAGCTGGAAGTTCTCGGCGATCTCGATACCGGTGTTGCCCTGGTTGAGGAGCCGCAGAGTCTGGTCATGCAGATAGGCGTAGAGGTCTCGTTGCAGCGATAGGTACTCCCCGATGCGCTCCCGGCCCCAGGTCGGCCAGTGGTGAGAAGCGAACACGACGTCGGCGCGGTCGACGAAACGGTCGATGGCCTCGGTCAGATACCCCGACCAACCGTGCGGGTCCCGCACCAGCGCTCCACGCAGCGTCAACAGGTTGTGCAAGTTATGCGTGGCGTTCTCGGCCATGCACAACGCCCGGAACCTCGGAAAGTAGAAGTGCATCTCGGCGGGCGCCTCGGTGCCCGGCGCCATCTGGAACTCGATCTCCACACCGTCGATGGTGTGGGTCTCGCCGGTGGTCGTGATATCGACGGTCGGCACGATCAGCGCGATCTCACCGGTCGAGGTGTTCTGTCCCAGCCCACAGCCCACCTGACCGCGCGGACCCCGCTCGAGAACCGGGCCGTACATGTAAGCGGCGCGGCGGGTCATCGCGGTACCGGCGTAAATGTTCTCCTGCACCGCATGCTGGGTGAACCCTTCGGGGGCCAGCACGGCGACCTTGCCGGCGTCGACGTCGGCCTGCGACGTCACACCCAGGACCCCGCCGAAGTGATCGACGTGGCTGTGGGTGTAGATGACGGCGACCACCGGACGGTTCCCGCGATGCTGCCGGTACAGGGCCAGGGCGGCGGCCGCGGTCTCGGTGCAGATCAGCGGGTCGATGACGATGACCCCGGTGTCGCCCTCGATGAAGCTGATGTTCGACAGGTCCAGGCCGCGGACCTGGTAGATACCCTCGACGACCTCGTAGAGACCCTGCTTGGCGCACAGCTGCGACTGCCGCCACAAGCTCGGGTGCACCGAAGGGGGCGCATCCCCGGCCAAGAAGTCGTAGACGTCGTTGTCCCAGATCACCCGCCCGTCAGCGGCCTTGACCACGCATGGTGACAGCTTGCCGAGAAATCCCCGGTCGGCGTCGGTGAAATCGGCGGTGTCGTCGAACGGCAGAGTGTTCAGGTGCTCGGCGTGGGCTGCTTCGATGACCGCACTGGGTGGCTTGTGGCTCATGGCGTACAGCGTGCCACCAACGTTGACGGACGGGGTGAACGGGCAAGCTAACCCGACGCTGAGAATCGAGAACGGAGATCCAGCAAGTTTTTCTCACCGATATAGGGCGGCAAGGCATGCGCCGCATCGCCCAATGCAGCGACCCGGTCTGCCCGGTCCGGCCTACCTGCACCCCGACGTCGCCGGGACACCGCCTGATTAGGCGGAAGGTCGCTTCGATCCCGAGCCCTGGCGGTTCGTCACCATCGACCGCTCGGGTCTAGGTCGCCTTACCGCCCGCGACGAGCTGTACCAGCTCCCGCGCCACCATCGGAGCGGCGTTCTGGTTCTGCCCCGTCACGAGGTTGCCGTCGACCACCCAGTGGTTGGCGAACGGATCTCGGAACCTGGTTTCGGCCTCGAAGACCGCGCCCATCCTGCGCAGCTCGGTTTCCGGGTGGTGTGGAGTCGACCCGATGCCGAGCTCTCGGACCTGCTTGTCGGTGACGGCGCAGATCTTGCGACCTTCCACCAACGGCCGGCCGTCTGGCGCCTTGGCGTTGCGCAGGCCGAGCGGGCCGTGGCACACCCCACCGATGGCTCGGCCCAGTGCGTTGGCCTCGGTGATCTTGTTGGCGAGATCCTCAGAGAACCCGAAGTCGAAGGCGGCTCCCCACCCCCCGGCGAGGTACACGATGTCGTAGTCAGCCATGTCGAGGTCGCCGACGGCCTTGGAGTCGCTCACCTTGTCGCGGAGCTCATCGTCGGCCAGGAACCGGTCGTCGTACGCGCTGCGCAGCACGGGCTTCAGCGACAGCGGGTCCACCGGGATGGCGCCGCCGAGCGGGCTGGCGACGTCGACATCCATGCCGGCATCGAGGAACACGTAGTAGGGCGCGGTCATCTCGCTGGCGAACACACCGGTCGGCTTGCCGATGTCGAGTACGCCGTGGTTGGTGCAGATGACGAGGGCGCGGCGGCCCGGCAGGTCAGGGGTGTCGCCCGCCGCCGCGTCATCCGGGTGCATCCCCACGAGCTGGAGCGCCCGACGAAGGAGGCGCACCGGCGCGGGTGGTGTCTTGGTGCGCCGACCGGTCGTCGGCCGACGGACCGCGTAGGGCCACGGCTGATTCCGCTCGGGAACCGAGCCGGCTCGCGCCTGCTTCAGCTGCATCTTCAGATGCTCCCGTAGATCGTGCAGGTCGGGATCGGTCCACCGGTTGTTTGCTTCGATCGAGTCGGCGGAGAGGTCGTACAGCTCCCACTGGTCGTCGAGCGGGTCGGCCCGGTACCCTTCGCCGCCCAGGCCGTTCGCCGCGAGGTGACGCACCCCCGGTTCGGTCCACGTGGCCGGATCGTCGAAGGTGCGCACCAGCTTCCACAGGTGGCCGGCGCCGCCGACGGCGGTGGTGTCGTCGACGCGGACGACGAGTCCCTCGAAGTTGGATGCGACGTGGGCGGGTACCCGGATACGCAGCGGGGCCGGCGGCTTCACCGTACGCTTCAACCGGCGGGCGAGACCCGAGGCGCCGCTGTCGCCTTCGAGCATGTTGTCGCGAGTCATCAGGTACACGGCCCGAGCGTCCTCGGCCGGCGCTCCGTCAACGACCGGCATGAGGTCCCGCCCTGGAAGCTCGTGCACCTCGGAGAACGACTCGGCCAGCTTGGCCGCGACCGACACGATATCGACGCCGGCGGCCCCGAGCAGCGTCGGCACGAGATCGACGTGCGAGGTCGGCGCCTCGATGACCCTGGGTTCAGACGCACGGTCTCCCACCCGGGCGATCACGAACGGTACGCGGGTCGCCTCGTCGTACAGGTTGAACCACTTCTGGTGCAATCCACCATGCGCCCCGAGAAGATCGCCGTGATCGGCGGTGCGCACCAGCACTGCGTGGTCGGACCCGCCGTCGGTGACTGCACGACGGACCCGGTCGATCGGCCCGTCGACCTCGGCATGCAGGCGATAGTAGAGGTCTCGGTACCGCTGGGCGTTGCGGTCGTAGATTCGGTTGACCGCCGGCGCCGGGCCGTAGCCGGAGTAGTAGGCCTCCCGGAATGCGATCTGTGCCGCCGGCTTGGTCGACAGGTCCTCGTTCGCGGTGGGCGCCGCGGGCACGGGTGGTGGATCCAGGGGTGACGGCTCCAGTGGACTCCGGCGCACCCACATTGGGAACAGGACGATGTCGTGCGGGTTCACGAAGCTGGTGACCAGCAGGAACGGACGCAACGCGGCGGCGTCACCGGCTCGACGGCGGGCGTAGCGGTCTTCGAGCCAGGCGACGACGCGGTCGGCGATCAAGGGGTCGCGGCGAAAACCGCTGTTGGCGAGGCTCGCCCCGTGGGGCTCGGGGCCGACCCATCCGGAGAAGCCGAACGGGGCAAGCGGATCGGCGTCGAGGTAGCGCTGCACTGCGGCAGGGTCGACGACGCCATCATCGTCGTTGGTCGCCAGTGCGCCGCCGTCGGCTGGGTCGGGCAGGTCAGCGTGGGAGATGTGCCACTTGCCGTCGTAGTGGGTGTCGTATCCCGCCGCGCGGAACCAGTTACCGAGAGTGGGAACCTCACCCTCACGGAGCCAGCGCATCCGCGAGTCGTCGAACATCTTGCCGAGACCGTCGGTCTGGGTGACGCCGTGCAGGTCGGGGTACTGCCCGGTGAAGATCGTCGGGCGGCTGGGCACGCAGGCGAGCGAGCCGGTGTAGTGCCGCTGGAAGCTGGCGCCGTGTTCGTCGAACCACCTTCGGCCACTGAGGTTCTGGTCACGCCAGGCGAGCACGCCCTTGGACTCGTAAGGAGGAACCGCACGTTCCTCATCCGTCATCAGGATGACGATGTCGGGGCGGTCAGGCACGAGAGCTCTCCAATCGATTCGCGAGTCCGGCGAGCATCACGTCGGACTGCTTGGCCAGCAGGCGACTGACGACGCGTTCGGCAAGCTGCTGAAATGGACGGGGGCCGATCTCGACCGTGCTGGTCAGGGTGACCTCGGTGGACCCGTTTGCCGCCGGCCGCAGCCGCCAGCGATTACTGACCGTACTGAGCTGCGACGGGAGACCCTGTATGTCGTAGGCGAGCGTGTTCGGCGAGTCGAAGTCGGTGATCCGCTCGACCAGCGTGTTGCGTCCCGTCTGGACGCGGCGCGTGGTGCCGACCGCGACGCCCTCGGCGGCGGGGCTCAGCAGGCAGGAGTGGTCGACGTTGTCGGCCCACGCACTGATCGTGCCGAAGTCCGCCAGAACATCCCAGATCGCCTGCGGCTCGGCCGCTATCGCTCGGGTGCGACAGATGTCGGCCACGACAGCATCCAACACTATTGCGAATTGCAGAGTCAAAAGACTATGGCAGCTCTGGCGCTCGTACTCCTTGCGCGATTGAGCCAGGACTCCCAGCGAAAGTTCTTGCGCCTCAGCGCTTCTTAGGATGCAGCAAGGCCTCGGTTGAAGGGGTTTGGCCCGCTTTGGCGTGCTTGGCGGCCCGTTTCTCTTTCAGAGACTTTCCGGACTTCTTGGTCATACTCTGCCGAGGAGATTTATCAGACATCACTGGCCCCTTTGACATGGGGGCCTGGTTGGTCCCGACTGCCCGAGTTTACGCCCTTGGGTCTGGCAGGCTGCTGATTGTCGGGCGTGCCCGCGGCTCAGGTCGTTGCGATGAAGTCACGCACCAGGTCGGCGAAGCGGTCCGGTTCGTCGAGGTGCGGAAAGTGGCCGGCTCCCTCGAACAGCTCGACGCGACACCCCGGGATCGACCTCTGCGCACTGATCGAGTGCCACGCCGGGATCATCCGGTCCCGGGAGCCCCAGACGATGAGTGTCGGGATCGGCAGGGCATCGGGCAGGTAGTCGTGGGCGCTGACAGTCTGGCCCCCGGGGTCGATGACGGCGCGGGTTGTGGCCAGGAAGGCGCGCCGGCTCGCCGCATCCCCGAGCGAGGTGAAGCCCTGCCAGATCGCGGTGATGTCCGAGCCGGGCTTCCAGCCCACCCTGGACAGGGCCCGCCCGGCGCCCTCGGCGCGCGCACGCACCCACCCCGACGCGAGGACGGG
>CAZDYH010000151.1:0-7450 GCA_964509355.1 uncultured Mycobacterium sp.
GGGAGGGTATGGATGAGCGGCTATCAAACCGTGCTGGTCGGCACGGACGGTTCGGAGTCGTCCCTGCGTGCCGTCGACCGGGCGGCTGCGCTGGCCTCCGGTCCGGACGTGAAGTTGATCGTGGCGACTGCCTACTTTCCCGCGTCCGAAGAACCCAAAGGTGTCGATGCCCTCAAGGACGAGGCTTACAAGGTGACCGGCAATGCCCCCATCTACGCGCTGCTGCGGGACGCGAGGGACCGGGCCAAGGCCGCTGGAGCCAAGAACATCGAGGAGCGATCCGTCGTCGGCGCCCCTGTCGATGCACTGGTCGACCTCGCCGTAGAAGTCGGTGCGGATCTGCTGGTGGTCGGTAACGTCGGTTTGAACAGCATTGCCGGACGGCTGCTCGGGTCGGTGCCCGCCAATGTGGCGCGCCGTTCGAAGTGCGACGTGCTGATCGTGCACACCACCGGCTGACGCGCCAGGTGAATCCGGCGTCAGCGCAACCGAAATACTGCGCCGTCGCTGGCCCATTGCCCAAAGGGCGGGCGCTCGCCCCGGTCGATCGCCCGGATGCTGGGCCGGCCGATGTGAGCGAAAACCAGCCGCCGTACACCGGCGCGGCGGGCCGCCGCGGCGACGTCCCGCACGCAGGCGTGTCCACCGGCACCACCGGCGAACCGGATCGGCCGGTTCCACCCGGCCGCATCGGCGAACATGAGATCGGCTCCGGCCGCCCACTCGGGGAACATCCAGAACTCGGGTGCCCACGCAGCCCGCTGCCGGACGGTCTCGATGAGATAACCAACAGTCGGGTGTGAGGTGTGCCGCACCGGTAGCGGCTGCAACCGCACGCCATCAGCTTGAAACGGACCGATAGCGGGCCGCACCCCCAACTCGCCGGAACGTCGTCGGATCTGCGGCATCAATTCCGCATGTTCGTCACTGACCAGCCATGCATCCAACGGCGGAACGGGGTCCGCAGAATCCCCGCCGTCGAGCATGACCCGGTGGCCGGCCCAACTCACCAGCAACCCGGCGGGGCGGTAGCGGGGTGAATTCATCGCCCCGACACCGAGCAGGACCAGCCGCGGCACCTACTCGCTCTTGAAGTGGTGCGTGATCGCGGTCTGCACCGACTCGACTCGGGATCGCGCCCGCTCGTCGGCCGCCTCCTGCTCCGCGGCCGTGACGACCACCGCATCCGGACCGGGAAACACGGTCGTCTCATGGCCGGTGTTGAGCCACCGCACCACGTATGGCGGCGAACCGTCCGCCGAGCGCACCTCGGTGATCAGCCCGCGCTGATCCGACAGCTCAGTCGTGGTTCCCTTCATCACGAGCCAATCGCCTACCTCAGCCTTCATCGTCCGCTCCTTTCGTCAGCGTCGGGTCCGATCATGCCCGCGCCTCTTTCCCCCGGGGTAGGGGAGCAGGCCACCATTGGTGTGGCCAAAAGTCCATTGTTCGGAATTGTGTTTGATGCAACGGTTCGATTCCGCCCGCCCCGAGCGCCAACCTTCCTAGACTCGGGCTATGTCAGGCCTGCGAGTAGCCAAGGAAACACCCGACCTCACCAAGATCGAGAAGCGGGCACCTTCAGTCGCCCAGATGTTTCTCGACCGCGTCACTGCGACCCCCCAGGCCGAGGCGTTCCGATACCCGGACGATCACGGCTGGGCGAGCGTCACCTGGAAGCAGGTCGGTGACCGCGTCCAACGGGTCTCGGCCGGCCTGATCGCGCTGGGCATCGCCGCCGAGGACCGAATCGCGCTCGCAGCATCGACGCGATACGAATGGGTCCTCGTCGACTTCGCGATCCTCTGCGCCGGGGCGGCGACCACGACCGTGTATCCGACCACCAACGCCGATGACGTCGCGTTCATCGTCGCCAACTCGGGCAGCCGCGTCGTGGTTGCCGAGGATCAGACCCAGGTCGACAAGCTGCTGGCGCACCGCGCGGAACTGCCGGATGTGGGCAAGGTGGTGATCATCGACGGCAAGGGCGACGGCGAATGGGTGATCACTCTCGCCGAACTGGAGCAACTGGGTAAGCAGCTGCTCGCCGATTCGCCGAACGTGGTGACCGAGCGGGTCGCGGCCATCCGGCCCGAGCAGCTGGCCAGCATCATCTACACCTCGGGAACGACTGGGCGACCGAAGGGGGTGCGGCTCTCCCATGCGGCGTGGACCTACACCGCCGCCGCCATTGATTCCCTGCATGTGCTCAACGCCGACGACCTGAACTACTTGTGGCTGCCGCTGGCGCACTCGTTCGGCAAGGCGATGCTCGCGCTGCCGCTGGTGGTCGGGTTTCCGACCGCGATCGACGGCCGTGTCGACAAGATCGTCGAGAATCTGTCGGTCCTGCATCCGACCATCATGGGCGCGGTGCCGCGCATCTTCGAGAAGGTGCACGGCCACACCATTGGAATGATCGCCGACGAAGGCGGCCTGAAGAAGCGCATCTTCGACTGGGCGTTCGGCGTCGGTCTCCAGGTGTCCCGCGCGAAGCAAGCCGGCGCGAAGCCGTCGCTGCCGCTCTTACTGCAGGAGAAGGTCGCCGACAAACTGGTGTTCTCCACCATCCGTGAGCGGTTCGGCGGTCGGCTGCGGTTCTTCATCTCCGGGTCCGCCGCCCTGGACCGCGACGTCGCGCAGTGGTTCGACGCCGTCGGCATCGTCGTGCTCGAGGGCTACGGACTGACCGAAACCTCAGCCGCCTCGTTCCTCAATCGCCCGGCGGCGTACCGGTTCGGCACGGTCGGCTGGCCGTTCCCAAACACTGAGGTCAAGATCGCCGACGACGGCGAGATCCTGCTCAAGGGCCCAGGTGTGATGAGTGGCTACCACGACCTGCCCGAGGCGACGGCCGAGGCGATCGACAACGACGGCTGGTTCCACACCGGCGACATCGGTGAGGTCGATATCGACGGCTTCCTGCGCATCACCGACCGCAAGAAGGACATGTTCAAGACCTCGCAGGGCAAGTACGTGGCCCCGTCGGCGATCGCGGCAAGGTTCAAGGGCATCTGCCCCTACGCCAGCGAGATCATCGTCTACGGCGAGAGCAAGCCGTACTGCGTCGCGCTGGTCAGCCTCGACAGCGAAGCGATCACGGAGTGGGCCGCCAAGAACGGTCTGGCGGACAAGTCCTTCGCCGAGGTCGCGCGGGATGAGAAGACGCGCGAACTTATCAGCGGGTACATCGACACCCTCAACACGCATCTCAATCGCTGGGAGCAGGTCAAGAGATTCGCGATCATCGACCGCGAGTTGTCGATCGAGGCCGGTGATCTGACGCCGAGCCTGAAGCTCAAGCGCAAGGTCGTCATCGAGAATTCCGCGGACGCGCTGGCGGGACTCTACGGCAAGTAATTCGAGCTCTGCCAACTCTCCCTCCACGTCATACCCCCTGGGGTACAAATGGAGGCATGACGGATCATGAACACCACGCCGGCGTCCTCCACGAGCTGAATCCGCAGCATCGCGCACTGCGGGAGATGATTCCCGATGTCTACAAGGGATTCCGCGAGCTGAGCCAGTCCGCGCTGGCCGCGGGCGCGCTGGAGACCAAGGTGAAGGAACTGATCGCGATGACGATCGGTGTTGTGCACGGTTGCGACGGCTGCATCGCTTCGCACGCCCGCGGTGCGGCCCGCGCCGGTGCGACCAAGCAGGAGGCCGCCGAGGCGATCGGCGTCAGCATCATGATGCAGGGCGGACCGGCCACCGTCTACGGCGCCCGGGCCTACACCGCCTTCTGCGAGTTCGCGGACGCCACCGCCGGTTAGTCGGATTGGGGACCGAGGACTCTGGCTCTCGACCGGTCGGGCGCGCACAGTCGATACATGCTCAGTTCCGTGCTCGACGTCTTTCGACTCCGCCAGTACTTCAATGTCATCACGCGCACCCGCGAGTGGGCGGAGGGGGTGCGTGACGACGCCGGGTTGCTGGCGGACACTGGCCGGGCCGTGGTACGCCTGCCGTCCGGCCCGGCGGGTGTGCGGGACCTTCGGCCTTTTCCCCCGATGCGGCCGTACGCCACGAGACTGAGGGACGGTCAACGGGTGGCTCTGGCGGCGACCGGGGGAAGTGGCGCGATGGCATCGGTGGTGGGGGCCGCGCGCGCCCTCGAAGAAAGCGGTCGCCGTCCCGCCGTCATCTCACTGTGCTCCGGCTCGGCGATGTTCGGGTTCCCCCTCGCGGCAGGCATCTGCGCCGAGGAGGTCGCGGCGTTCACTCTGGGCCTGCAACCCAACGACTATGTCGACATCGACTGGCGCCGGCTACTCAGCCTGGCGCCGACGGTAGGCCGAGGATTCGCCGGCATCCTCCGGGGCGATGCAATCGAGGACGCATACCGGCATCTGCTCGGAGACATGACGCTCGGCGAACTGCCCATTCCCGCCTACGCGCCGATCTGGAACGTCGAGCAGAATCGTCTCGAATTCATCGGGCCCCGGACCTATCCCGATCTCGCGGTGGCGCGCGCCGTGCACATGGCGATTGCGTTACCACTCATGATCCAGCCCGTCGAGTTCGGCGGCTTCCACTGGTGCGATGGCGGGATCGTCGACATCTTCCCAGTCCACCCACTC
Source organism: uncultured Mycobacterium sp. (assembly GCA_964509355.1). Taxonomy (GTDB): domain Bacteria; phylum Actinomycetota; class Actinomycetes; order Mycobacteriales; family Mycobacteriaceae; genus Mycobacterium. The sequence continues at coordinate 4,584 of CAZDYH010000151.1, forward strand.
CTCGACATCGAGGAGCCCTGCGACCTCACCCTGGCGATCAACGGTTTCTATCCGCCTGGATTCGAGGGCGAGGACGCCACTGGCTGGGAGTACCGCCGTGCCAGCATCCTGTACGTCGCGAGCCAAGTGCGCACCTGCCAGCAGATCGCGCTCGCGCGCGAAAACCTGGCCCGGCTGCGGTCCGCGTCGAACGTGACGATGATCGAGCCTGTTCCGTACGAGAAGGTGCGCGGCGTCGGCTTCTACCGCCAATTCCTGAGCACCCGGGACTGGGCCGGCTTCATGAGGGCCGGGCGCGTCGAGGCCCGGCGGGCGCTGGCAGCAACCAAAGAGACCAGCAGGTAATACCTTGTCCGGCTTGATCTTTCATGACTTCGAGAACCTGGAGAGGAGTTCCTGATGGGTGGACTCGTCCTGGACGCCGCGCTCGCGGGCCTGACAGCGCAGGAGGCTGCGCGCCGCCTGGCCGCCGACGGCCCGAACGAGTTACCGACCGCAATGGAGCGGAATCTCCTGCAACAGGCCCGCGATGTCCTCCGCGAGCCGATGCTTCTGCTTCTGCTGGGTGCCGGCATGGTGAACTTCCTGCTTGCCCAACCGCTCGACGGCATCATCTTGATGTCCTTCGTCGTGGTGGTCATCGCTATCTCCATCTATCAGGAGCACAAGACCGAACGTGCTCTCACCGCGCTCCGCGACCTGTCGTCGCCCCGGGCGCTGGTCGTGCGCGACGGGGTGCAAGTGCGGATCGCGGGGCGAGATGTGGTGCGCGGCGACGTGGTTCTGCTCGCCGAGGGCGACCGGGTGCCGGCCGACGCGGTGCTGCTGGACTGCACGAACTTCGCGGTCGACGAGTCCGCGTTGACCGGCGAGTCCGTTCCGGTCCGCAAGGTGCCAACCGACCCGGGCTCGGTCTCGTCGGTCATGGGCCGTCCCGGCGGCGATGCGACGCCGTGGGCATTCTCCGGCACTCTCGTGGTCAAGGGTCACGGCCTCGCGGTGGCGAAGGAGACCGGGGCCGGCACCGAGCTGGGCAGGATCGGGACGGCGCTGCGGACGATCGAGCCCGAGCGCACCCGGCTGCAGCGGGAGATCGACCGGCTGGTGCGGGTGCTCGCGGTGTTCGGCGTGGCCGTGGCCGTGATCGTGGTGGTCGTCTACGGACTGACCCGCGGCAATTGGCTCGAGGGCGTGCTCGCGGGCATTGCGACGGCAATGGCTTTGTTGCCCGAGGAGTTTCCGGTCGTGCTGACGGTGTTCCTGGCCCTCGGCGCGTGGCGGATGTCCCGGAAGCACGTGCTGACGAGGCGATCAGCGGTCGTCGAGACACTGGGATCGGCGACCGTCCTGTGCGTCGACAAGACCGGTACGTTGACGCTCAACCAGATGACCGTGCGTGAGCTCATCGTCGATGGGCAGACGTACACGCTTGACGAGAACCCGCTGCCCGAGGCGTTCCATGCGATCGCCGAGTATTCTGTTCTCGCTTCGCCTGTTGACCCGTTCGACCCGATGGACAAGGCGTTCAAGGCAATTGGCGAGAAGTACCTCTCGGGCACCGAGCACGTGCACGCCGACTGGGAGCTGGTCCGCGAGTATCCACTGTCGGAGAAGCTGCTGGCGCTGTCGCACGTCTGGTGCTCCCCGGACGGCGGACGCTACGTCATCGCCGCCAAGGGCGCACCCGAGGCGATCGCCGACCTGTGCCATTTCAACCCCGACGAGCTCGCCGCGCTCACCGCCCAGGTCGAATCGGCTACGGCCGGGGGCCAGCGCGTGCTGGCGGTGGCCTGCGCGCACTTCGACCGGAATCGGGCCCTGCCGCCGCAGCAACACGACTTCGACTTCGAGTACCTCGGGCTCGCCGGCCTGCACGACCCGGTGCGCCCCGGTGTGGCCGATGCGGTCGCGGAGTGCGCGCGCGCCGGGGTGCGCACGATCATGATCACCGGGGACTACCCGGGCACGGCGCTGGCCATCGCACGGGAGATCGGCCTGGATCACGCCGCGGGGTGCATCACCGGCGGCGAGCTCGAAGCGATGCCGAAGGACGAGCTGGCCGGCCGCATCCGCTCGGTCAACGTCTTCGCGCGCATGGTCCCCGAGCAGAAGCTGCAGCTCGTGCGTGCGCTGAAGGCCAACGGCGAGGTGGTCGGGATGACCGGCGACGGGGTCAACGACGCCCCGGCGCTGCGGGCCGCCGACATCGGCATCGCGATGGGAGCACATGGCACCGATGTCGCGCGGGAATCCGCTGCCCTGGTGATCACCGACGACGACTTCAGCTCGATCGTCGGAGGCGTGCGGCAGGGTCGGGGCATCTTCGACAACCTTCGCAAGGCGATGTCCTATGTGATCGCGGTGCACCTGCCGATCGTCGGTATGTCGCTCATCCCGGTCTTCGTATCCGGCTGGCCGCTGGTACTTCTGCCGGTGCAGATCGCGTTTCTCGAGCTCATCATCGACCCGGCGTGCTCGATCGTGTTCGAGGCCGAGGAGATCGATCCCCATGTCATGGACTCTCCGCCCAGGGGGGTCGGCGAGCCGTTGTTCGGCAGGGGGGTCCTCACGATCGCCGTGCTGCAGGGGTTGTCGGTGTTCGCCGCGGCCTTTGCGGTCTACCTGTGGGCCGTGCTGACCGATCGCCCCGATGACGTCGTCCGTTCCGTCACCTTCGCGGCCCTGGTGATCGGCAATCTCGCACTCATCCTGGTGAATCGGTCATGGCGCCTGCCGGTCTGGCGGACGTTCCGGAAGCGGCGAAACGGGACGCTGAAGTGGATTCTGGGCGGGGCCGTGGTACTGCTCGTCGCGCTCTTGAGCGTTCCGTGGTTGCGTCATGCCTTCAACTTCGGCGCGATCACGGT
>CAZDYH010000152.1:0-7378 GCA_964509355.1 uncultured Mycobacterium sp.
TGGCCGCGCTGCACGGGTTACTGGCCGGCACGGTGGACCGGATCGAGACGATCGTCGCCGGCGGTGAGCGGGTGACGCGTGCGGTACGTGCCGAAGCCCGGGTCGCCGCCGCGCATATCGTGCACGAATCGCGTGCGGTCATCGCCGATCTGCTCGAGGTGTCCGGCGCCAGCGCGCATTTCCTGAACAGCCCGCTGCAGCGGGCGAAGCGCGACGTCGACATCATCTCGGGGCACGTGGTTTTCGACTACGACGTCAGCCGCGAACTGGCCGGCGCACTGCAGATCGGCATCAAGGTCTCGCCGACCGCGATGGTCTGAAACGCCCTAGAGATCCAGCGCCGCGTAGCTGCGCCGGACGAACTTGGGTTGCGCGGTCTGCAGTTTCGCCAACGAGGTATTGCCCGCGATCGTCGCAGCGTCGACTGTCAGATCCGGGTGATTCTGGATCAGGTACAGCAGTACCAGATCAGCGGAGGGATCCGCCTGCCACCATGTCCCGTAGGCGCCGGGCCAGCCGAACGCGCCAAGGCCGCCCGGTCCGAACAGCTGCCTGGAGCGCGCCGGATCGGTCACCACCGACAGGTTGAGCCCGAATCCGCGGCCGACCCAGAACGGCATCCCCAGGAACGGCAACTGCTTCTGCTCGTCGGTCAGGCGGTCGGTGCGCATGAGCTCGACAGACTCCGGCGAGAGCACCCGCACTCCGTCCAGGCTCCCGTCGCCGAGCAGCATCCGGGCAAACCGCAGGTAGTCATCGGCGGTTGACCACAGCCCGGACCCGCCGGTGCAGAACGTCGGTGGTGCTATCGGCGGTGGTCCCATCACGTCGTGCTGCAAGGTGTTGGTCCCGTCGAGCTGGTACATCGTCGCCGCCCGTCGCCGGGCCGCCTGGGAGAGGAAGAACCCGGTATCGGTCATGCCCAGTGGTTCGAAGATGCGCTCGGCGAGGATGGTGCGCAGGGGTTTGTCCTCGATACGCGACAGCGCGATGCCGAGCACATCGGTGGCCTGGCTGTAGGTGAGGCGATCCCCGGGCTGGTGCACCAACGGCAGCGCGGCAAGTTCGGCCAGCCACTGATCCTGGTCGTGGCGCAGCGACAACCGCCCGTACGCGCGGGCCAGCGGACCGCCGATCGAGAATGCATAGGCCAGCCCGCTGCGGTGCGTCATCAGGTCATCGATGGTGATCGGCCGCCGGGCCGGGGTTGTCCTGTCCAGCGGTCCGGCGGAATCGGCCAGCACACGCATATCGGCCAACTCGGGCAGCCAGCGCGTCACCGGGTCGGTCAGCGACAGCTTGCCCTCCTCCAGCAGCGTCATCGCCGCAGCGACCGTCACGGGTTTGGTCATCGAGGCGATGCGGAATACCGTGTCGCGCTGCATCGGCAGTCCCGCATCAACGTCGCGATAGCCGATCTCGTTGACCTGCAGCACCTTTCCGTGCTGCCAGACCAACGTGACCGCACCCGCCAGCAGGCCCGCGTCGCACGCCTCGCGGATGGACGCCCGGTTATCGTCGAGGTTCATCGGGGCCAAGGGTACTCAGCCGCGGACCCAAGACGCCCGCCGGCAGGGGTCCGGACCTGTCGTCTTCGCCACAGGAGCGCGGTGCTAAGCTGCCCGGCAGTTCGACATCCTTTAACGATCCGTCCGGAGAGGCGGAGAAGGAGGTCAGAGTCACTCATGAGTGAGCCTGGCACCGACCGCGAGTTGATGTCCGCCGCCGACGTCGGCCGAACCATTTCCCGCATCGCTCACCAGATCATCGAGAAGACCGCGCTCGACGGTCCGGACGCACCGCGCGTGGTCTTGTTGGGTATCCCGACGCGCGGCGTGGACCTGGCCGCCCGGCTGGCCGCCAATATCGGCGAATTCTCCGGCGTCACGGTGGCGCACGGTGCCCTGGACATCACGTTGTATCGCGACGACCTGATGACCAAACCGCCGCGCCCGCTGGAGTCGACGTCGATCCCCGAGGGTGGTATCGACGACGCGCTGGTGATCCTGGTCGACGACGTCCTGTACTCGGGCCGCTCGGTGCGCTCGGCGCTGGACGCACTGCGCGACCTCGGCCGCCCGCGCGCCGTTCAACTGGCAGTGCTCGTCGACCGCGGACACCGCGAACTGCCGCTGCGCGCCGATTACGTCGGCAAGAACGTGCCGACATCGCGCAGCGAGAACGTGCACGTGCTGCTGGAAGAACACGACGACCGCGACGGTGTGATCATCTCCGGAGGCTCCCGATCATGAGACATCTGCTGTCGGCTTCGGACCTGAGCCGCGAGGAGGCCACCGCGATTCTCGACGACGCCGACCGGTTCAGCCAGGCGCTGCTGGGGCGCGAGGTCAAGAAGCTGCCGACGCTGCGCGGTCGCACGGTGATCACCATGTTCTACGAGAACTCCACCCGAACCCGGGTGTCGTTCGAGGTGGCCGGCAAGTGGATGAGCGCCGACGTCATCAACGTCAGCTCTTCCGGTTCGTCGGTGGCCAAGGGCGAGTCGCTGCGCGATACCGCGCTGACCCTGCGCGCCGCCGGCGCCGACGCGCTGATCATCCGCCATCCGGCCTCCGGTGCCGCCCAGCAGCTGGCCGAGTGGACCCTCGCCGAAGACGGCAGCGGACCCTCGGTCATCAACGCCGGGGACGGGACGCACGAACACCCGACGCAGGCGCTGCTGGATGCGCTGACCATCCGGCAGCGGCTCGGCGGCATCGAGGGCAAGCGGGTGGTCATCGTCGGCGACATCCTGCACAGCCGGGTGGCCCGGTCGAATGTCATGCTGCTCGACACCCTGGGCGCCGAGGTGGTGCTGGTGGCACCGCCGACGCTGCTACCGGTCGGGGTTTCCGGCTGGCCGGCGGCGGTATCGCACCACCTGGACGCCGAGCTGCCCGCCGCCGACGCCGTGCTGATGCTGCGGGTGCAGGCCGAACGGATGACCGGCGGCTTCTTCCCGTCGGCGCGTGAGTACTCGGTGCTCTACGGGCTCTCCGAGCGGCGACAGGCGCTGCTGGGTGGTCATGCGGTGGTGCTGCACCCCGGGCCGATGCTGCGCGGTATGGAGATTGCGTCCTCGGTGGCGGACTCGTCGCAATCCGCTGTGCTGCAACAGGTTTCCAACGGCGTGCACGTGCGGATGGCGGTGCTGTTCCACCTGCTTGTCGGTACCGACGTGGAGGTCAGCGCATGACGGGGCAGAATGTCGTCGGCCGGGCGGCTGCAACCTTGATCCGCGGAGTCCGGCTGTACGGCGAGGGTGAGCCGGTCGATGTGCTGGTCGACGACGGCCAGATCGCCGAGATCGGCGCCGGGCTGGCCATCCCCGGCCAGATGAACCAGGATGCCGATGTCATCGATGCACGAGGTCACGTGCTGCTGCCCGGCTTCGTCGATCTGCACACCCATCTGCGCGAGCCCGGCCGCGAAGACACCGAGACCATCGAAACCGGTTCGGCAGCAGCGGCTCTCGGCGGCTACACCGCGGTGTTCGCAATGGCCAACACCACACCGGTCGCCGACAGCCCGGTGGTCACCGACCATGTCTGGCATCGGGGCCAGCAGGTCGGCCTGGTCGACGTGCACCCCGTCGGCGCGGTCACCGTCGGGCTGGCCGGCGTCCAGCTCACCGAGATGGGCATGATGGCCGCCGGCGCGGGGCAGGTGCGGGTGTTCTCCGACGACGGAAAGTGCGTATACGACCCGCTGGTGATGCGTCGTGCGCTGGAATACGCCACCGGCCTGGGCGTGCTGATCGCCCAGCACGCCGAGGAGCCGCGGCTGACGACCGGCGCCGTCGCGCACGAGGGCCCGAATGCCGCCCGGCTCGGGCTGTCCGGCTGGCCCCGCGTAGCCGAGGAGTCGATCGTGGCGCGCGACGCGCTGCTGGCCCGCGACGCCGGTGCCCGTGTGCACATCTGCCACGCCTCCACTGCGGGTACGGTCGAGATCCTCAGATGGGCGAAAGCGCAGGGCGTTTCGATCACCGCCGAGGTCACCCCACACCACCTGCTGCTCGACGACAGCCGGCTGGCGAGCTACGACGGCGTCAACCGGGTCAACCCGCCGCTGCGCGAGGCCGCCGACACCGAGGCGCTGCGGCAGGCGCTGGCCGAGGGAGTTGTCGACTGTGTGGCCACCGACCATGCGCCGCACGCCGAGCACGAGAAGTGTTGCGAGTTCTCCGCCGCACGGCCCGGCATGCTTGGCCTGCAGACCGCGTTGTCGGTGGTCGTGCAGACCATGGTCATCCCGGGGCTGCTCAGTTGGCGCGATGTCGCGCGGGTGATGAGCGAGAACCCGGCGCGTATCGCAGGGCTGCCCGACCACGGCCGGCCGCTCGAAGTGGGGGAGCCGGCCAACCTGACCGTGGTGGACCCCGACGCCACCTGGACGGTTGCCGGCGCCGAGCTCGCCAGCCGGTCGGCGAACACACCCTACGAGTCGATGACCCTGCCCGCCACGGTGACCGCGACGCTGCTGCGTGGCAAGGTCACCGCCCGCGACGGGAAGAGCCCGGCATGAACACTCCCACGCTGATCGGATCGCTGATCTTCGCCGCCGTGCTGGTGGTGCTGATCGCCTTCTTGCTCCGGCTGATGTTGCGTGGTTGGCGGCATCGCGCGCTGCGGCAGGCCGCGCTGATCGGCCAACTGCCCGCCCTGCCCGAAACCGTGGGATCGGCGATCGTCGCGCCGACCCGCGGGTTGTATGTCGGCAGCACGCTGGCGCCGAGCTGGCTGGACCGGATCGCGGTGGGCGATCTGGGCTACCGCAGCAAGGCGGTGCTGACCCGTTACCCCGAGGGCATCATGGTGCAACGCAGCGGGGCGAGTCCCATCTGGATTCCGCAGCAGGCCATCACCGCGATCCGCACCGAGCGCGGCATCGCCGGGAAGGCCATCACGCATGACGGGATACTGGCGATCCGGTGGCGACTGCCGTCGGGAACCGAGATCGACACCGGGTTCCGCGGCGACGACCGCACCGAGTACGCCCGTTGGCTCCAGGAGGCCGCGTGACGCAGACCGCCCAGCTCGTCCTCGAGGACGGCCGGATCTTCACCGGCACCGCGTTCGGCGCCGTCGGTGAGACCCTCGGCGAAGCCGTGTTCAGCACCGGGATGTCGGGCTACCAGGAGACCCTGACCGATCCGAGCTATCACCGGCAGATCGTAGTGGCGACCGCTCCGCAGATCGGCAACACCGGCTGGAACCACGAAGATGCCGAGAGCCGTGGCGACAAGATCTGGGTGGCCGGCTACGCGGTGCGCGATCCCTCTCCGCGCGCGTCGAACTGGCGCGCCACCGGCACTCTGGACGACGAGCTGGTCCGGCAGGGGATCGTCGGGATTGCCGGGATCGACACCCGGGCCGTGGTACGCCATCTGCGCAGCCGCGGCTCGATGAAGGCCGGGGTGTTCTCGGGTGAGGCGTGCGCCGGGCCCGACGAGCTTCTCGCCCGGGTGCGCAGCCAGCCGTCGATGCTGGGTGCCGATCTGGCCGGCGAGGTCAGCACCGGCGCGACGTACATCGTCGAACCTGAAGGCCCGCAACGCTTCACCGTGGCTGCGCTCGACCTGGGCATCAAGACCAATACGCCGCGCAGTTTCGCCCGCCGCGGTATCCGCAGCCATGTGCTGCCGTCATCGGCGACGTTCGACCAGATCGCCGAGATGAGACCCGACGGCGTCTTTCTGTCCAACGGCCCGGGCGACCCGGCGACGGCCGATCACATCGTCGCGGTGACCCGCGAGGTACTTGGCGCCGGCATCCCGTTGTTCGGCATCTGTTTCGGCAACCAGATTCTGGGCCGTGCACTGGGCCGCTCGACCTACAAGATGGTGTTCGGCCACCGCGGTATCAATGTGCCCGTCATCGACCACGCCACCGGGCGGGTGGCGGTGACCGCGCAGAACCACGGATTCGCGTTGGAAGGCGAGCGGGGCGAGGTGTTCGACACCCCGTTCGGCAAGGCCGTGGTCAGCCATACGTGCGCCAACGACGATGTCGTCGAAGGCATCAAACTCGTTGACGGGTCGGCCTTCTCGGTGCAGTACCACCCCGAGGCCGCGGCCGGCCCGCACGACGCGGAGTATCTGTTCGACCAGTTCGTCGATCTGATGTCGGGGGAGCGCCGTGGCTGAGTCCGGCTGGGCGGCGAGCGTGCGCCGATGTACGCGCGCAACGGCGTGTCGCCGTACCGACACGCACGCTCGCGCAGAGCAGGCTCGCGCAGAGCAGGGCAGGGGGTGCTAGATGCCACGTCGCGCGGACCTACGGCACGTGCTGGTCATCGGCTCCGGGCCGATCGTGATCGGGCAGGCCTGCGAGTTCGACTACTCGGGCACCCAGGCGTGTCGGGTGCTGCGGGCCGAAGGCCTGCAGGTCAGCCTGGTCAACTCCAACCCGGCCACCATCATGACCGACCCGGAGTACGCCGACAACACCTACGTGGAACCGATCACGTCTGCGTTCGTCGAGCGGGTCATCGCCCAACAAGCCGAGCGCGGCAACAAGATTGACGCGCTGCTGGCAACCCTGGGCGGGCAGACCGCACTCAACACCGCGGTCGCGCTGCACGAGAACGGGGTGCTGGACCGCTACGGCGTGGAGCTCATCGGCGCCGATTTCGAGGCCATCCAGCGTGGCGAGGACCGGCAGCGGTTCAAGGACATCGTGGCCAAGGTCGGCGGCGAGTCGGCCCGCTCACGGGTGTGCTTCACCATGGACGAGGTCAACGAGACCGTGGTCGAGTTGGGACTGCCGGTCGTGGTGCGGCCCTCGTTCACGATGGGTGGACTGGGTTCCGGGATGGCCTACACCCATGACGAGGTGCAGCGGATTGCCGGCGAAGGCCTGGCCGCCTCACCGTCGGCCAACGTCTTGATCGAGGAGTCCATCTACGGCTGGAAGGAATTCGAGCTCGAGCTGATGCGCGACGGCCATGACAACGTGGTGGTGGTCTGCTCCATCGAGAACGTCGACCCGATGGGTGTGCACACCGGCGACTCGGTGACCGTCGCGCCGGCGATGACGCTGACCGACCGGGAGTACCAGCGCATGCGCGACCTCGGCATCGCGATCCTGCGCGAGGTCGGGGTGGACACCGGCGGCTGCAACATCCAGTTCGCGGTCGACCCCAGCGACGGTCGGCTCATCGTCATCGAGATGAACCCGCGGGTGTCGCGGTCGTCGGCGCTGGCGTCCAAGGCCACCGGCTTCCCGATCGCCAAGATCGCCGCCAAGCTGGCCATCGGATACACCCTCGACGAGATCGTCAACGACATCACCAAGGAAACCCCGGCCTGCTTCGAGCCGACGCTGGACTACGTGGTGGTCAAGGCGCCGCGGTTCGCGTTCGAGAAGTTCCCCGG
>CAZDYH010000153.1:0-7363 GCA_964509355.1 uncultured Mycobacterium sp.
CGTTCGACAAGAACATGATCGACAAGGACGAGTACCCGGCGACCGCCGCGATCGAGTCGCGGTGTGTGTCGATGGTGGCCGATCTGTTCCATGCCGAGGACCTCCGCGACGACGATCCCGCCAGCGCCATCGGGGTGTCCACGCTCGGCTCCAGTGAGGCGGTGATGCTGGCCGGGCTGGCGCTGAAGTGGCGGTGGCGGCAACGCGTCGGCGACGACTGGAGGGGCCGGACGCCGAACCTGGTGATGGGCTCCAACGTGCAGGTGGTCTGGGAGAAGTTCTGCCGCTACTTCGACGTCGAGCCGAGATATCTGACGATGGACAAGGGCCGCTACGTCATCACACCCGAGCAGGTGCTCGACGCCGTCGACGGCAACACCATCGGCGTGGTCGCGATCCTGGGCACGACCTTCACCGGCGAGCTGGAACCCGTCGGCGAGATCTGCGCGGCACTGGACAAGCTGGCGGCCGAAAAGGGTAAGCCCGACGTACCGGTGCACGTCGACGCGGCCAGCGGAGGGTTTGTGGTGCCGTTCCTGCACCCCGATCTGGTCTGGGACTTCCGGCTGCCGCGGGTGGCGTCGATCAACGTCAGCGGCCACAAGTACGGGCTCACCTATCCCGGTATCGGGTTCGTGGTGTGGCGCAACAGCGACGGGCTGCCCGAGGACCTGGTGTTTCGGGTCAACTATCTGGGCGGCGATATGCCGACCTTCACCTTGAACTTCTCCCGACCGGGCAACCAGGTCGTCGGCCAGTACTACAACTTCCTGCGACTGGGCCGCGCCGGCTATGCCCAGGTGATGCACTGCCTGTCGCAGACGGCGCGATGGCTGGCCGATCAGCTGGCCGACAGTGCGCACTTCGAGGTGATTTCCGACGGCTCAGCCATCCCGGTGGTGAGCTTCCGGCTGAAGGGGGATCCGGGCTACAACGAGTTCGACGTCTCCCAGGCGCTGCGCGCCTACGGCTGGCAGGTACCGGCCTACACCATGCCCGAGGACGCCACGGACGTCACCGTGCTGCGCGTGGTGGTCCGCGAGGGTTTTTCCGCCGACCTGGCCCGCGCGCTGTGGGACGATATGGCGGCGGCGCTGAGGCACCTGGACGAGCTGAAGCCGGGCGGGCACTTCACCGAGCAGCATTTCGCGCACTAAGGCGCCTGCCGACGAAGCATCTCTGCCGGTTCTGGGACAATCGGCTGTGGTGACATGACTATGCACACGACTTCGCTGACTTCACTATCCCTCGAGCCCGGCGCCAGTGCGGAGGCCGTGGTGGATCTGGGTGCCATCGCGCACAACGTGCGGGTGCTGCGCGAACACGCCGGATCGGCGCAGGTGATGGCCGTCGTGAAGGCCGACGCGTACGGGCACGGCGCCGTCCCGGTGGCACACGCCGCGCTGGACGCGGGGGCCGCTGAACTGGGGGTGGCGACCATCGATGAGGCGCTGGCATTGCGGCGCGGCGGCATCACCGCGCCGGTGCTGGCCTGGCTGCACCCGCCCGGCACCGATTTCGCGCCCGCCCTGCGCGACGATGTGCAGATCGCGCTGTCATCGGTCCGCCAGCTCGACGAGCTGGTCGATGCTGTCGGGCGCACCGGCCGGACGGCGACGGTGACCGTCAAGGTCGACACCGGGCTCAACCGCAACGGCGTGCGCGCTGCGGAGTACCCGTCGATGCTGACCGCGCTGCGACGCGCCACTGCCGACGACGCCATCCGGCTGCGGGGCCTGATGTCACATCTGGTCCACGCCGACGACCCCGAGAATCCCACCAACGACCTTCAGGCCCAACGGTTCTCCGACATGCTCGCCCAGGCCCGCAGTGCCGGCGTCCGCTACGAAGTGGCACACCTGTCCAACTCGCCGGCGACGATGACCCGGCCCGACCTGAACTTCGACATGGTCCGGCCCGGTATCGCCGTCTACGGTCTCAGTCCCATCCCGGAGCGGGGTGACATGGGGCTGATCCCTGCGATGACCCTGAAATCCTCTGTTGCGCTGGTGAGGTCGGTTCGGGCCGGCGAAGGGGTGTCCTATGGGCACACCTGGATCGCCGACCGCGACACCAATCTCGGGCTGCTGCCCATCGGCTACGCCGACGGTGTGTACCGCACGCTCAGTGGTCGCATCGATGTACTCATCAACGGTCGGCTGCGCCGCAACGTCGGACGTATCTGCATGGACCAGTTCCTCGTCGACCTCGGGCCCGGTGCTGTCGATGTCGCCGAGGGCGACGAGGCGATACTGTTCGGTCCCGGCACCGCCGGTGAGCCCACCGCGCAGGACTGGGCCGATCTGCTCGGCACCATCCACTACGAGGTGGTGACGAGCCCGCGCGGGCGCGTGCGCAGAACCTACCGTGAGGCCGGAACCGTTGAGCGCTGACGATCGCGATGAGTCGCGCGCGCGGCGGGCCAAGAGCATCGACGAACGCCTGGCGCGACGCGCGGCGAAGAGCGCCGAGCGGCTCGTCCGCAGGGCCACCAGCGGTGACGCGTCGCTTGCGGGCAGGGCGAAGTCGAACGCCGGCCTGCTCGCCGGGGTGGCCGGGCTGACGGCGGTCGGCACCGTCGCCGGTGTCTCCGCGGCCCGGTCGCTGGGCCGGCACAGCGTGGTTGAAGACCCCTATACCGGCGAGAACTTCGAGCTGCTCGACGCCGACCGCGGCTATGTGGTGACCACAGCGGACGGGGTGCCGCTGGCCGTACGCGAGGTCGGTCCGGTGGATGCCCCGCTGACCGTCGTGTTCGCACACGGCTTCTGTCTGTGCATGGGCGCCTTCCATTTCCAGCGGGCCCGCCTCGAACGGGAGTGGGGCTCGTTGGTCCGAATGGTGTTCTACGACCAGCGCGGACACGGCCAGTCCGGCGAGGCGCCGACGGAGACCTACACGGTGCCTCAGCTCGGCCGCGACCTGGAAACGCTGCTGCAGGTGATGGTCCCGCGCGGCTCCGTGGTGCTGGTCGGGCACTCCATGGGCGGCATGACCATCCTGTCGCACGCCCGGCAGTACCCGCAGCGGTACGGCGACCGCATCGTCGCCGCTGCGCTGATCTCCTCGGCCGCCGAAGGCTTGCCGCGGTCGCCGCTGGGCGAGATTCTGCAGAACCCCGGGCTGGAGGCCGTCCGGTTTGCGGCCCGGTACGCCCCGAAGCTGGTGCATCGCGGGCGCGGAGCGGCGCGTGCGGCGCTCAGCCCGATCCTGCGCGCGGCCTCCTACGGCGACGAGAAGATCAGCCCGACTCTGGTGGCGTTCTCGGAGAGGATGATTCACGACACCCCGGTGGCCACCCTGGTGGAATTCCTGCACGCGCTCGAAGTGCACGACGAGAGCGCCGCGCTGCCCGTGCTGGCCAAGGTGCCCACGCTGATCGCCTGCGGTGCAAACGATGTGCTCACCCCGGTGGTGAACTCCGAGGAAATTGCGGCCGCGCTGCCGAACTCCGAGCTGTTGATCGTCGCCGGCGCCGGCCACCTGGTTCAACTCGAGCAGCCCGACGCGATCAACGACGCGATGGTCCGCCTGGTCGAAAGAGCAACCCCGTCAAAGCTTTTCGCGCCGATGAAGCGCCCGCATGACCGGACGCCGCCCCGTGACTGAGAAGCATCAGGCAGGCACCGCGACGCTGACCCGTGCCGAGGACACCATCGCGCTCGGCGCCCGGCTCGGCGAGCAGCTGCGCGCCGGCGATGTCGTCGTGCTCTCCGGGCCGCTGGGAGCGGGAAAGACTGTGCTGGCGAAGGGAATCGCCGAGGCGATGGATGTCGACGGCCCGGTCACGTCGCCGACGTTCGTGCTTGCGCGGGTGCACCCCGCCCGTCGCCCGGGCACACCGGCGATGGTGCACGTCGACGTCTACCGGCTACTGGACCAACCCGGAGCCGCTCTGCTCGGCGAGCTCGATTCGCTGGACCTCGACACCGACCTTGACGATGCGGTGGTCGTGGTGGAGTGGGGGGAGGGGCTGGCCGAGCGGTTGTCCGAGCGTCACCTCGACATCCGCCTCGACCGCGCCGCCGACTCAGATGTGCGCACCGCGACGTGGCGCTGGAGCGAGCCGTGAGCTCGCTGATCCTGACTCTCGACACCGCCACAGCCGCCGTCACGGCGGGCATCGTGCGTTCGGGACCAGACCGCGATCGGCTCGACCTGTTGGCCGAGCGCGTCACCTTCGACGCCCGCGCCCACGCCGAGCGGCTGACCCCCAACGTGCTCGCTGCGCTGGTTGACGCCCAGTTGACGATGTCGGACCTCGACGCCGTCGTGGTGGGCTGCGGGCCGGGCCCGTTCACCGGGCTGCGGGTCGGCATGGCCACGGCCGCCGCCTACGGTCATGCGCTTGGCATCCCGGTGCACGGCGTGTGCAGTTTGGACGCGATCGGCGTGCAGACTGCCGGTGACGTGCTGGTGGTCACCGATGCGCGCCGCCGCGAGGTGTACTGGGCGCGGTACCGCGACGGCATGCGGGTCGACGGTCCGGCGGTCAACTCCGCCGCCGACGTGCCGATCGGTCCGTCATGTGCCGTCGCCGGCTCACCGGAGCACGCTGCGCTGTTCGACCTGCCCTGGTCCGGGCCCGGCTACCCCTCGCCGCCCGGACTCGTCCTGGCGGTGGGTGACTTGGTCGCCGAGCCGGCTCCGCTGGTGCCGATGTACCTGCGCCGCCCCGACGCCAAACCGCTGGCCGAACGTCAGGCGGTGGCGCGGTGATCACCACGATCGACGCCCTGACGCGGGCGGACGTCAACCGGTGCGCGGAACTGGAGGCCCTGCTCTTCGACGGCGATGACCCGTGGCCCGCGGCGGCGTTCATCGACGAACTCAACGGTAAGCACAACCACTACGTCGCCGCCCGGAGCCGGTCGGCCGGCGACGTTCGGCACCGGATGGCCGACAAGCTCGTCGGCTACGCCGGTATCGCACGGCTGGGCCGTAAGCCGCCCTTCGAATACGAGGTGCACACCATCGGCGTCGATCCGGCGTACCAGGGCCACGGCATCGGCCGTCGGCTGCTTGCCGACCTGCTGGATTTCGCCGACGGCGGTGTGGTCTACCTGGAGGTGCGCACCGACAACGCGCCGGCGATCGCGCTTTACCGCAGCGCGGGTTTCGCCGATGTCGGCGTGCGCGAGCGCTACTACCGGGTCAGCGGCGCCGACGCCTACACGATGCGGCGGAAGTTGTGACCGTGCCTGTCCCCGAGTCGCTTCGCTCCAGTCCGCTGGTCATCCTCGCCATCGAAAGCTCCTGTGACGAGACCGGGGTCGGTATCGCCCGGCTCGACGCGGACGGGACGGTGTCGCTGCTCGCCGACGAGGTGGCGTCCAGTGTCGACGAGCACGCCCGCTTCGGCGGCGTGGTCCCCGAAATCGCCTCGCGCGCCCATCTGGAGGCGCTCGGCCCGACCATGCGCCGGGCCCTGAAGGCCGCGGGCGTGCACCGGCCCGATATCGTCGCGGCGACGATCGGCCCGGGCCTTGCCGGTGCCCTGCTGGTGGGAGTTGCTGCGGCCAAGGCATATTCGGCCGCTTGGGGCGTTCCGTTCTACGCCGTCAACCATCTCGGCGGCCACCTCGCCGCCGACGTCTACGACCACGGTCCGCTGCCCGAGTGCGTGGGCCTGCTGGTGTCGGGCGGGCATACTCAGCTGCTGCATGTGCGGTCGCTGGGCGAGCCGATCGTCGAACTCGGCAGCACCGTCGACGATGCGGCCGGCGAGGCCTACGACAAGGTGGCGCGCCTGCTGGGGCTGGGCTATCCGGGCGGCAAGGTGCTCGACGAGCTCGCCGGTACCGGCGACCGGACCGCGATTGTCTTCCCGCGTGGCATGACCGGACCCCGCGACGACCCGCATGCGTTCAGCTTCTCCGGGCTGAAGACCGCCGTCGCCCGGTACGTGGAGGGCCATCCGGACGCGTTGACCGCCGATGTCGCGGCCGGCTTCCAGGAGGCCGTCGCCGACGTGCTGACGATGAAGGCGGTGAGGGCCGCCGCCGACCTCGGCGTCTCGACGCTGCTGATCGCCGGTGGCGTGGCGGCGAACTCCCGGCTGCGCGAGCTAGCCGAACAGCGGTGCGCCGAGGCGGGCCTGACGCTGCGGATCCCCAGGCCCCGGCTCTGCACCGACAACGGCGCGATGATCGCGTCCTTCGCGGCGCACCTGCTGGCCGCCGGGGCGCCGCCGTCGGCACTGGACGTCGCCAGTGATCCGGGCTTGCCTGTCGTCAAGGGCCAGGTGGCGTGACGTCGGAGATCCGGGCATCTGCTGCCTGCCCGCGCCAGTTCGGGGTGCGATGAACGCAGAAGCAGTGGGGCCACCTTGAGTGCTAGCACTCGCATGTATAGAGTGCTAGGTGGCAGGCGGACAAACCCTGTGTCGGCACCCGCGACGACGGCGCGAGGGCACGGACGCATGCCGAACACCTGGTAATTCCGACGGGTCCGGGGAACAGCCCCGGGCCGATCCAGATAAGTGGAGGGCTCCATCGTGGCGAGCGTGAACATCAAGCCACTCGAGGACAAGATCCTCGTTCAGGCCAACGAGGCCGAGACGACCACCGCGTCGGGTCTGGTGATTCCGGACACCGCCAAGGAGAAGCCGCAGGAAGGCACCGTCGTTGCCGTCGGCCCCGGCCGATGGGACGAGGACGGTGAGAAGCGGATTCCTTTGGACGTCGCAGAGGGCGACACCGTCATCTACAGCAAGTACGGCGGCACCGAGATCAAGTACAACGGCGAGGAATACCTGATTCTGTCGGCACGCGACGTGCTGGCAGTCGTCAACAAGTAGTAACCGCGAACCGCCCCGGAAACTCCGCGTTCGTCGCGGCGGTTTCCGGGGCGGAACGCGTTCACGCGCGCCAAAACGGGAAAGTCAGGAACGCAGCACATGAGCAAATTGATCGAATTCAACGAGACCGCGCGCAGGGCGATGGAGGCCGGCGTCGACAAACTCGCCGATGCCGTTCGCGTCACCCTCGGGCCCCGGGGCCAGCACGACGTGCCGGCCAAGGCATACGGCGGCCCCGTAGTCACCAACGACGGCGTGACCATCGCCCGGGAGATCGAACTGGAGGACCCGTTCGAAAACCTGGGTGCGCAGTTGGTCAAGTCGGTGGCCACCAAGACCAACGACGTGGCCGGCGACGGAACCACCACCGCCACTGTGCTGGCCCAGGCCATGATCCACAACGGCCTGCGCAACGTCGCGGCAGGCGCCAACCCCATCGCGCTTGGTCTCGGAATGAGCCGCGCCGCCGATGCCGTTTCCGAGGCACTGCTGGCCGCTGCCACCCCGGTTTCCGGGAAGTCCGGCATCGGCGCGGTCGCGACGGTCTCCTCGCGTGACGCCGAA
>CAZDYH010000154.1:0-7261 GCA_964509355.1 uncultured Mycobacterium sp.
GCGTGCTGGCCGGCGGCTGGTTGCTGGGCGGCAGCGTCGGGATCGGCACCGTGGTGTACGCCCTCGGCATCGGCCCGTTGGTCCAACTCGTTCTGCGGATCACCCCGCGGCACCTGCTGGTCCGTAGCGGCTGGGCCTTCACCGATTTGGGCGTGCCAGGAGGCGATGAGCGCACCCTGGCACGCCAGGATCGCAAGAACGACCCGGGAAGCGCCACGCAGCCCGGGTACGGCACGATGGTCGAGTGCCGGAGACCCGCGGGCAGGAGAGCAGCGACCGGGGGATTGAGACCCGCGGCGACGCAGCCGACCCCGACCTGCTGATCGACTTCAGAAGAGTCTCGCTGCGGCGTGGTGGACGGGTCCTGGTCGGACCCGTCACGTGGTCGGTCGAACTCGACGAGCGCTGGGTGGTCATCGGGCCGAACGGGGCCGGCAAGACGTCACTGCTCCGGATCGCCGCCGCGATGGAGTATCCGTCATCGGGCACCGCGTATGTGCTTGGTGAGCGGCTCGGCCGCGTCGACATGTCCGAGCTGCGCGCGCGGGTCGGGCTGAGCAGTTCGGCGCTCTCCCAGCGGGTACCCGACGGTGAGTTGGTGCGCGACCTTGTCGTCTCGGCCGGATACGCGGTGCTCGGCCGCTGGCGGGAGAGATACCAGGACGTCGACTACCAACAGGCCATCGACATGCTGGAGAGCGTCGGCGCCGAGCACCTGGCCGATCGCAGCTACGAAACGCTGTCCGAAGGTGAGCGCAAGCGGGTCCTGATCGCCCGGTCGCTGATGACCGACCCGGAACTGCTGCTGCTCGACGAACCGGCCGCCGGCCTGGACCTCGGCGGCCGCGAGGAGCTGGTCGCCCGGCTGGCCGACCTGGCCGCCGACCCGGACGCACCGGCGATCGTGCTGGTCACGCATCACGTCGAGGAAATCCCGCCGGGATTCAGCCACGGGCTGATCCTCTCCGAGGGGCAGGTGGTGGCCTCCGGGCTGCTGGCTGATGTGCTGACCGCGGAGAACCTCTCCCTGGCGTTTGGCCAGTCGATCGCCCTCGATGTCATCGACGGCCGCTACTTCGCCCGACGAACCCGTAGCCGCGCTGCGCACAGGAGGCGCTTGTGACCACACCGCCGGACCCGTTGACGCCAAGGCCCGCCGCGACCGTGATGCTGGTCCGCGATACCGCCGACGGTATCGGCGTGTTCCTGATGCGGCGGCACTCGGCGATGGAGTTCGCCGCCGGAACGATGGTATTTCCCGGCGGCGGCGTCGACGACCGCGACCGCAGCGCCGATATCGAGTGGGTGGGACCGGAGCCGTCATGGTGGGCCGAGCGGTTCGGCATCGACACCGGGCTGGCGGAAGCGCTGGTGTGCGCCGCCGCCCGGGAGACGTTCGAGGAGTCCGGGGTGCTGTTCGCCGGGCCCGCCGACCATCCGCACGGCATCGTCAGCGACGCCTCGGTATACCGCGATTCTCGCGCCGCGCTCGCCGATAACACGCTGTCGTTCGCAGACTTTCTGCGCCGCGAACGCCTGGTGCTGCGCGCCGATCTGCTACGGCCGTGGGCGAACTGGGTCACCCCCGAGGCCGAGCGCACCCGGCGCTACGACACCTACTTCTTCGTCGGGGCGCTGCCCGCGGGCCAGCGCGCAGACGGCGAGAACACCGAGTCCGACCACGCCGGGTGGACGACCCCCGGGGCCGCGATCGATGACTTCGCCGAGGGCCGCAGCTTCCTGCTGCCGCCGACGTGGACCCAGCTGGACGCGCTGGCGGGCCGTAGCGTCGCCGATGTGCTGGCGCTGGAACGCCGGATCATGCCGGTGCAACCCGAACTGGTGGTCGACGGTGGCAACTGGGAGATCGAGTTCTTCGACAGCGACCGGTACAACCAGGCGCGGCGCAGGCGGTCTTCATGAATGAGTTCGTCAGCGTTCATGTCAGCGACGAACACCCCGGAGTCGGCACCCTGGTGCTGTCGCGGCCGCCCACCAACGCGTTGACCCGCCAGGTCTACCGCGAGCTCCTCAGCGCGGCCGCCGAGGTCGGTGCACGCGACGATATCGCCGTCGTGATCCTGTTCGGCGGTCACGAGATCTTCTCCGCCGGCGACGACATAGCAGAACTGCGGACGCTGACGCCGCCGGAGGCCGAGGTGGGAGCGCGCGTCCGCCAGCAGGCCGTCGACGCCATCGCGGCGATCCCGAAGCCGACGGTCGCCGCGATCACCGGGTACGCACTGGGCGGCGGGCTCACACTGGCGTTGGCCGCGGACTGGCGGGTCGGCGGTGACAACGTCAAACTCGGCGCGACGGAGATCCTGGCCGGGCTGATCCCAGGCGGTGGCGGGATGGCGCGGCTGGTTCGCGCCGTGGGCGCCAGCAGGGCCAAGGAACTGGTGTTCAGCGGGCGATTCGTCAATGCCAGGGAGGCTCTCGCGCTGGGGCTGCTGGACGAGATGGTGGCGCCCGACCGCGTCTACGACACGGCCGCGGTGTGGGCGCAGCGCTTCGTGGACGGACCGGCCGCCGCGATGGCCGCGGCCAAGGCCGTCATCGAGGCCCTGCCCGGCCTGAACACCTCCGAACGGCTCGACGATGAACGCCGCCGCTACGTCGAGGTGTTCGCCGCCAGCCAGACGATCGGCGGGCGGTTCGTAGGTTTCCGCGACGGCAGTTAGGCTGCCCTACATGACGAGGAGTTCCAAGGTTCCGGAGTCCGATGTCGACGGCCTTCCGGCTCCGATGCCGCACGCCACCGCCGAGCAGGTCGAGGCGGCCCGGCACGACAGCAAGCTCGCCCAGGTGCTCTACCACGACTGGGAGGCCGAGTCCTACGACGATAAATGGTCGATCTCGTATGACCAGCGTTGCATCGATTACGCGCGCGGCCGTTTCGACGCCATCGTCCCCGACGAAGAAGTCGGGAGACTGCCCTACGACCGCGCCCTGGAGCTGGGCTGCGGTACCGGCTTCTTTCTGCTCAACCTGATCCAGTCCGGAGTCGCCAGACGTGGCTCGGTGACCGACCTGTCGCCCGGCATGGTCAAGGTCGCCACCCGCAACGGGCACTCCCTGGGTCTGGACATCGACGGCCGGGTCGCCGACGCCGAGGGCATCCCCTACGACGACGACACGTTCGACCTGGTGGTCGGGCATGCGGTGCTGCACCACATCCCCGACGTCGAGCTGTCCCTGCGCGAGGTCGTCCGGGTGCTCAGGCCCGGCGGGCGGTTCGTGTTCGCCGGCGAACCGACCACTGTCGGCAACGTCTACGCGCGGACTCTGTCCACCCTGACCTGGCGGGCCACCACCAACCTGACCCGGCTGCCGGGGTTGGGCAGTTGGCGGCGTCCACAGGAGGAGCTCGACGAGTCGTCGCGCGCCGCGGCGCTGGAGTGGTTGGTCGATCTGCACACGTTCTCGCCAAGCGATCTCGAGCGGATGGCCACCGACGCCGGCGCCGTCGAGGTCCGCACCACCAGCGAGGAGCTCACCGCCGCCATGTTGGGCTGGCCGGTCCGGACCTTCGAGTCGGCGGTGCCTGCGGGCAAGCTGGGCTGGAACTGGGCGAGGTTCGCGTTCGGCAGCTGGACCGCACTGAGCTGGCTGGACGCCAACGTGTGGCGTCGCGTGGTCCCGAAGGGCTGGTTCTACAACGTCATGGTCACCGGGGTTAAGCCGTCCTGATCTTCGGTCTCGATGACGTCGCCTACCTGAGGACGGAAGCGGGGGCGGCGGCCCTGCACGAGGTCGCCGGGTATGCACTGACTGACGCCACCCGCGTCGCCGACATTGCCTCGGCGCGAACGCGGTTCGGTGCCCGTGCGCCCGCACTGGTGGAGACGACGCTGCTGCGCCGCAAGGCCGCGGCCAAGCTCGGTGGTCTGTGCGACGTTGCCGACTGGCTCTTCACCGGTGAGGCGCTGCAGCAGGCCACCGCGGCGCCGGTGGCCAGCCACCGGGCGCGGCGGCTGGCGGGGGCGGCGGTGCACGACGCGACATGTTCGATCGGCACCGAGCTGGTCGCGTTGCGCGACCGGGCCGCCCGGGTCGTCGGCAGCGATATCGACGCCGTGCGGTTGGCGATGGCACGGCACAATGTTGGTTCCGGGGCCGGCGGTGTCGACCTGTGCCGCGCCGATGCGCTGCACCCGGTCACCCGCGACACGGTGGTGATCGTCGATCCGGCACGGCGCAGCGGCGGCCGCAGGCGTTTCGACCCGCGGGACTACGCGCCGGCCCTGGATCGGCTGCTGGACACCTACCGCGGCCGCGATCTCGTCGTGAAGTGCGCCCCCGGAATCGATTTCGACCAGACCCGTCGGCTCGGTTTCGAGGGTGAGATCGAGGTGACATCGGCGGGGGGATCCGTGCGGGAGGCGTGCCTGTGGTCGGCCGGGCTTGCCGAACCCGGTGTCACCCGTCGCGCCAGCATGCTCGATGCCGCCGAGCAGGTCACCGATCTGCAGCCCGACGACTGCGGGTCGGCTCCGGCCGGGCGGTGGATCGTCGACCCCGACGGAGCCGTGGTCCGCGCGGGCCTGGTGCGCCAGTACGCCGCGCGGCACGGCCTGTGGCAGCTGGACCCCGCGATCGCGTATCTGTCCGGTGAGCGACTACCACCCGGCGTGCGCGGATTTGAGGTGCTCGAGCAACTCGCGTTCAGCGAAAGGCGCCTGCGCCAGGCGCTTTCGGCATTCGACTGCGGGCCGCTGGAGATCCTGGTCCGCGGTGTCGACGTCGATCCGGACGTGCTGCGGCGCCGGCTGCGGCTGCGCGGCAGCCAACCGTTGTCGGCGGTCATCGCCCGGATCGGCTCCGGGGCCGCAGGCCGGGCGGTGGCATTCGTTTGCCGTCCGTCGCGGTAGCGCCGCGGGTACGCTTGCGGCGACGGCTCCGGTGCCGTTCTTGCCCCGAGGATTACCGACGATGCGCATTCTGAAGGTGGCTGCACCGCTGGCCGCCGGCGTGCTGGCCGGCTGGTCGGGCATCGCCGTGGCCGGGGCGCAACCGGCGTGCACCGATCTGGGCGGCACCGTCGACGCGGGGGTGTGTCAAGTCCGCAGTTCGAACCCCAGGTACACGCTCGATCTCCGCTTCCCGCTGAACTACCCCGACGAACAGGCGCTGACCGACTATCTGGTGCAGAACCGCGACGGTTTCATCAACGTGGCGAAAATGCCGGGGTCCCACGACCTGCCCTATGAAATGGACGCCACCGGCGACGCATACCACTCCGGACGGCCGCCGCGCGGCACCCAGAGCGTGGTGCTCAAGATCTTCCAGGATGTCGGCGGTGCGCACCCTGTCACCTGGTACAAAGCCTTCAACTACGACCTCGGGCAGCGTCGTGCGCTGACATTCGACAGCCTGTTCGCACCAGGCACCAAGCCGCTGGATGTCATCTTTCCCATCGTGGCGCGCGAGCTGGAGAAGCAGACCGGACTGACCGGGGCGGTACCGCCGGGAGACGGTCTGGACCCGACGCACTACCAGAACTTCGCCGTCACCGACGACGAGCTGATCTTCTTCTTCGGCCAGGGCGAGCTGCTGCCGTCCGACGCGGGCGCCACCGTGGCGCGGGTACCGCGGAGCGCGATCCCGCCGCTGCAGGTGTAGGCCGGCTCAGGCCGGCGCGAAGCCGTACACCTGGCCGTCGCTGGTGGCGGCCACCACCCGGCGGTCGTGGCCGATCGATACGCCGACCGGAAATCCGTTCGCCCCGGGCAGCGGATAGCTGTTCACGGTGCGACCGTCGGCCGGGTCGAAGACCAGCAGCGTCAGCCCGGCGGGGCCGTCTGCATCGCCTGCACCGCTGACCACGGTGTAGGCGATGTCGGGGCCGCCCTGGCTTGATGTCGAGAGCGGGCTGACGTCGTCGCGGTGCCACACCACCTCGCCGCGATCGCCGGCATCCTTGATCGCGACCAACCGGGTGTCCGGGCCGCCGCCGGAGATGATCAACCCGCCCGGGGACACCGTCGGTGGTGTCTGCGCCAGAAAGTTCAGCGGCACAGACCATTTCGGCTTGCCGTCGGCGGCGTTGAGTGCCCACAGCCGTTGGTCGCGTCCGTTGACGTAGACGGTGGATCCATCCGCGGACAGCACCGGGCTGGCCAGCGCACCGTCGGCCACCGCGTCACTGGTCCATTCGGTGGTCAGCAACGGCGTCTGGCCGGGGTTGTACTTCAATGCCGCCAGTACCGCGGACGTGGCGCCGGGCTGCCACAACCCCAGGACCACCAGCCCGGTCGACGGTGAGAACGCGGGTGCGGCCGCGACCGGACAGCGCGACCGGGCCGGCTGGCAGTCGGCCAGTCCGCGCCCCGAATCGGTGGGGTCGATGCCCTCGACGAGGTCCAACGGTGTGCCGACGACGACCCCGCGATGGGAGTCGAAGACCAGCACCTGGCCCAGGTGCGTTGTGACCAGCAACTGACCATCGCCGAGAAACCTCGGTGTGGAGGGCATTCCGATCACCGGCTGGCGCCAGCGGATCCACTGGCTCGGCGGGAAGGACATCATCGTGCCGGGCTGGCCGATGTAGAGATTGTCGAACCCGTCGAGCAGTGGGCTGGCGAATCCGCCGCCCTGGATCACCCGCGTGCACCACCGCTGCCGGGCGTTGTTACCCGTCTCCCACACCATCAGTGAACAGCCGCCCGCCGTCTGGGCATTGACGGCGAGGTAGCTGTCTGATCCCAGGGCGACCCCGGCCGCGAGGTCGCCCTTGACCGAGCGGCTCCACTGCAGTTTCAGATCGGCGGCCCCGGAGGTCGGCGTGTAGCTGCTGTTCGACGCGTCGCCGTACTGCGCGGGCCAGCCCGACGAGGGCTTGGAGTCGACCCAGGAGTCGGTGTTTCCGCATCCCGTCAGCCCACCCAGCGTGGCCGCGATCAGGACCGCCGACACCAGCGACGCGGGCCGCCGCAGCGTGCAGCGCAGATGTCGCCAGAGCACTGTGTTGGTCCCAAATCCTTCCGAACGCTCGTGCATCGAGTACAGGTGAGGGTAACCCGAGCACCCCAATCGCTGGCGTAGGCTTTCCGGCCATGACGACCATGTGGGGTGCTCCGTTACATCGTCGTTGGCGGGGCTCGCGTCTGCGCGACCCACGCCAGGCCAGGTTCCTCACCATGGCGTCACTGAAGTGGGTGCTCGCCAACCGCGCGTACACCCCGTGGTACCTGGTGCGGTACTGGCGGCTGCTGAAGTTCAAGCTGGCCAACCCGCACATCATCACCCGCGGCATGGT
>CAZDYH010000155.1:0-7193 GCA_964509355.1 uncultured Mycobacterium sp.
GAAGCCGAGGCGGTTGACGGGCAGGTCACCGCCGAGATTGAAGGTTCCCGATGCTTGGGCGACGGTTTGGGTAGTCACACTTACGACCGTACGCCGGAGGTGACAAGGTGAATCCGTGAACCTGAGCAAGCTCACGGACCTGCCACTGACGTACGCCGGGGTGGGCGCGACGTCGGAGCCGCTGCCCGAGGATTTCAGCCTGCCGGAGGGCTACGACCACACCCGCGCATCGGCGCGCATCGGCAGTGGCCGGGACCGGTTCGAACAGGTCGCGGACGCGCTCATGCACTGGGGTATGCAGCGCGGCGCGGGCCCGGCTCGCCGGTCGCGTCGCGGACCCAGCGCATCATCGCCAATCGGTATCTCAACGCGCTGTAACTCCCTAAGATCGCGTCGTGCCAGGCAGAATGTCGTTGCGTCGCGCACGCTCGGTGCTGACGGCCGAACTCGCGGCCATCAAGCGCCGGGACCCCGACCTCGACGCCGGCGACATCACCAGCTTCGCCCTCCCGCTGCTGGTGCGCCTGCTCGGAGTTCTGGCGGTCGGCGTCGTGCCGCTGATCGTCATCCGCAACGGTGGAGACGCCGACGCACTGCTGGTGCCACTGGTGGGGTCGCTGGCCCTGGCCACCATCTGCACCGCGGTCATCGCGTGGCTGGCCGCCATCTTCATCTCGGGTCTGGTGGTCATGATGCTCTATCGCACCCGGCCGCGCGCCTCGTCAAAGCTGGTGATGCGCACGCTCACCGACTCGTTCCAGCGGATCAGCGACGCCACTTCGCACATCGCGCTGCTCGCGCTGGTCGCGGGCCTCATCTCGTTGGCGATCGGCCTGCCCACCCGCCGCGGAAACGAGCTGGCCAACCCGGTCCTCGACGACCTGCTCGCCGCGCAGGTCGCGGTGCTGCTGGCCGCGCTGGGGGTCGCGTTCATCGCGGAGTCGGTGCGCTGCGCAGCGGACATCGTCGATGATCAGTCGCTGCTGCTGGCCTGGCCGTGGTCGCTGGTCATTGCCTGCCTCAGTTGGTGTTTCGCCACGACCGTCGGCCCGTTCGAGACGACCAGAATGCTGACGATTCTGCTCAACGAATGGCTGCCGGCGATGGTCGACGGAACGCCGCAGGCACAGGTGATCGCCGACCTGCTGCCGCCGGGGGCGCGGTGGTGGGCAGCGTTCGGCCCGCTGCCGATCATCGCGGCGATCTGGGCGTTCGAGGCGTGGCGGCGAGACGGGTTCACCCATGTCCGCAAGTTCCTGGCGGGCGAAGACGCGACCACCAACTGAGGTTCAGTCGACGGTGTCGAAGTCGCCGATGCGGTGTTCGTCGAGCGCGATGCTCTCCTGCGGCGCCGGGCGACCATGGCGGGCAGCGCAATTCCAAAGGTCAACGCCGCGTTGATCAGCAAGATGACCGACGCGGGGCTCGCCGTCGAGCTTCAGCGTGACATGCGAGGTTTGTTGTCCATCCGTCCTCCAGCGAGAAACTTGAGGCAACTGCCCCATGCGCGGACCAACCGCCCGGGTTGAGCATTGCGGCATGACCACGCTGAGTACACCTCGAGACGCCGCCACCGCGGTCGTCGAAAATCCCATCCTGCCCGCCGGCTCCGACGAAAGGTTCGCCGGCTTCGGCGTGATGGGGCTGCCCTTCTCCAGTGGCCACTACCTGGCGCTGCGGCATTTCCCGGCAACGTCGTTCTCCCCCGGCTACCGCTCGGTGTGGCACCGTGATCCGGCGGGCACCTGGACGTTCTACGCGACCACCCCCGGCCAGCTGAGCTGCGCGAGGTACTTCAGCTCGGCGACCGCTAACGATCCGGTCCAGTGCGATATCGATGTCGCCTGGCTGAGCCCATGGTCATTGCTGATCCGGATCGACGGGCTGCTCGACTGGCAGCTCGATATGCGAACCACCGTGCCGACCCGGCTGATGAGCGCCATCGGCGCCCGGCTGCCCGAGCGGGCCTGGACCAACCGGGTGATCCTTACGGCAATGGGCCGGGCCGCCGGCCCGACGCTGCGGGTTGGACAGGTCCGGCTAAGGGGAACCGCCGCCAACGGCCAAGCCTTCATGACCGCCCCAACCCGGGTATGGGCCGTCGCGCAATCCCGCGCCGTGCTCGCCGGTGCAGACCTCGGCCCGGTCGGACCGCTGAACCGACAGGCTCGCCTCGGTGACTTTCGGGTACCCCAACGGGGCATCTTCGTGGTCGGACACGGCCACTTCGAGACATTCGATCCGGGCCGGCACCGCAGCGCCGACTGCACGTCAGTACCCGCATCGGATTAATTCATTTGGCGTGCAACATAATTCACAATCACATAAGGAAATCCCAACTGGCTCTCCAATGGAGCCGATCACAGAGAATGGAGAAGTTCATGACCATGACGCAGACCCCGGTCGACAACGGCGTCAACGTCGAAGCCCTGCTCGGCGTCCGTGAGGCCTTGGCCGACACCCCCGAAATCGCGCAGTTCCAATGGCGGGCAACGGTTTCCTGGGTCAGCGGCACCCACAGCCGCTCGAGCGTCGACACCTTCTACGGGTTCGGCGAGCCGCAGCAGCACAAGACGACGTTCAGCTATGACGCCGACCATCCGCTCGCGTTCGCCGCGCAGGACAACGGCATCACACCGGTCGAGTATGTACTGGTTGCCCTCGGCAGCTGCCTTACCGCCGGTATCGCGTCTATCGCCCAGCAGCGCAAGATCCAGCTGCACTCGGTGCAGGCAACCGTCGAGGCCGAGCACGACCTGCACGGAATCCTGGGTGCCGATCCTGAGATCCGCAACGGCTTCAACGGGGTCAGGGTGAGCTACAAGATCGACGCCGACGCTACCGCGGAGCAGGTCAAAGCCCTGGTCGCGCAGTCGCAGAGGCGCTCGGCGGTGTACGACATCCTCACCAACCCCACCAACGTGACCGTCGACGTGTCCTGAGACCTACGATGCCGAAGACAACCACCGTGGTGGTGGGGGCCGGACACAGCGGACTGGCCATGAGTCGCTGCCTCGCCGACCGTTCGATTGATCACGTCGTGCTGGAACGCGGCGAGGTAGCGCACTCCTGGCGCACGCAGCGGTGGGACTCGCTGCGGTTGCTCACGCCCAACTGGATGACCCGGTTACCGGGCTACGCCTACCGTGGCGACGACCCCGACGGCTATCTCGCGGCATCCGAGGTCGCGGAGCTGATCGCGGACTACTCGAAAGACATTGCGGCGCCGGTGTTGGCGAACACAACCGTGACGTCGGTGCGGCCGACCGAGCGCGGGTACCTGGTGCAGACCGACCAGGACACGTGGCATGCGCGGTCGGTCGTGCTCGCCCCGGGCGCCAGCACCGTTGCCAAAGTGCCTGCGCTGCAGCACAGCGTGCCCGCCGGGATCACCACGCTGACCCCGGCGGACTACCGCAACCCGAACGAGCTTCCCGACGGCGGGGTCCTCGTCGTCGGCGCCTCGGCAAGCGGGATCCAGATCGCCGCGGAGCTGCACCGCTCCGGCCGGCCCGTCACGCTCGCCGTCGGCGAGCACATCCGGATGCCGCGCACCTATCGGGGTAGGGACATCCTGTGGTGGATGGACGCGGCGGGGCTGCTGGACGAGCGCTACGACGAGGTTCCCGACCTCGCCCGGGCTCGCAACCTGCCCTCGATGCAGCTGGTCGGTTCACCCGATCGGACAACCGTCGACCTCAACTCGCTGAGCCGGCTCGGGGTGCGGCTGGCCGGACGGTTGGCCGGCATTCGAGACGGGATCGCGCAGTTCTCCGGTTCGTTGCCCAACATGTGCGCGTTGGCCGACCTGAAGCTCGGACGGCTGCTCGACACCATCGACGCACTAGCGGCCGAAGTAGATGTGGGCAGCGATGATCCGCGGCAACCGGTCATCCCCACGGCTGTTCCCACCGCCGCGCCGTTGACCATCGACCTACGCTTCGGTGAAATCAGGACGATCCTCTGGGCCACCGGGTTCCGCCCGGATCTGTCCTGGCTCGACGTCCCGGTGATCGACCGAAAGGGCCATGTCCGCCATGACGGCGGCGTGACCGCAAGCCCCGGCCTGTATCTCATGGGCATGCCCTTTCTGCGCCGTCGCAAATCGAGCTTCATCGACGGCGCGGCCGCCGACGCCGCAGACCTGAGCGGCCACCTCGCCCACCACCTCGACTCCAACTGAGGAGATCCCATGGATCACCAGCACTATGACGCGATCGTCGTCGGCGGCCGGTGTGCAGGCGCGGCGACCGCGATGCTGCTGGCCCGCGGCGGCTTGCGCGTGCTTGTCGTCGAGGCCGCCCGGCCGGGGACGGACACCCTGTCCACCCATGCGCTCATGCGCGGCGGCGTGCTGCAGCTGCACCGCTGGGGCCTGCTCGACGCGGTCGTCGCCGCGAGAACCCCGGCCATCCTGGCGACCGAGTTCGCTTACGGCGACGAGATCGAGACGGTCGACATCCGCCCCGGCGGCGGCATCTCGGCGCTGCGCGCCCCACGCAGAACCGTCCTCGACCCGCTGCTGCTGGAGGCGGCCCGCGCGGCAGGCGCCGAAGTTCGGATCCCGGCGCGCGTGACGCGCCTGCTGACCGACGACAGCAGGGTGCGCGGCGTCGAAGGGATCGAGCGCGGGACCGGTATGCCGTTCCGCGCCACCGCGGCGCTGACCGTCGGCGCCGACGGGCGGAACTCGACGGTCGCACAGGCCGTCGACGCCCCTTTTCGACGCCGGGGCACGGCTTCCGGCGCAGTCGTCTACGGCTACTTTCCCGGACTCCCCCGCGATCGCTACCGGTGGGCATACCGGCCCGGGGTTGCTGCGGGCGTGGTGCCGACCGGCGACGGGTTGGCGTGCGTTTGGGCCGGCACTGCCAGCGCCAGGTTCGCCCAAAAGCGGTCCGCGAGCCTCGACGCCACCTACTTGTCGCTGCTCACCGAGGCCGCCCCGGAGCTGGCCCGGTCGATCGGCGCCGCGCCACGGGTCGGCCCGTTACGCGCCTTCCCTGGTCAGCCCGGCTGGATCCGGGGCTGCGCGGGCCCGGGCTGGGCGCTGGTCGGCGACGCCGGCTATTTCAAGGACCCGATCACCGCGCACGGCATCACCGACGCGCTGCGCGACGCGGAGCTGCTCGCCCGTGCGGTTCTCGAAGCACCCCGCGGCGGGCAGGCCCAGCAGGACGCGCTGGCCGGCTACGAACGCATGCGTGACCGACTCTCCGGGCCGCTGTTCGACATCACCGAGCGCATCGCGAGCTACCGCTGGGACCTGGGCGAGCTGCGCGAGCGCCTCTTCGAGCTAATGCCATGCGGCCCGAGGTCGACGCGCTGCTCGCGCTCGACCGAGCCCCCGCCGCCTGACCGAAAGTCGACAATGATGCACCCGCGTCTGTCGCATCGACATCGGCGACTTGGGGTGGACAATGTGGACGTGCACCCGAACGCGACGCTGCACGGCTCGAGAAAGGGTCCGCGTAGAGCCGAGTTGCTGGCCGCGACGTCCCTGGCGATCGACCTCGGTCTGGGTCAGCCGATGGAACACATGCTTCGGTCGTCGGTGATCGCGACACGGATCGCCGAGCGCATGAGCCTCGACGCGCAACAACGAGCGACGGTGTACTACGCGAATCTGCTGGGATGGATTGGGTGTCACGCCGACTCCCACGAACTCTCCGGGCTCTTCGGCGACGACATCGCCTTCCGGGCCGACACCTATGCGGTGGACATGACCGGGCTGCCGTTCCTGCGTCTGATGATGAGTCACGTCGGACGCGGCTTACCGGGCTGGGAGCGCGGTATCCGTTCGGCTGCCTTTCTTCTCACGGCTCGTGGCGAGGTCGCCAAGATGATCCAGTCGCATTGCAGTTCTGCCGGGGTTCTTTCCGATCGGATGGGTTTGGACGGGCAGGTCCGGGACGCGCTGGCCTACGCGTTCGAGCGCTGGGACGGCCGGGGATTGCCGAGCGGTGCTCGCGGAGAGGACATTCCGGTCGAGATCCGCATCGTCCACGTCGCAGACGTCGTCGAGGTGTACCTGCGCACGGGTGGGCTCGAGCATGCGGTGGAGGTGCTGCATTCCCGGCGCGGCACTCAGTTCAGCCCGGCGGTGGTGGAGGTGTTCGAGCGTGACGCGGCTGCGATCGTGGACGGGTTGCTCGAAATAGATGTCTGGACAGAGGCGTTGGCGCAGGCGCCGGATCGCGACCGGACTCTCCACGGCGACGAGATCGACGAGTTGCTCGGGGCGATGGCTGATTTCGTCGACCTCAAATGTCCGTTCACCCTGGGTCATTCGCGTGGCGTCGCGAATCTGGTGGCCGGGGCCGCCCGACGTCTGGGCATATCGTCGGCAGACATCACGCGCCTCTACCGCGCCGGCCTGGTGCACGGCCTCGGCAGGATGGGAGTGTCCAACCAGATCTGGGAGAAGAAGGGGCCGCTCAGCACCGCTGAATGGGAGCGGGTCCGGATGTATCCGTATCTGACCGGCCGGATACTGAGCCGGGTCGACGGCTTGGAGTCGGTGGTGTCCATCGCGACGAAGCACCGGGAACGGATCGACGGATCCGGCTTTCCCCGAGGGATCGCCGGCGCGGAGTTGACCGCGCACGACCGGTTGCTCGCCGCGGCAGAGGCTTATCACGCACTGCTCGAGCCGCGTCCACATCGGCCGGCGTCCGATCCTCGCGGCGCCGCCGACCAGTTGCGGCGCGAGGCGCGCGCAGGACGCCTCGACGCCGAGTCGGTGGAGGCCGTGTTGGCGGCGGCCGGGCATCGAGTATCGCGGCGGACGCCCTGGCCGGCGGGGCTCACCGACCGGGAGGTCGAGGTGCTGCGGCTCGTCGCGCAGGGCCGGTCGAACCGGGAGATCGCCGCCGAGCTGTACATCGCCGAGAAGACCGCGCGCAACCACGTCGAGCGTGTCTACACCAAGCTGGGCGTCAACAACCGCACGCAGGCGAGTCTCGCAGCCATCGATTTGGGGCTGGCGGGCTTCCCGGTCGACGCGCCCGCGGGACCGTGAAGCGTCTGCTCTACGTACCCACACCGCGGAATCCGTGTTGCCGAGGGCGTGAATGCTATACAGTCCCCCGCAGTTCCCGGAAAAGGGAGCCGGCGATCTGAAGCACAGGGAGGCAACAATGTCGGATTTTGGTCTGGGAGCACTCATTGCCGGCACGCTCGCCGGCGCCGGT
>CAZDYH010000156.1:0-7135 GCA_964509355.1 uncultured Mycobacterium sp.
CGCCGGCGACGGTATCGCCCACGTCGAGGGCCTGCCCTCGGTCATGACGCAGGAACTGCTCGAGTTCCCCGGCGGCGTGCTGGGTGTGGCGCTGAACCTCGACGAGCACAGCGTGGGCGCGGTGATCTTGGGTGACTTCGAACACATCGAAGAGGGCCAGCAGGTCAAGCGCACCGGCGAGGTGCTCTCGGTGCCCGTCGGCGACGCCTTCCTGGGCCGGGTGGTCAACCCGCTGGGTCAGCCGATCGACGCGCGCGGCGACATCGAGTCCGAGACTCGGCGCGCCCTGGAACTCCAGGCCCCCTCGGTGGTGCAGCGCCAGGGCGTGAGCGAGCCGCTGCAGACCGGCATCAAGGCCGTCGACTCCCAGACCCCGATCGGGCGTGGGCAGCGGCAGCTGATCATCGGTGACCGCAAGACCGGCAAGACCGCGGTCTGCGTCGACACCATCTTGAATCAGCGGCAGAACTGGGAGTCCGGCGATCCCACGCAGCAAGTGCGCTGCGTGTACGTGGCCATCGGCCAGAAGGGCACGACGATCGCCAGCGTGCGCCGCGTCCTCGAAGAGGGCGGCGCGATGGACTACACCACCATCGTGGCGGCCCCCGCATCGGACTCGGCCGGGTTCAAATGGCTTGCGCCCTACACCGGTTCGGCCATCGGCCAGCACTGGATGTATGACGGCAAGCACGTTCTGATCGTGTTCGACGACCTGACCAAGCAGGCCGAGGCCTACCGCGCAATCTCACTGTTGCTGCGCCGCCCGCCGGGCCGCGAGGCGTACCCCGGTGACGTGTTCTACCTGC
Organism: uncultured Mycobacterium sp.; assembly: GCA_964509355.1. Lineage (GTDB taxonomy): Bacteria > Actinomycetota > Actinomycetes > Mycobacteriales > Mycobacteriaceae > Mycobacterium. The sequence continues at coordinate 807 of CAZDYH010000156.1, forward strand.
ACTCGCGCCTGCTGGAACGCTGCGCCAAGCTGTCCAATGAACTCGGTGGCGGCTCGATGACCGGCCTGCCGATCATCGAGACCAAGGCCAACGACATCTCGGCCTACATCCCGACCAACGTCATCTCGATCACTGACGGCCAGTGCTTCCTGGAAACCGACCTTTTCAACCAGGGTGTGCGCCCCGCCATCAACGTCGGCGTCTCGGTGTCCCGCGTCGGCGGTGCCGCGCAGATCAAGGCCATGAAGGATGTCGCCGGGTCACTGCGGCTGGACCTGTCGCAGTACCGCGAGCTGGAAGCTTTCGCGGCCTTCGCCTCCGACCTGGACGCCACCTCGAAGGCGCAGCTGGAGCGCGGCGCGCGTCTGGTTGAACTGCTCAAGCAGCCGCAGTACAGCCCGATGGCCGTCGAGGAGCAGGTGGTGGCGATCTTCCTGGGGACGAAGGGTCATCTGGACTCCGTGCCAGTGGAGGACGTCGGCCGGTTCGAGACCGAGTTGCTCGAGCATGTGCGCGGGTCACACGGGGAGATCCTGAAGGACATCAGGGAGACCAAGAAGCTTTCCGACGAGACCGAAGACAAGCTGATCAACGTCATCAACGACTTCAAGAAGGGCTTCGCGACGACCGACGGTAGCTCGGTGGTCGTCGAAGCAGAGGTGGCGGCGATGAATCCCGAGGACCTCGAGAAGGAGTCGGTCAAGGTCCGCAAGCCGGCGCCGAAGAAGAAGTAGGTCGGATACCGATGGCTGCCACACTGCGCGAGCTGCGCGGACGAATCCGCTCCGCCGGGTCGATCAAGAAGATCACCAAGGCCCAGGAGCTGATCGCCACGTCGCGTATCTCGAAGGCGCAGGCCAGGGTCCAGGCGGCCCGGCCGTACGCCGCCGAGATCACCACCATGCTCACCAACCTGGCCGACGCGAGCGCGCTCGATCATCCGCTGCTCGTCGAGCGCGACGAGCCCAGGCGGGCGGCGGTGCTGGTGGTGTCGTCCGACCGGGGCCTGTGCGGCGGCTACAACGCCAATGTGCTGCGCCGCGCCGAGGAACTCTGTTCGCTGCTGCGCGAAGATGGTAAGACCCCGGTGTTGTATGTGGTCGGCCGAAAGGCGTTGAACTACTACCGGTTCCGCCAGCGCAAGGTGATCGAGTCGTGGACCGGCTTCTCCGAGCAGCCCACTTACGCCAGCGCGCAGGCCATCGCCGACGTGTTGGTGACCGGTTTCATGGCCGGCGCCGATGACGTGGGCGAGGATCCCGGGCCCGACGGGATCCTCGGCGTCGACGAGATCCACATCGTGTGCACCGAATTCCGGTCGATGTTGGCGCAGACCGCCGAGGCACGCCGGATCGCTCCGATGGTGGTCGAGTACGTGGGCGAGGACACCGGGCCGCACACGCTGTTCTCGTTCGAGCCGGACGCCGCGGCGCTGTTCGCTTCGCTGCTGCCGCGATACCTGTCCACTCGTGTGTACGCTGCGTTGCTCGAGGCTGCCGCTTCGGAGTCGGCATCGCGCCGGCGGGCGATGAAGGCGGCCACTGACAACGCCGACGATCTGATCAAGGCCCTTACGCTGGAGGCCAACCGGGAACGTCAGGCCCAGATCACCCAGGAAATCAGCGAAATCGTCGGTGGCGCAGATGCGCTGGCCGGCGCCAAACACTAGGCCCCGTAGGAAGTGAAGAGGATATGACTGCCACCGCCGAAAGCACGAAGACCGGCAAGAAAAGCAGCGCCAGCACCGGCCGCGTCGTTCGCATCACCGGCCCCGTGGTCGACGTGGAGTTTCCGCGTGGTTCGGTGCCCGAGCTGTTCAACGCGTTGCACGCCGAGATCACCTATAAGGAACTCGCCAAGACCCTGACACTGGAGGTCGCCCAGCACCTCGGCGACAACCTGGTGCGCACCATCTCGATGCAGCCCACCGACGGCCTGGTCCGCGGTGTCGAGGTCGTCGACACCGGCGGTTCCATCTCGGTGCCGGTCGGTGACGGCGTGAAGGGCCACGTCTTCAATGCCCTCGGCGACTGCCTGGACGAGCCGGGTTATGGGTCAGACCTGCAGCGGTGGTCCATCCACCGCAAGCCTCCACCCTTCTCCGAGCTCGAGCCGCGCACCGAGATGCTCGAAACGGGTCTCAAGGTAGTCGACCTGCTCACGCCGTACGTGCGTGGCGGCAAGATCGCACTCTTCGGTGGCGCCGGCGTGGGCAAGACGGTGCTGATCCAGGAGATGATCAACCGTATCGCCCGCAACTTCGGTGGCACCTCGGTGTTCGCCGGTGTGGGCGAGCGCACCCGTGAGGGCAACGACCTGTGGGTCGAGCTCGCCGACGCGAACGTCCTCAAGGACACCGCGCTGGTGTTCGGCCAGATGGACGAGCCGCCCGGTACCCGTATGCGGGTGGGACTGTCGGCGCTGACGATGGCCGAGTACTTCCGCGACGAGCAGGGCCAGGATGTGCTGCTGTTCATCGACAACATCTTCCGGTTCACCCAGGCCGGCTCGGAAGTCTCGACGCTGCTAGGCCGGATGCCCTCCGCGGTGGGCTACCAGCCCACGCTGGCCGACGAAATGGGTGAGCTGCAGGAGCGCATCACCTCGACGCGTGGTCGATCGATCACCTCGATGCAGGCGGTCTATGTGCCCGCCGACGACTACACCGACCCGGCGCCGGCGACGACGTTCGCACACCTGGACGCCACCACCGAGCTCAGCCGTGCGGTGTTCTCCAAGGGCATTTTCCCGGCGGTGGACCCGCTGGCGTCCAGCTCGACCATCCTCGACCCGGGTGTGGTTGGTGACGAGCACTACCGCGTCGCACAGGAAGTCATCCGAATCCTGCAGCGCTACAAAGACCTTCAGGACATCATCGCGATCCTCGGTGTCGACGAGCTCTCCGAGGAGGACAAGCAGCTGGTCAACCGGGCGCGTCGCATCGAGCGCTTCCTGTCGCAGAACATGATGGCCGCCGAACAGTTCACCGGGCAGCCGGGTTCGACTGTCCCGCTGAAGGAAACCATCGAGGCCTTCGACAGGCTGGCCAAGGGCGACTTTGATCACCTGCCCGAGCAGGCGTTCTTCCTGATCGGCGGTCTGGAGGACCTGGCCAAGAAGGCCGAAAGCTTCGGCGTGAAGCTGTGACCGCCGCGATCAGGGCTCGAAAGGTGGTGTGAGGTGGCCGAATTGGACGTCGAGATCGTCGCCGTCGAGCGTGAGATCTGGTCGGGGAAGGCCACGTTCCTCTTCACTCGCACCACCTCGGGTGAGATCGGCATCCTGCCCCGGCATATCCCGCTGGTGGCTCAGTTGGTCGATGACGCGATGGTGCGTGTCGAACGCGAGGGCGAAGACGACCTGCGTATCGCTGTCGACGGCGGCTTCCTGTCGGTGACCGATGACGGGGTCATCATCCTGGCCGAGTCCGCCGAGTTCGAGTCCGAGATCGATGCGGATGCCGCCAAGCGCGACTCCGAGTCGGACGATCCTGCGACCGCCGCCAGGGGTCGGGCCAGGCTGCGCGCCCTGGGACAGATCGACTAGCGGGGCAGCGGCCCATGAGCGCGCCCATGTTCGTCATGGTCGTGGTGATGGGTGTGCTTCTGCTGGTCGTCGTCGCCCTGAGCTACCGGCTGTGGAAGCTCCGCCAGGGTGGCACTGCGGCGATCCTTCGCGATGTTCCCGCCGTCGGTGGGCATGGTTGGCGGCATGGCGTGATCCGCTACCGGGGGGGCGAAGCGGTGTTCTACCGACTGTCGAGCCTGCGCTGGTGGCCGGATCGCCGGCTCAGTCGCCGCGGCACCGAGATCGTCTCGCGACGGGCGCCCCGCGGTGACGAGTTCGACATCATGACCGAGGAGATTGTCGTGCTGGAATTGCGCGACAGCACCCAGGATCGTCGGCGCGGCCATGAGATCGCACTTGACCGGGGGGCCCTGACAGCGTTCCTGTCGTGGCTGGAATCCCGCCCGTCGCCCCGGGCCCGCCGTCGCACGATCTAGCTGCCGCGCGGATCTCCCTGCTGCGCCTGGCTTTCAAACCTTTCCCCGATCCGCGCCGCCGGGCTTCCAGAGCACATCGCCGTCGGGGTTGGCGACCCGCGACAGGATGAACAACAGGTCCGACAGCCGGTTGAGGTACTTGGCCGGCAAGACACTGACCGTGTCGGGGTGAGATTCGACGGCGCTCCATGCCGACCGCTCAGCCCGCCGCGCGACCGTACGGGCGACGTGCAGCAGGGCCGAGAGTGCGGAACCACCCGGCAGGATGAATGAGTTCAGCGCCGGGAGCGCGTCGTTGTACTCGTCGCACCACGCTTCGAGCCGGTCGACATAGCTCTGCGTGATCCGCAGCGGCGGATGTTCGGGTGCCTCGACGACCGGGGTGGACAGATCCGCCCCGGCATCGAACAGGTCATTCTGAATCTGCCGCAGCACTTTGGTTATTTGCTCGTCCGGTTGACCAAGTGCGATGGCCACGCCGATCGCGGCGTTGGCTTCGTCGCAGTCGGCGTATGCGGCGAGCCGGGCGTCGTTCTTGGAGATCCGTGAGAAGTCACTCAATCCCGTCGTGCCGTCGTCGCCGGTGCGGGTATAGATGCGGGTCAGGTGGACTGCCATGGTCAAACCGTACCGGCCAGACTGACATTGGCCAGGCCACTCACTACACTGACCGGCGTGAGCGAGCGATTCGTGGTGACCGGGGGTGCCCGGTTGTCAGGCGAAGTTGCTGTCGGGGGAGCCAAGAACAGCGTGCTCAAGCTGATGGCGGCCACACTGCTGGCTGAGGGCACGAGCACCATCACGAACTGCCCCGATATCTTGGACGTACCGCTGATGGCGGATGTCCTGCGGGGATTGGGTGCCAACGTGGAGCTGGACGGCTCCGTCGTCCGCATCAACTCGCCCGACGAACCGAAGTACGACGCGGATTTCGCCGCGGTACGTCAGTTCCGCGCTTCGGTATGCGTCCTCGGGCCGTTGGTGGGCCGGTGCAAGCGGGCCAAGGTCGCGCTGCCGGGAGGCGACGCTATCGGCTCCCGCCCGCTGGATATGCACCAGTCGGGACTTCGGCAGCTGGGTGCCAGCTGCAATATCGAGCACGGCTGTGTGGTCGCTGAGGCAGACACATTGCGCGGCGCGGAGATTCAGTTGGAGTTCCCGTCGGTGGGGGCAACCGAGAACATCCTGATGGCCGCGGTCCTGGCCGAGGGTGTCACCACGATCCACAACGCGGCGCGCGAACCGGACGTGGTCGACCTGTGCACCATGCTCAATCAGATGGGGGCGCAGATCGAGGGTGCTGGGACCTCGACGATGACGATCACCGGCGTGCCCCGGCTGTATCCGACCGAGCACCGCGTGATCGGCGATCGCATCGTGGCCGCCACCTGGGGGATCGCTGCGGCGATGACCCGCGGCGACATCGCGGTGACCGGCGTCGACCCATTGCACCTGCAACTGGTGCTGCACAAGCTGCACGACGCGGGCGCCACCGTCACTCAGAACGACAACGGCTTTCGCGTTGTGCAGTACGAGCGGCCGAAAGCGACCAATGTCGCGACGCTGCCGTTTCCGGGGTTCCCGACCGACCTGCAGCCGATGGTGATCGCCATGGCGTCGATCGCCGAGGGCACATCGATGATCACCGAGAACGTGTTCGAGGCGAGGTTCCGGTTCGTTGAGGAGATGATCCGACTGGGCGCCGACGCACGGACCGACGGGCACCACGCGGTGGTGCGGGGCATCCCGCAGTTGTCGAGTGCGCCGGTATGGTCGTCGGACATCCGTGCCGGGGCCGGGCTGGTGCTGGCCGGGCTGGTCGCCGACGGCGACACCGAGGTCCACGACGTATTTCACATCGATCGCGGATACCCGTTGTTCGTCGAGAACCTGGCGAGTTTGGGAGCGGAGATCGAGCGGGTACACTCCGAGTAGAACCCAACGGCCCCGGCCGAACAAGCCGGTGGACGAGGTTTGACGTCTCTGTTCAAGTGGAGTACAGTGGCAGGGTTGCCTGTTAACCGGGTGTGTTGTTTGAGAACTCAATAGTGTGTTTGGTGGTTTTTGTTTGTTGTTGTTTTTTTGACCATGCCTCTGGCGCCCCGTGTTGGGGGTGTGGTGTTTTTGTTTTTGTCAGTTTTTCTGACGATGTCAGGTATTTCTGAACATTTTGAGTTTTGTTTGGAGAGTTTGATCCTGGCTCAGGACGAACGCTGGCGGCGTGCTTAACACATGCAAGTCGAACGGAAAGTGCCCCTTCGGGGGTGACTCGAGTGGCGAACGGGTGAGTAACACGTGGGTGATCTGCCCTGCACTTCGGGATAA
>CAZDYH010000157.1:0-5395 GCA_964509355.1 uncultured Mycobacterium sp.
GATGCCCTCCTCAGCGGCGCGACGCACCAAACCGGCATACACCTCGTCATCGATGTCGCGAATCTGCACGGTCTTAGGCATAGTTGCATCTTAGCATGCAAAGTCGCATGTCTACTGGTGAAACCGACACATCCACACCGATCTGGTGTATTGGATGTGTATAGTGGGTGTATGTCGCGGACCAATATTGAGATCGACGACGAGCTGATTGCCCAGGTGATGCGCCGGTACGGTGTTGCAACGAAGAAGCAGGCCGTTGACCTGGCCCTTCGGCGCCTGGTCGGCGTCCCGTTGAGTGCTGAGTTCCTCTTGAGCCTGGAAGGCGTCGGTTGGGACGTCGACCTTGAAGACATCCGGCGAGATCGACCCAGCGAGTTCCGATGATTTTGATCGATACGTCGGCCTGGATCGAGTACTTCCGCGCGACCGGGTCGGCCGCCGCGGTCGAGGTGCGCCGGCTCCTGTCGACCGAACCGGATCAGGTCGTCATGTGCGAGCCGATCGCGATGGAGATCTTGTCCGGCGCTGTCGACGACGACAGGCACGCCAAGCTCGAGCAACTGGTCAACGGGCTACCATCGCTGAGAATCGATGATGCAGTGGACTTTCGCAGCGCTGCAGTGATCTACCGGGCCGCCCGGCGGGCCGGTCAGACGATCCGAAGTATCAACGACTGTCTGATTGCCGCAGTGTCCATTCGCTACGGCGTCAGCATCATTCACCGCGATGCGGACTTTGAGGTCATCGCGGCGATCACAGGTCTTGCGGCCAAGTCATTCCGGTGAAGCATGCACTGATTGTGTGGCCCCGCGGCAGGCCGTGCCGCGAACCGCGCGCCTTCCCGTTCCCGGCCATGACGTGATGAGGGCCGTCGCCAACCGCCACGTCACCTTCATCGGAACGATCAGGAAGGTCGGATCACCCAATGGGTATCGGCCACAGTGCCCTGGGATGCAACCGACCCGGCTTGATGCGATTTCGGCGCGTGTTTCGAGGACCTAACGATTTCGTACTGTCTCGGCATCGACACGGGCGCAACCCGGCCAGCCGTGGTGTCGTGGAGGTCGATGCCTTCCTTCTTCCGGCTTTCCGCGCCCCGCCTGGCCGTCGCCGCGGCGGCGGGTGCCGCACTGCTCGCCATCGCGATGCCGTCGGCCACTGGCGCGCCCACCAGTGACGGCCAGGGTTACGTCGACTCCACGGCGCGGTGCACCCCGCCGAACGCGGCGGCCGCTTTCGGCAGCACGCCGACCTCGCGCGTGGCGATCTGCCAGACCCCGGGCGGTCAGTACGAGTACCGCGGCGTGCGGGTGCGCGATGGTGCCAAGCTGATCATCCCCGCCTCGCGGAACGGCGACGGCGCATTCGTCGCTGAGAATTACGGGATCACTTACACGGTGACCTCGAGCTCGCTGGTCGTCAGCGCCGGTGAGCAGGTGATCCGCGAAGAGCCGATGGTGGACTTCCACGGGTCGCAAACCCCCAGCGCGCCCACAGCGCCGACCGCGAAGTCAACGCCGACGCCGACAACGCCGTTGCCGCCACCGTTGCCCGCCGAGGTGGGTGGCGGCGGCCGCTGACCCAGCGAGCCGATGACAAAGACTGGCCTGCTCAATGTCGATCGGCACGCAGGTGGCTCACGGGTGAGGCGAAACCGGCTTTCTGGCGCGTGCGGTGGCCGGCTTCTTTCCGTTGGACCGCACGGATGCGGCACGTTTCGACGGCGCGGTCGGAACCGGGTCGAAAGCCGCTGGCTCAGAGAGGTATTCGCGGAACACCCGCGACATCGTCGCCGCCTGGTAGCCGTCGACGAACCGGTGATCCAGACCGATCGTCAGCGGCAGCACCGGACGAACCACGGGTTGGCCGTTGCGCGCCAACACTTTGTCGGTCACCGCGCCCATCATGATCCCGATCGGCACATGGCAGAACGTCGGCCAGGGCGCAGCAGCCGAGTCGAGACCATAGGTTCCCACGTTGCTGATCAGGATCGATCCATACGGTCGCGCCTCCATACCGAGGAGGGGAAGCGGCATCTGCAGGCTTTCGGTGACGAAGGCGATGGCGTCCATGACCGGGCCGAGCAGCACCGGTGGCAGCGCTTTGGCCACGGCTTTGGCCTGCTTGAACTGCGGGTCCGCGTCGTGCCGAATACGGCTCGCGCGGTCGGCGATCTCCTTGGCGATCGCCCACGGCGTCTTCTCGTTCACGCGCCGCACGACGGTGCCGGAAAGGTCAGTGCTGGAAGCCTGTGCCCCCGCAACGGGATCGGTGCGTAACGAGACAACGAAGAATGCGTCGATGGTCGACGACGCAACGAAGTTCCCGAACACCACCCGGCCGTTGAGTCCGGGGAGTGCTTCGAAAACTTTGGCGCTGGCCCTGCCGACCAGATCCATCGGGGTGACGTGCTGACCGGTGGCGGCGCGAACTTCGTCGATGTACTCGAGAAGCCGGACCGCGTCGATATCCATGGTGGCCCAGATGATCGAGTCTTTCCGGGGCTGCCAGGTGGCCATGGCGATTTTTCGCCACACGGAAAACGGAACGGACGACGCTGTCCACATTCAGTAAGTGTCACCACAGCGCGGCGCGGCCCCAAGGGCACAAGGTCACCAATAACCGCATCGAGTCTGCGAACAGATCGCAGTCTGAGGCCGTGTTTCACGATCTGAGCGCAGCCTCGATGGCGTTACGGCCGCGGTTCGGCGAGATCTCGCCCCCAGGCGATCAGCGCCTGACGGCCGATACCCAGGATGGCCTGGTCGAAGTTGCTGTTGTCCCGGTAGGCCAGTTCGAGCACGCGGTCGGCGATTTCGACGGTGACGAGCATGGCGCGCGGGTCGGTGTCGGCCGGGATGAGCCCGGCGTCGACCAGGATCGTGTGCATGCGGCCGGCCAGCGTCTGCATGCGCGCGTGGACATGCTTGGTGACCGTGGGGGAACTGCGGCCGCCCATCCACAGTCGGGCGGCGCCCGGGTGCTCGCGGTAGTACGCCACGTGCAGGTCCATCTCGTTGTTCAGCAGTTCGGCGACCGAGTGGACCTCCCAGGTCTGCTCGGCTGCCACGCACCGCGCGTCGATCTCGGCGCAGTGCCGTTCGAGCAGTTCGTCGAGGATCGCGTCGCGGTCGCCGAAGAACCGGTAGAGCGACGGGTAGGACACCCCGGCGCGGTCGGCAATGGTGCGGGTGGTCGCCGCGTCGACACCCTGCTCGTCGGCGATCGCGGCTGCGGCGTCCAGGATGCGGGTCACCGTTCGCCGGCTGCGGGCCTGAACGGGCTCGCGGCGCTGAAGGGGCGTGGTCGTCATCCGGGCGTCCTTTCCGCTGAGGTGATTGGGATCACATTTCAAGCCATCTTGACAGTGGTCGACGAAACTATAACATTATTCACGTTATAGTTTCTACTGCCCGACCAGGAGTCGCCATGACCGTCAACTCGCTCCACCAGACCCGTCCTACGCAGCCGCTGAGCTGCCACGTCGACGTGCTGATCGTCGGTGCCGGGATCTCCGGCCTCGGCCTGGGTCACCACCTGGTCACGAAACAGCCGGGGAAGACCTTCGCGATCGTCGACAGCCGCGACGCGGTCGGTGGCACCTGGGACCTGTTCCGCTACCCGGGCATCCGGTCGGACTCCGACCTGCACACGTTCGGCTATGAGTTCAAGCCGTGGACCAGTGACAACGCGATCGCCGACGCCCACGAGATCCTCGACTACCTGCACGAGGTCATCGACGAAGACGATCTGGCCCGCCGGATCTACTTGCACCACAAGGTGTTGAAGGCGGACTTCTCCTCGGAGACCGCGCAGTGGACGGTCACGCTGGAGCGTGACGGCGAGCAGTTCGACGTCACCTGCGACATCCTGTTCTCCGCGGCCGGCTACTACGACTACGCCGGCGGGTACACGCCCCACTTCGAGGGCCAGGAGGACTTCGGCGGCGTCATCGTGCATCCGCAGGCATGGCCCGAGGACCTCGACTACACCGGCAAGAAGGTCGTCGTCATCGGCAGCGGCGCCACCGCGGTCACCCTGATCCCCGCGATGGCCGACACGGCCGGGCACATCACCATGCTGCAGCGCTCGCCGTCGTATGTCATGCCGCTGCCGCGCAAGGATCCGATCGCCAACTCGCTGCGCCGGGTGTTGCCCGACAAGCTTGCCTACCGGCTCACCCGCCGGTTCAACATCGGCAAGCAGCGGCTCATCTACCGCACCAGCCAGCGTCACCCGCAGCTAATGCGCCGCATCCTCCGCGCGCTCAACACCCGTGCGCTGCCCGAAGGGTATGCCGTCGACACGCACTTCAACCCGAAGTACAACCCGTGGGACCAGCGCATGTGCGCGGTGCCGGACGCCGATCTGTTCAAAGCCATCTCGAAGGGCAAGGCCTCGGTGGTCACCGACCGCATCGTGCGCTTCACCAAGGGCGGGATCCTGCTGGAATCGGGCCAGGAGCTCGAGGCCGACATCATCGTCACCGCAACCGGACTGCAACTTCTGGCCTTCGGCGGGATGCAGCTCACCGTCGACGGGCAATCGGTGGACCTCCACGACTGCCTTGCCTACAAGAGCATGATGCTTTCCGGCATACCGAATTTCGCGTTCGCCATCGGCTACACCAACTCGTCCTGGACGCTCAAGGTTGACCTCGTCTGCGACCATCTGTGCCGCATGCTCGCCTACATGGACCGGCACGGGTACACCACCGTCGTGCCGGTCGCCGACGACCCGACGATGAACAAGCGTCCGCTGCTGGACTTCTCGGCCGGATACATCCTGCGCTCGATGGACCAGTTTCCGCAGCAGGGTTCGCGCGGCCCGTGGACGGTGGAGATGGACTACAGCGCCGACCATGCCCGGCTGCGCAAGGGCCCGGTCGAGGACTCGGCCCTGCGGTTCAGCACTGCCGTGCGCTCGACCACGGCGCCGGACATGGCCACGGCATGAGCCGGCCCACCTTCGTGGAGGTGGACGGTCGGCGCACCCGCATCCGGGTCGACGGTGACCGCGACAAGCCGCCGGTGCTGCTGCTGCACGGGATCGGCCGCAGCCTGGAGGACTGGGCTCCGCAGTATGAGCGGCTGGCCGACTCCTATCGGGTGATCGCGCTCGATGTTCCCGGTTTCGGCTTCTCCGACCGGCCGCTGTGGGCGGTTACCTTGCCGGCGTTCGCCCGCGCCGTCGGCACCCTCGGCGAGAAGCGTCCGTTGCACGTGATCGGGAACTCCCTCGGCGGCGCCATCGCGCTGCAGCTGCTCGCACACGAGCCCGACCGGGTTGCCAGCCTGGTCCTGGTCAACAGCGCCGGCTTCGGAAGCGAGGTCACCGTGCTGCTGCGCATGCTGGCCATGCCCGTCGTCGGTCCGCTGAGCACCCGACGCACCAC
>CAZDYH010000157.1:5495-7119 GCA_964509355.1 uncultured Mycobacterium sp.
CAAACCGACCAATACGCTGCGGCCCCAGCCGCACTCACGGCATAGTGGGACCCCGCACAGCCCGCGGAAATCGTGCGCCGAGTGAGACCACTCCGGACGTAGCCGAGGGGAGTTATGAAACGACTAAACGGTGTCGACGCACTCATGCTGGGCATGGAAACGTCGAAGGCCTACATGCACACGTTCAAGGTGGCGATCATCGATCCGTCCACCGATCCGAACGGCTGGTCGTTCGACAAGTATTATGCCGAGTCGGCACGCCGGATACATTTGGTGCCGATGTTGCGGTGGAAGTACCTCGACTCGCCGCTCGGCCTGAATCACCCTTACTGGGTGGACGATCCCGATTTCGATCTGCATTACCACATTCGCCGTGTCGCCTGCCCGCCGCCCGCAGACCACAAGGCCTTGTGCGAGTTCATGTCGGCGGTCTATTCCTACCAACTCGACCGCGATCGGCCGCTGTGGATGCAGTGGGTTGTCGAGGGACTCGCGGACGGCAAAGTCGCGATCGTCCTGCTGGTGCACCACGCCTATGTCGACGGTGTTGGTGCGTCGTGGCTGCTGCAGCAGTTCTATCAGCCGCAGGTGGGCGTCAAGGCCGGCAATGCCCCCGCCTACAACCCGGCACCGCTGCCCTCGTGGCCGACCCGACTGGGCTGGGCCCTGCGCGACTGGCCCGAAGTCACGATCGGCAACATTCCCAAGGTGGCCTCGGGGCTGTGGCGCACATACCTGCTGGGCCGGAAGCGAAAGGCGGCCGGCTTGCCGGCATCACCCTCACCCAGAAACATGCAGCAAACACCGATCAACGTCGCCCTCAGCGCTGGCCGCACCTTCGTCTGCGACAGCATCCCGCTCGAGCGCTTTGTCACCGTCAGCAAGGGGCTCGGTGTCACCATCAACGATGTATTCGCTTGCTGTGTCGCCGGCGCGGTACGACACCTGCTGTCCGACCTGAACTACAACCCGGACACCCACCCGCTGATCGGCGCAACCCCATTCGCCGGCGAGAGGCCTGCGGGCATGGAAGGTTTGGGCAACTTCGCGACCCAGGACTACTGCTGGTTGCGAAGCGACATCGCCGACCCCGGCGAGCGACTTCAGGCCAGCCACGAGGCGAACGCGGAGATGAAGGAGCACATCAAGGAGGTCAAGGAGGCCGGCGCCGACCTTAATGCCGTCATGCAGGTTCTTCCGCCCTTGGCCATCAAGACGCTGCGCAAGGCGATACACCGAAAGCGAGGGAGCTTCGGTCTCTTTGGCAACGTGTTGCTATCCAATGTGCCCGGGCCGAAGCAGGCGCTGTACCTCGACAATTGGAAGCTCGCCAACTGGTTCTCCAGCGGCCAGATCGTCGACGGCACCGGACTCAACATCACGATGTGGAGCTATAACGGGCAAGCCAACGTCTGCATGCTGACTGACCGCGAGGTGCTCCAAGATGGCTGGGTGCTGTTCAACTACTTCGTCGATGAACTGAATTCCCTTGTGGCACTAGTCAAGACATAAGGAGACTGTCGCGTGACCCGGATAGCCCCGATCGACCTGTCATTCCTACTGCTGGAGAGTGCCAGCCGACCGTTTCATATGGCTGCCTTGACAATCTTCCAGAAACCCAAGG
>CAZDYH010000158.1:0-7073 GCA_964509355.1 uncultured Mycobacterium sp.
CGCCGCGCAGCCGCCCTCGGCCATCACGGTGTGCGCCTTGCCGAACAGCGACTTGCACACCACGGCAACGGTCAGGCCACGCTCGCGCGCTTCGATGACCGCGCGTAACCCTGAGCCGCCGGCACCGATCACGACGACGTCGTAGGAGTGCCGCTCGACCTCAACCATGAAACCTCACTTGCTCTTGATGCTCGTCATCTCGATGACGTTGCTAACCAATAAATCTCAGGTCGGAAATGGTGCCGCTGGCCACCAGCATGACGTAGAAGTCGGTCAGCACCAGGGTGCCCAGCGTGATCCACGCGAAGAGCATGTGGCGGGTGTTCAGCTTGCTGACCTGTGTCCAGATCCAATACCGGACCGGGTGTTTGGAGAAGTGCTTGAGCCGGCCGCCGGTGACGTGCCGGCACGAGTGGCAGGAGAGCGTGTACACCCACAGCAGGATCACGTTGGTAACGAGAATGATGTTGCCCAGCCCGAATCCGAAGCCGGACGGTGAGTGGAACGCCATGATGGCGTCGTAGGTGTTGATCAACGAGATCAGCGCCGCGAAGTAGAAGAAGTAGCGGTGGCTGTTCTGGATGATCAGCGGCAGCCGGGTTTCGCCGGTGTAACGCGAATGCGGCTCGGCGACAGCGCATCCCGGCGGTGACTGCCATACCGAACGGTAGTAGGCCTTACGGTAGTAGTAGCAGGTGAGCCGGAAGCTGAGCAGGAACGGCAACACCAAGATGCCCAACGGGATCCACGGCGGGAAGTGACCGAACCAGACACCGAGATGGCTGGCGCCGGGCTCACAGGACGCGCTGACGCACGGCGAATAGAACGGCGTCAGATAGTGGTACTTCTCGACCCAGTAGGCACTGCCCCAGAACGCGCGCACCGTCGCATAGATGACGAAAGCCGCCAGACCGAGGTTGGTCAGCAGCGGTGCCAGCCACCACCGGTCGGTGCGCAGCGTGCGTTTGGATATCTGGGCGCGGGTCGGCGAGAAGACGCCGGTAGCAGGACGGTTCGCCGTGGGTGCGCTCATCTGGTGTGATCCTCTTCGCGTGGGCTCATCGGAGGGTACCCAGCGGGCAGCACCCCTGTTCGCTTGGGCTCACCGATTCCGGTGGTGGCCGCCGACGCCCTCGTCGTCGACGTCACGCCAGAACTCGGTGTCGTACTGGGTATCCGGGATGGGGATCTTCTCACCGGAGTGCTCGACGGTGTGGCGGGCCAGGTCGAGTTCGGCGGCGTCAATTTCGAGAAGTTCGACGTCGTTGAGGATCCGCTCGGTGTCATTGACGATGCGCCGCATGGCGGGGGTATCGCCATATCGGGCCTTCATGGCTGTCATGCACCGCCGCAATCCACCGATGAGGTGGTGAAGTTCGGCAAGTTCGGTGGTGCTGGACACTGGACCTCCTTGGACCGAAGGTGTCACCGCTCACACTACGACAATTGATGCTAGCCAAATCATGAACAAGGCGTGACACCGGTCACGTCACGGGCCGGGTTACCAGACGTCGCCGTCGCGCCAGTCGCAGGCGAGCTCCGCTGAGGTGTCCATGCTCAGTTCGACCGGCAGCACGAACAGAGTTCCATCGTCGTCGGGTGTGCGGGTCAGCCCGGTGGGGGACAGCACCGATGTCGGCCCGCGCCACGGCAGCCAGCCGCGTCCGCCGTAGAGCGTGCGGCCCATCCCCGAGGCACTCAACGCGCCCACTTGATAGGCGCCGCGCACCACCTGCTCGATGGCGTCCATCAGCGCGCGGGCCAAGCCCTGGCCGCGCCAGTCCTCGCGGACGGCGACACCCTCGACGTAGCCGCAGCGTAGTGCCGTCCCGCGGTACAACAGGCGGCGTTGCACCACCGCAGCATGGGCGATCAATGCGCCGCGATACCAGATCAGGGCATGCATGCCGCCGAGTGCGTGTTCCCAGTCGGCGTCGGTGAAGGCGAGTTCTCCAGCGCCCGCGAACGCGTCGACGACCAGCTGGTAGGCCTGGTGGCGCGTCTCGTTGTCGAGGTCGGCGGTGTGGACCAGGCGGGCAGTGTGTACCTGGGTGTGCACAGTGCTGGTTTACCAGGTCGGCCGGCCCGAGGGAGAACGTGGGCGCGACCAATGCAGGCGAACTGTCTGTCCGGGCCGGATCTGGGCGACCTTGTCGATGTCCTCGTCGGTCACCACGCCCACCACCGGGTAGCCGCCGGTCACCGGGTGGTCGGGCCCGAGGATCACCGGCAACCCGTTGTGCGGCACCTGGATCGCCCCGCGGGTAGCGCCTTCACTGGGCAGCTGCCGGTCCGGCCAGCGGTACCGCAACGGGCGGCCGACGAGCCGCATCCCGACGCGGTCGCTGCGGTCGGAGGCGACCCAGTCGGTGTGCACCAGGGCGTCGGGCCCGGTGAACCAGTCGTCCCGCGGACCCGGTACCACCATCAGCTCCATCAGGTCTTCGGAGATGGCCGCCACCGGGGCCTGGTCGAGCTCGGGGTAGTCGGTGGTGTGCGCGCCGACCGGTAGCACGTCTCCGGGCTGCAGTGGCCGCGGGCCGATTGCCGACATCACGTCGTAGCTGCGTGAACCCAGGATCGGTGCGACGTCGATGCCGCCGCGCACCGCGAGGTAAGTCCGCAGGCCGGAGTGCGGGGCGCCCAGCGAGATGACCTCCCCGTCGCGCGCGTGGTGAATGCTGTTGGTACCGAACGGAACTCCGTTGACCGCTGGATCGGCGTCGGCCCCGGTCACCGCGATATCGATATCGCCGCCGCGAACTCGGGCCGAGAATCCGCCGAAGGTCACTTCGACGGTGGCCCGGTCGGGGGGGTTGGCAACCAGCCGGTTGGCCAGCGCGTGCGACCGCCGGTCGGCGGCCCCGGAGCGCGAGACGCCGAGGTCTGCCAGGCCCGCCCGCCCCAGGTCTTCCACCAGGGCCAGCGGTCCGGTGCGCAGGATCTCCAGTGTGGTCACTGTCGGACGGCCCTGAACTGGACCCACATGCCCGGGGTGAGCAACGCGGGATCGGGGCGGTCGATATCCCACAGCACGGCCTCGGTATGCCCGATCAGCTGCCATCCGCCCGGGGACTCGCGGGGGTAGACCCCGCTGAACTCGCCGGCCAGGGCCACCGATCCGGCGGGCACCCTGGTCCGCGGCTCGGCGTGCCGCGGTACGGTCAGCTGCGGGTCACCACCGACCAGGTAGGCGAAACCCGGTGCGAAACCGCCGAACCCGACCCGCCATGGCGCGCCGGTGTGCGCGCTGACCACCTGTGCCACCTCCAACCCGGTGAGGCTGGCGACCCCGGCCAGGTCGGCGCCGTCGTAGACGACGTCGATCACCACGTCGACGCGGCCGGCCGGGGGCGCCGGTTCGATCGCATGGGGTGTGATCCGCAGCTTGCCCAGACGCTGGCGGATGACCGACTGGTAGCGGGGATCGGCAAGCTTCACCAGCACGGTGCGCGAGGCCGGCACGATATCGAGCACCCCGGGCAGGCCTGCCTCGTGCAGCGCCTCGGTCCACGCCAGCACCTGCGCGGTGCTGTCGAACTCAAGCAGCAGGGCCTGGTCCCCGTAGTCGCGAACCGTGTCGAGCACCATCACATCGGTTGCCGCACTCATTCATTGACGGTAGCGCCGCGTTCAGGCCGTCAGGCCCGATCTTGGAGCACTGCCAGAGCTGCCTTAGCAAAGGCTCAGAGGGCTTTTCACGAAAGCGGAGTGTATGTGGGTTCGCGGCGCTTGATGAACGCGATAACCCGGTAGGTGACGGGCAGCATGACCACCTCGACCGCCGTCTTGTACAGCCAGCCCAGCGCGACATAGGTGAGGAAGTCCCGGCCGGTGTTGATACCGATCGCCCCGGCGGCGATGCTGCAGAACACCACGGTGTCGGCCAGCTGGCCGACGACGGTCGAGCCGACCAGCCGCGCCCAGAGGTGCTTTTCCTTGGTGTGGGCCTTGATCCGCACGACCACCCACGCGTTGACGGTCTGCCCGACGATGAACCCGGCCAGTCCGGCCACGATGAGTCGGGTGAAGGCACCGACGACAGCTTCGAACGCGGCCTGGTTGGCGTAGAAGTCGGCGGGCGGCAGGTAGATCGTCACCCAGAACGCCAGCGCGGCGAGTGCCTCCATGGCGAAGCCGATGAAGATGGCGCGCTGGGTGGCCTTGAAGCCGTACACCTCGCTGAGCACGTCACCGATGACGTAGGTGAGCGGGAAGACGATGAACCCGCCGTCGGTGATGATCGACCAGGTGCCGACGATCGGCCCGAAGGCGATGCCCTTGGTCGCCGTCACGTTGGAGATCAGCACCAGGCCGGTGAAGACCGCGACCAACGTCGGATAGTAGACCGAGCCGATCGTCGCGAAGCCGCTGTGCTGCTCGGATTCCTGGCCGACCTGCTCGCTGGTCACCCGGTTATCCAAGCACCCGTTAAGCCAGCGCCTTGGCAAGCAGCGGCGGCAACTGGTCGGCCACCGCGGGATAGCTGAGTGGCGACGCGAACGCGATCGCACCGGAGAGGTCCTTGGTGGTGAAGACGTTGTCGTTCTGCGCGGTCGCCTTCAGCGCTGCGATATTCGGGTCGGCCAGTAGCGCCGCCTGGTCGGCCTCGCTTTCGGTCGACCAGATCAGCACGTCGGCGGCGTCGAGTACTCCACCGATCTGGTTACGCGGGATGAAGGCGCGATGGTCGCGCGCGAACGGATTGATGCTGTCCGGGATCACGAACCCCATCTGGGTCAGGAAATCGGTGCGCCAGCCCGGCAGCGTTGCCAGCACATTGTCCAGATAGAAGGTGCCTTGCAGCAGCAGCACCTTCTTCCCGCTGAACTGCGGATTGTTCTTGCCGGCAGTGACGAATTTGTCGTCAACAGCGGCGATCAGCGACTTCATCTGCTCGGCCTGGAAGACGGCCTGGCCGATGGTGTTGGCCTGGTCCTTCCACGGCTCGAAGAATGCCTCGCCGCCGGACTGGGCCACGGTCGGGGCGATGGCCGAGAGTTTCTGGTAGGTGTCGACATCCAAACCGGCGTTGGTAGCCACGATGAGGTCGGGCTTCAACCCCGCTATCTGCTCGACCTGAATTCCGTTGTCCAGGTTGAGAACCACCGGCTGTGCCCCACCGAGCTTCGGCCGGGCCCATGGCCACACCGCGAACGGCTCATCGCCGTACCACGCGGTGACCGCGATGGGAACGACTCCCACCGCGAGCAGGTCGTCCTGCTCGGTGAAGCCGGCGCTGACCACTCGTTTGGGCGGTTCCGGGATCACCGTCTCACCGAAAGCATGTGTGACGGTTACCGATCCGCCGCCCGGCGTCCCGTTCGCCGGCTTGTCTGACGAGCACGCCGCCGCCACGAACAACCCCGATACCCCTGCAATTCCGAAGAATTCGCGCCGGCTCCATGGTCTTTGCATCACGCGAGCGTATCCAGCAATTGGGGGTGTTGTCAGGACACTGCGATCGAAATACCGAGTGCGATCATCGTCGCGGCGATCAGGCCGTCCAGGACGCGCCAGGTCCGCGCGGCCGCGAACAGTCCGGCCAGCCGGCGCGCGCCGAATCCCAGGCTGACGAACCAGACGGCGCTGGCGGTCGCCGCACCGGCTCCGAACAGCCATCTCAAGTCGTGGTGGTCGTTGGCCAGCGCACCCAGCAGGATGACGGTGTCCAGGTACACGTGCGGGTTGAGGAACGTCAGTGCCAGGCAGGTCACCAGCACGCCGGCCAGCCTCGCGGGTGGGGCGTCCGACGGTGTCAGGGTCGACGGCCGCCAGGCGCGCCGCGCTGCGAGCAGGCCGTAGCCGACCAGGAACAGCGCTCCACCGAACCGCGCCAAGGTGAGCGCCGCCGGATGCGCCGTGACCAGGGCGCCGACGCCGGCGATGCCCGCGGCGATCAGCGCGACATCGGACACCGTGCACAGCGCGACCACCGGCATGACGTGTTCACGCCGGATGCCCTGGCGCAGCACGAACGCGTTCTGCGCGCCGATCGCCGCGATCAGCGTTAACGCGGTGATGAACCCGGTCGAGAAGGTGACGATCAGCGGCGAGGTCATGTCATCGACGGTAGGTAGCAGATGCCGACCAGTACAGCTAATTGTTCTTCAACTACATTAGTATCACTAATGTGAAGATCGACGGTCAGCAGCTCGCCGCGTTCGCCGCGGTGATCGAACTCGGCAGCTTCGATGCCGCCGCGAAGAGGATCCACGTCACGCCGTCGGCGATCAGCCAGCGCATCAAAGCATTGGAGCAGCAGGTCGGTCAGGTCCTGGTGGTGCGCGGAAAGCCATGCGCGGCAACGCCGGCCGGGGTTCCGCTGCAGCGGCTTGCGGCGCAGACCTCGATGCTGGAGTCCGAGGCACTGGCAGAGCTGGGCGGCGATCGTTGGCCGGTACAACGCCCCCGGATCGCGATCGCGGTTAACGCCGATTCGATGGCGACGTGGTTCACAGGGGTGTTCGAGACGCTCGACGACGTTCTATTCGACATCCGCATCGAGGATCAGGACCACTCGGCGCGGCTGCTGCGTGAGGGTGTGGTGATGGGTGCCGTGACGACCGAGCGCACTCCGGTGCCGGGCTGTCGGGTGCATCCGCTCGGTGTGATGCGGTACCTACCGGTCGCCAGTCAGCCATACATCGAGCGTTACCTGCCTGACGGTCTTACGGCGGCAGCGGCGGCCGAGGCGCCGTCGCTGGCCTGGAACCGTGACGACGCACTGCAGGACATGTTGGTGCGCAGAGCGTTTCGCCGCAGCATGACCAGACCGACGCACTTTGTCCCGACCGCAGAGGGCTTCGCCGCCGCGGTGCGGGCCGGCCTCGGTTGGGGGATGTTCCCCGACAGACTGGCCGCACCGCAGCTGGCCGACGGGTCGTTCGTGCGGATCTCCGACGCGCACCTCGACGTGCCGCTGTTCTGGCAGTGCTGGAAGCTTGACAGTCCGATGGTCAAGCGCATCACGGACGCGGTGCGGTCAACCGCCGCAGGTCTGCGCCGGCGTCCCAAGTAGACCGTGTCATCGACTTCCCGGCCTGCGCCTGAAAAGGGTCTGGTGAGCGTTG
>CAZDYH010000159.1:0-7038 GCA_964509355.1 uncultured Mycobacterium sp.
GTTCGATGCGGGGCCGGTGTTCGGCTGCAGCCCGTGGTCGGCTGCGCGGGGCGGGCGCTGAGCATTGCTGCGGCTCATGGAAGGCGGTTCTCCTTGTGTTGTTAGTGGTATGCCGCCGGACCCCATGCCGCCCATCATGGATCGGCGACGAAGCCGCTGCGGTGAAGGTGGTCGCCGCGGCGGGGGTGCGGCCGTTGATCAGGTAGTAGGGGGACCCTCACAATGTTGGCGATGTATGCTTAATTTATACATTAGCAACATGAGGAGGCTGTCGTGTCGGTGACACAGATCGACCTCGATGACGAAGCGTTGACCGCGATCATGCGGATCGCCGGGGTGCACACCAAGAAGGAAGCCGTGAACCTCGCGATGCGCGATTACGTCGAACGGTTCCGGCGCATCGAAGCGCTGGCCCGGTCCCGCGAGCAGGCGAAGAGCTGGGACTACGAGGGCTGGCTCGCCGCGCGGGCCAACGAGAAGGCCGTCGGGGCTTGATCTACTTCCTTGTAGATTCCTCCGCAGTTTGGCGGCTCCAACGACAACCGGAAATCACCGAGGCTTGGAACTCTTCGCTTCTGAGCGGGGCCGTCGGATCGTGCGAACCGCAACGAGCACAGTTCCGTCGATCGGCCCGGGATGCGGATGAGTTCGATCAGATGAACCAGATGCTTCGTGACGTCTACCCCGATGTGCCCGTGCCGAAGTCCGTGTGGCGGTGGATCGATTCGGCGCAGCACCGGCTCGCAGGCGCGGGTGCGGTGCGTGCCCTGTCTGTCGTCGATCTGCTGGTCTGCGGCACTGCGGCGGCCAAGGGCCTAATAGTCCTCCATGACGACGCCGATTACCAACTCGCAGCGCGCCACCTCCCCGACGTCAACGCGCGGCGCGTCGTTAGCGCCGACCAGTAGCGGGTTCCTCGGGTTAGCAGGAGCGGGTCCCTCCGAGCGGCTGATAATAACGGCGGCTGTGGGTTCCGAGATTACATGGCGAACAACGGGGCTTCTGACTGCGGCCCTTCAGAATTCCGGTCGAATTTCGCCACCGAAATGCGGAACCTACAAGGAGGCGGCGGCGGCTTGTAGGTTCCCATCTTCCGTTTCATCTGGCGACTCTCTGACCTGCGCTTCTTGCGGTTGTCTCACGCCGTTTCATTTACGGTTTGTCTAACGAAGCGCTTCATTTCCTCATGGCGGTCACGCCCAAGGGATCAGACGACCCGCAACCAGATCGCGGGCGCCATCAAGTACCTCGCCGATCACCCCAACCCAATGGGCACAGCTCGCCCGACCTACGTGGCCGGCGGGACGCGGACTCTCAGGCGACGCCCCACTTCGCCGAGCAGGGTGCCGATCGGGATGAACGGGCGCTCAACCGTGTACTCGATGCCTGCAGCGACCAGGTCATAGGCAATCGGAGGCACCGTCGACGACGAAGACCGCCCCGCTGGTGTAGCTGCTGTGCTCGGTGCACAGGAAGGCCACCGTCGGCGCCACCTCCGCGGTGTTTCCGAAGCGGCGCAGCGGAATGTGCGCCAGTTCGCCGTCGAGGACGGACGGGATGGAGTGCATCGGCGCGGTCATCGGGGTGTCGACGAGGCCGGGTGCCACCGCGTTGACCCGGATACCGTCGCCTGCCCACTTGACGGCCAGGTTGCGGGTGAGGTTGATCAGGCCCGCCTTGGCCGCGCCGTAGCCGGGCACCAGAGTGACCGCGCGCATCGCCGACATCGACGACAGGTTCACCACGCTGGCTCCGCCGCGGGCGGGCGAGACTCTCAGCGCCGGGTGCAGGGCCGCGGTGAGCCGGTAGTGCCCGAGGAGGTTGAGAGCCACCGACGCGTCGAAGCCGTCGGGATCGGACTCGTCAAGGCCGCCGGGGAAGTTCGCGCCGGCGTTGTTGATCAGAACGTCGAGCTCGGTGATCTCGGCGGCTGCCGCCGCGACGGAGTCCGGATCGGTGAGTACCAGCCGGCGGTAGGTCAGGCCGGTGAGGTGGGTGTCGTAGTCACCGGCTGCCGCCCGGGTGCCGGTGATGGTGACCGTGGCCCCGGCGTCGCGGAACAACCTCGCCACCGCGTGCCCGATCCCGCTGGTGGCGCCGGTGACCAGGGCGCGGGTCCCGGTGAAGTCGAAGCTGACGCGAGCGGTCATGTATACCTCGTGATCTGCGTGGTGAGCCAGGCGGATTCCCAGAAGTTCACGCTGTCGGCCAGCAGCACCTCATGCGCGGCTTTCAGGACCGCCCGGGAAGCCGGATGCTCCGGGTCGGCGTGGATGACGATCTCGGCGAGGTGGATGGCCTGCAATGGCTGACCGGCGTGCAGGTGCGCGCGGGCCCGAGTGGCGAGCGCGGCGGCGCCGGCCAGCTCCACGAGGTCGGAGCTCACCGATTCCGGGCCCACCGGGTAGAGCTCGGTGGTGGAGTGGTGATGAAACCACCCGGAATAGTTCTCCCAGATCGCGCGCACGTCCCAGGCCACCGTGCCGTAACCCTGCCCGACCTGCAGATGGGCGGGCAGGGTGATGTCGGCCATCAGGGTGCGGACGTCCTTGCCGGCGTTCATCCCGGCCACGGTCTGGTCGTGCACGTAGGCGACGGCCTCGCGGAGTCTGGCCAGTTCGGCGTCGATGCGGCGCGCGCCGACGATGGGGTCGAAGTGCCCGGTGAGCAGGGTCTCCGGCCGCAGCGCGCGAACCCGCTCGATGGTGTCTATCACGGTCAGGGCGTCGCGGTAGCGGTCTCCGCGCATGGTGACCAGGTTGGGGATGTGCCCGAACAGGGGTCCGAAAGTGTTGCTGCACAGGCAGACTCGCTCGTCGGGAAGCCAGACAACCATGGAGTCGGTGGTTTCGCCGCCTGGTGTGGCTATGAGCTCGAGTCGGCGGTCGCCGACCTGCAGCGTCATCGAGTCGCCCACCTCGATGTCGGCGGTGGCGGTGCTCTGTGGTGGCAGCGGACCGAATCGGCGCTGGATCGCGGCGACGCCGTCGGCCAGGGTGTTGCGGAACGCGAATGCGCTGCGCGCCACCCGGTAGCTCATGAGCCGCTCGTTGTCGTCGCGCCAGCTCCGCCAGTTCGCCTGCGCGACAACCTTCGTCAGAGGATCACGGAGGGTGTCGATGCCGCCGACATGGTCGTAGTGGCCCTGGGTGATGACGATGTAGCGCACCGGCCCCGGATCGACAGCGTCGAAATTCGCACGATGCACCGGGGCCTCGAAACCCATGCCGGCGTTGACCACCACCCGACCGTCGGTGGTGGTCAGCAGATAGGAGTTGGTCAGGCCGGGGGAGCACCAGATCCCTGGCGCGACCTCCTGTGCCCGCTCGGCCGATGCCGGCGCCATGGCGTCGGCACCCGGCCGGCTACGCCAGATCGGTTCGGTGTCGGTCACGTCGATCCTTTTCCGCTTTCCGTTAGCTTTCGGGGCGGACGTCGAAACGGTCGAAGTAGAACGCGAAGCCCGAGCGCAGCTCTTCGGGTGCCACACCGAAGTGGCGCTGCAGGTCGTAAGGGACAGCACCCTTCTTGCCGCGACGATTACCGTCGATGTAGCGCTGGAACCGGTCGGCCACCTTGGCCGGGATGTCCACGCCCGCGCGTCGGTACAGCTCCTCGAGCACCGGCATCTCGTTGCCGTTGAGGCGGTGGAAGCCGATGTCGATGCTGCGCTCTGCGGCCACCAGCCCCCGGTCGCGCACGCAGGCGCTCAGCAGCCGGTGGATCCGGTCGGTCCAGTACGCGACCAGCCAGTCCGGGTCGATGCTGTGCCGGCGCAGCCGGTCGGAGTAGGCCATCATCGTGATCGCGGAGCAGATCACCGCCGCCGGATCGCGGTGGGTGAAGGCCACGGTGGCGTCCGGGAAGGTGGCCATCAGCGGGCCGAGCTGCTCGCTGTGCTGGGGCGATTTGAGCACCCAGGTGCGGGGGCCGCGCAGGAATGTCAGCGCCTGCAAGACTGTCCTGATGTAGCCGTAATGCTGAATCTGGTTGAGCCCGAAATAGTAGTCCCGCCACTGGGGCACCCGGGCGTGCCACTCCAGCACGTAGGACGCCACGTCAAGGTCTTCCAGTTCCACCTCCTCCTCTATCGCCTCGGGGAACCTGTCGTGCATTGCCGCGGTGTAGGGCGCGCTAGCCATCATCGCGTCGTGCTCGGCCTTCGCGCGGGCATAGCGCGGGTCGACGCCGGTCTGCCCCGGGCCCTGGCCGCGGGCGGGGATCGGTTCCTGGCTCTCCCAGTAGGGCAAGGACCGCCGGCGCGGGTCGCAAGCGATGAGATTGGCCAGATGCGTCGTGCCGGATCTGGGCATGCCGACGACGATCAGCGGACGCTCGATCGGGATCGACGTGATCTCCGGGTAACGCTTGAGCAGATCGGTCAGCGACAAGCGGTTGCGCAGCAATCGCACGATTCTTGCTCGCAGCGTGGTTCGGGTGAGTTGCCGCAGTCCGGTGTCGGACTCGATAGCCGCCACATGGGCGTGCAACCGTGCGCGGAAGCCTCCGGTGTCGTCGACGTCGTCGACGCCAGCCTGCGCCACCGCCTCATCGAGCATCTGATCGACGTCGAACACGACCGGACGCGACTCGGTAAACTCCAGCACCCGACGCTGCACGTCGGTCAGCACCGGGTCGGTCAGGTCGTCGAGATTGATCTGCATCCGACACCTTTCCCGAATTCTCCACGGACCTTGTCCGGGGGCAGCGTTGGGCATAGTCTCGCGGGCACATGACCTCCGTGCGACAGTTTCCCACCACCCGGCAGGTTCGCGTCCATTCGCCGGGGACGATGTCGCTGGATCGCGTGGACCTGCCGCCCTGCGGTCCGCGGGACGCGCTCGTCGAGGTCCACGCCTGTGGCATCTGCGGCAGCGACCTCACCTACATCCGCCTCGGCGGGCTGGCCGGACCGGGCGGGGGGCCGATGCCGCTCGGGCACGAGTTCTCCGGGGTGGTGCGGGCGGTCGGGGCCGAGGTCGCCGGGGTGGCACCGGGCCAGCGGGTCGTGGTCCATCCCGGCAACGAGGTATCGGGCCGCATCGGCGGGGGCAGCGCCGCCGGTGGTCTGGCTGATGCGGTGCTGGTCCGGGAGGCGGCCGCCGGGGGACGGCTCATCGGGGTTCCCGACGGCATGCCGATGGACGTCGCGGCCCTGACCGAACCGGTCGCGGTGGGGATGCACGCCGCCGAGCAGGCCGACGTTGCTCCCGGCGACACCGTGGCGGTGTTCGGCTGCGGCCCCATCGGTTTGGCCGCGATCGCCGCGCTGGCCGACCGCGGACTGAGCGGGATCGTCGGGGTGGATCCGTCGGCGGAGCGGCGGCGGCTCGCCGTGGCCCTCGGTGCATCGGCGGCGATCGACCCGAACCAGACCAGGGTGTGGCGGGAACTGGGGCGTCTGCATGGAACCCGGTCGCTGCCCTACGGACACGCACCGGCCACCGACGCATTCATCGAGGCATCCGGGTCGGATGCGGTGCTCACCGACATCATCGACCGGGCCGGACCCAGCGCGCGGATCAGCGTGGTGGCCTTGCACTACAAGGCGGTGCCGGTCAACTTCCTCAACGTCCTGATGAAGGAGCTGACCATCCGCGGCTCGATGGAGTACCCGGCCCGATTCGGGGACGCCGCCGACCTGCTGGCCCGCCGGGACCTCTCGGCACTGATCACTCACCGATTCCCGCTCGGCAATGTCGGCGCGGCACTTGACCTGCTCGCCGAGAGCCGCGAATGCGGCAAGGTCATGGTTACCGTTTCCTGACGCCCGTGGCGGGAGGACGCGCCGTCGTTTCTGACCCCCGCACGTCTGCCGTGGGGACGGCGCAGGAGCCCGCCGACGTCACCTGACGGTCAACCGCAGGAACTCCCGCCGGCGCGCGAGCACGCTGGGTAGCCACGGACCGACGTCGGCGGCGTCGAACCATCCGGTGCGGTCCAGCAGCATCCGCAGCACGGTCGCGGCCTCCAGCCGGGCCAGCGGCGCGCCCAGGCAGAAGTGGATGCCCTTACCGAAGCTCATGTGCCCCTTGCTGACCAGGCGGTCCAACCGGAATTCGTCCGGGGTCTCGAAATGGGCGGGGTCGCGGTTCGCCGCCCCCCACAGCAGCAGCACCCGGGAGTCCCTCGGCAACACGGCACCCGCCAGTTCGGTGTCACCCAGGACATGGCGGTAGTGCGCGCGGAACGGCGGCTCCAGCCGCAGGGTCTCCTCGATGAACACCCCGAGCAGATCCGGCCGGTCGCGGAGTCGCCGCTGCAGCGGCGCGTCGGTGGCCAGGATCGCCACCGCGGTGCCCAGCAGCGATGCCGTCGACTCCCCGCCGGCGCTGAACAGCGAGACCAGGATCAGCTGGGCGGTGGAGCCGTCGAGGTCGCCGGCCGCGCACGCCTTCGCCAGCACGCCCATCAGATCGTCGCGCGGGCTGGTCGCGGCCACCCGCAGACACGTCGTGAGGTAGGCGCTCAGCTGGCCGATGGCGGCCATCGAGGCGGCCAGTTCGCCGGCCGACATCAGCCCGTCAAGCAGTTGGGTGCTGGCATAACCCCATCGCGCCAGCTGGTCGGCATCGGCTTCGGGGACACCAATCAGGTCGGCGACAACGATCATCGGCAACCGGTTGGCGACGGCGTCCATCCACTCGACCGTGCCGTCGTAAGCCGCCCCGGCCCAGAGATTCTCGAAAACCCCGGTGATCAGCGGCTGCAGCGCCTGCACCCGTTTGGCGGTGAATTGGCCGAGCATCAACTTACGGTGCGCGGCGTGCACCGGGTCGTCGGCGGTGACCAGGATGTGGGTGGGGCCGCCCACGCCGTCCATCGGGAATGCGACGACCCCGCCCTTGGGGGTGAAGGTCATCGTCGCGGTGAGATTCGACGAGAAGACCTCGGGCCGGTTGACCACGTCAGTGATCGCCGCCCAGCTGCTGACCAGGTAGAACTCCGAATCTCCGAGGCGATGAACGCCGCCCTCGCTCCGCAGCCGGGCGTATAGCGGGTAGGGATCCTGGATGGCCGCGTCCCCGAAGAACTCGG
>CAZDYH010000160.1:0-6980 GCA_964509355.1 uncultured Mycobacterium sp.
CGCCGTACCGCAACCCTGCACTCCTGCGGGTCTTCCTGCTCGGCGAGATCCCCCCCGAAGATGCCCGCAAGTACATGGTGTCGGTCGCCGAGCACTGCGATTCCGAACTGGCCCGCCTCGAGCAATTGCGCGACTGCATCCACTGGACCGATGCCGACGCGGACTTCTACGGCCGCGCCGCGCTCGAGTACGGACTTCGCAAAGAGGCGACGGAGGCCGGGTGGGCGCGCTGGCTGGTCAAGGCCATCGACGTACGGTCCGCGTCAACCCAGCCCAGCTGAACCTCGCGGATAATCACCGCTCTTGGACGTCCACCCAATCCAGCGTGCGCTGTACCGCCTTGTGCCAGCCGGCATGTCCGGCGGCCCGCTCATCGTCGCTCCACGTCGGGGTCCAGCGCTTGTCTTCCTGCCAGTTGGACCGCAGATCATCCGGGTTCTCCCAGTACCCGACCGCCAGCCCCGCTGCGTACGCGGCTCCCAGCGCGGTGGTCTCGGCGACCACCGGCCTTACCACGTCGACGCCCAGCACGTCGGCCTGAATCTGCATACACAGCTCGTTGGCGGTGACGCCGCCGTCGACCTTGAGCACCTCCAGATGCACTCCCGAGTCGGCCTCCATCGCGTCCACCACGTCGCGGCTCTGGTAGCAGATGGCTTCCAGCGCCGCACGGGCCAGGTGCGCATTGGTGTTGAACCGCGACAGCCCGACGATTGCGCCGCGGGCATCCGATCGCCAGTGTGGCGCGAACAGCCCGGAGAACGCCGGCACGAAGTACATGCCGCCGTTGTCGTCGACCTGACGCGCCAGATCCTCGCTGTGCGCGGCACCGCTGATGATGCCCAGCTGGTCCCGTAGCCACTGGATGGCCGAACCCGTGACCGCGATCGATCCCTCCAGCGCGTAAACCGGTTTGGCTGGACCATCTTTGGACGCGAACTGGTAACAGACCGTGGTCAGCAGACCGTTGTCGGAGCGCACGATTTTCTCACCGGTGTTGAGCAGCAGGAAATTGCCGGTGCCGTAGGTGTTCTTGGCCTCACCTGCGGACAGGCAGACCTGTCCGACCATCGCGGCCTGCTGATCGCCCAGGCTGGCGGTCAGCAGCACCTCGCCGCCGGCCGGGCCGGTCGCCAGCGTCGTGCCGTAGGGCTCCGGCGACGACGAAGGCTTGATCTGCGGCAGCATCTGGCGCGGGATAGAAAAGAACGACAGCAACTCGTCGTCCCAGTCCAGCGTCTCCAGGTTCATCAACATGGTCCGGCTGGCGTTGGTGACGTCGGTGACGTGCACGCCGCCACGGGCGCCGCCGGTCAGGTTCCACAGCAGCCAGGTGTCGGCGGTCCCGAACAGGGCCTCCCCGTTCTCGGCGTCGTGGCGCACGCCGTCGACGTTGTCGAGGATCCATTGCAGCTTGCCGCCGGAGAAGTACGTCGCCGGCGGCAGACCGGCCTTGCGCCGGATCACCTCGCCGCGGCCGTCGCGGTCCAGTGCGGCCGCGATGCGGTCGGTCCTGGTGTCCTGCCAGACGATCGCGTTGCAGTAGGGCCGCCCGGTGCGCCGGTGCCAGACCAGCGACGTCTCGCGCTGGTTGGTGATGCCCAGCGCCGCCAGGTCGGTCGAGCACAGGTTGGTCTTGTTCAGCACCGACATCAGCACCGACTCGGTGCGTTCCCAGATCTCCACCGGGTTGTGCTCGACCCAGCCTGCGCGCGGCAGGATCTGCTGGTGCTCGAGCTGATGACGGCCCACCTCGGCACCGTCATGGTCGAAGATCATGGCGCGGGTACTGGTGGTGCCCTGGTCGATCGAGGCGACGAACTCGGCCATTGGTGCTCCTCAACGCTGTGATCAGGTCAGTTACTGCAATGGTCCATCATGGCAAGATGACGACTAATCCCGAAACGATCGACATCGACAGCATGCCGCGCGGAGGTCCGGACGCCTCCTGGCTGGATCGACGGCTGCAAACCGACCGGCTGGAGTACCTGGACCGCGACGACGTGAGCGACCGGGTCAAGAAGCAGGTCATCGGTTCCCTGGACTTGATGGGGCGCATTCTCGGGTTGCACGGGAAGTTCGCGGAGCTCACGCTGAGCGAGGTTGCCGACATCGCCGACCCGAAGATCCTGGAACTGGGATCGGGCCACGGCGGGCTGTCGCGCAAGCTGCTCGAACAGCATCCCACCGCCGAGGTCACCGTCTCCGACATCAATCCCGAGTTGGTCGCCGCCATGGCCGCCGGCGATCTGGGCAGCCATCCCCGCGCAACCGTTCGCGTCATCGACGCCACCGATATCGACGCACCCGACCGGCACTACGACCTGGCGGTATTCGCCCAGTCGTTTCATCACCTGCCGCCGCCGCTGGCCGCTCAGGTCATCGCCGAGGGCACCCGCGCTGCGGACAAGCTCTTGATCATCGACCTGCCGCGGCCGCGGTCGCCGCTGCACCTCATCAAGCTGGCATCGGTCCTGCCGTTGGTCCCCGTCCTGCCGTTCGCGCACGACGGCTTCATCAGCTTCCTGCGGGCGTACAGCCGATCGGCGTTCCAGGCACTGGCGGCCCACGCCGACCCGGGCATCGCGGTCACATTCCCCAAACTGCGGGGATCGCAGGCCGTCGTTCTGGCCCGTCGTCCCGGCTGACGTAAAGGGCTGCGTCCCCGGCGAATCACCCGATTCTGTTGCGCGCGCGCCAACGAAGCTGTTGCATCGGCGGTGTGGGCGAAGAGGTCAAGCACACGGCGTACAGCCGTGCGCACCGCCAGGAATACCGGCGCAAGGTGCAGCTGTGCCTGGACGTCTTCGAAACCATGCTCGCGCAGTCGAGTTTCGAGTTCGACCGCCCGCTGACGGGCATGGAGATCGAGTGCAACCTGGTCGACGGTGACTATCAACCGGCCATGTCGAACCAGGACGTGCTGGCCGCGATCGCCGACCCCGCGTATCAGACCGAACTCGGCGCCTACAACATCGAATTCAACGTGCCGCCGCGGCCGTTGCCGGGACGCACCGGGCTGGAACTGGAAGCAGATATCCGTGCCAGCCTCAACGCGGCCGAGACCAGGGCCAACTCCGACGGTGCCCACATCGTGATGATCGGCATCCTGCCCACGCTGATGCCCGAACATCTGACCGGGCACTGGATGAGCGAGTCGATGCGCTATCAGGCCCTCAACGACTCCATCTTCACCGCCCGCGGTGAGGACATCCTCATCGACATCGCCGGCCCGGAACGACTGAGCCTGCATTCGGCCTCCATCGCGCCGGAATCAGCCTGCACCAGCATGCAGCTGCACCTGCAGGTCTCGCCCGCCGACTTCGCCGACAACTGGAACGCCGCACAGGTGCTGGCCGGACCGCAGCTGGCGCTCGGCGCGAACTCGCCGTACTTCTTCGGCCATCAGCTGTGGTCGGAGACCCGCATCGAACTGTTCGCGCAGGCCACCGACACCCGCCCGGACGAGTTGAAGGCCCAGGGCGTCCGGCCGCGGGTGTGGTTCGGCGAGCGCTGGATCACCTCGATCTTCGACCTGTTCGAGGAGAACGTCCGGTACTTCCCGTCGCTGCTGCCCGAGTTGTCCGAGGAGGACCCGGTCGCCGAACTGGCCGCTGGCCGCACCCCGCGGCTACCGGAGCTGCGGCTGCACAACGGCACCGTGTACCGGTGGAACCGTCCGGTCTACGACGTGGTTGACGACCGGCCGCATCTGCGGGTGGAGAACCGGGTGCTGCCGGCGGGGCCGACCGTGGTCGACATGATGGCGAACTCAGCCTTCTACTACGGCATGCTTCGCACCCTGTCCGAGGACGACCGGCCACTGTGGACGAAGATGAGTTTTGCTGCGGCACATGCCAATTTCCTCGAAGCCGCCCGCAACGGCATGGACGCCCGGCTGTACTGGCCCGGACTGGGCACGGTGACCCCTGATGAGCTGGTGCTGCGCCAGCTGCTGCCGATGGCGCACGAGGGGCTGCGGCGGTGGGGCGTGGCCGCCGAGGTGCGTGACCGCTTCCTCGGTGTCATCGAAGGCCGCGCCAAGACCGGGCGCAACGGTGCCGCCTGGCAGGTGGCCACTGTTCAGGCGCTGCAGGAGCGCGGTATGACCCGCCCGCAGGCGCTGGCCGAGATGCTGCGGCTGTACTGCCAGCGGATGCACAGCAACGAGCCTGTGCACACCTGGGATGTCACGGAGTAGCTTGGGTCCCATGACATCTGAGGTGATGGACTGGGACGACGCATATCGCGGAGAAGCCGTCTTCGAGGGGCCACCACCGTGGAATATCGGTGAGCCGCAGCCGGACCTCGCCGAGCTGGTCCGGGCAGGCAAGATCCGCGGCGACGTGCTGGACGCCGGCTGCGGATACGCCGAGCTGTCACTGGCGCTGGCCGCCGAGGGCTACACGGTCGTCGGCATCGACCTCACGCCGACCGCCGTCGCGGCGGCCACCAAGGCAGCGCAGGAACGCGGCCTGACAAACGCGACGTTCGTGCAGGACGACATCACGTCGTTCACCGGCTTCGACGGCCGCTTCGCCACGATCATCGACAGCACGCTGTTCCATTCGTTGCCCGTGGAGGGCCGCGACGGATATCTGCGCTGCGTGCACCGCGCCGCCGCACCGGGCGCCGGCTACTACATCTTGGTATTCGCCAAGGGAGCCTTCCCGGCCGGGATGGAGACCAAGCCCAACGCGGTGGACCAAGAAGAACTGCGGGCAGCGGTGTCGAAGTACTGGGAGATCGACGAGATCCGGCCCGCGTCGATCCATGCCAACGTGCCGCAGGTCCCGGGCATGCCGGCGCCGCCCTTCGAAAGGGACGACAAGGGCCGGGTGAAGTTCCCGGCCTATCTGCTCACCGCACACAAGGCCGGCTGAGGCCACTCACTGGCCGGTGAGTGGGCGCACGACGGCATCGGCGAACGCCTCGAGGTAGCGATCGGTGGCGCCCGGGCCGGAATCGCCCGGAAGGGCCGGAGGTGTCTCGACAGCGTAATTGTTCGCCGGATCGAAGACGACAAAGTAACTCAAGCCCGTCTCCTCGCGGCGGCGCTCCAGGCGTTCGCGCGCCTGCGCCGGGGTTCCGGTGAGAAAGACCGTCGATT
Source organism: uncultured Mycobacterium sp. (assembly GCA_964509355.1). GTDB lineage: Bacteria > Actinomycetota > Actinomycetes > Mycobacteriales > Mycobacteriaceae > Mycobacterium. The sequence continues at coordinate 5,111 of CAZDYH010000160.1, forward strand.
CATCCTGGGCACCGGGCGGTACGCCCGTCGATCTGGCCACCAGTTCCTGCAGCGGACCGGGATCGTCAGCCACCGCCGTGAAGGCAATCTGCGTGCTCAGCTCGAGGGCTGCAGGGTCGCGGTCAGCCTGTTGTGCGCCCGCACGCGCCCAGGCCGTTTGTTCGGCTGTGTGCGCGATTGTCGACCCCTCGGCCCATCCCGGCCAACCTATTTTTCCACTTCCCAGCGACGGAAAGACGCTCACGATGTCGGCGTGCCGCCCGGCGATGCCCAGAGCCCGGCGCATCGTTCCGCCGAGGAGGAGTTTCGGCCGCCGCGGCAAGGGAAGCGCGAGAACAGACGGAGCATCGTTGAGGCGAACGTACTGCCCGTGGTAGTTCGTCGTCTCCTCGCTCCAGAGCAGCTTGATCGCCTCGACGCTTTCTTCGAGGCGCGACAGTCGCGCGCCGGCTGCGTCGAACGGGATCCCGGCAATCTCGAAGTCGTCGGTCGTCCATCCGCCGCCGATTCCGAGTTCGCAGCCCCCGGCAGCGATAGCCGCAACAGTGGCCGCCATGCGGGCCAGGTCGATCGGCTGGCGCATGCCGGCGTTGAGCACCGTCGAGCCGACAGCGGCAGTCCGGGTGACACCGGCGGCCGCGGCGAGAAGGGTGACCGGATCCCATTGCCGCATCGTGTAATGGTCGGGCACCGAGATGGTGGAGAAGCCGAGGTCCTCATACCAGCGGACCCGTTCACGCCAGCTCTCGAACGGCAGTTCCGAAACCTGAACTGCAAATCTGAACGGATTCATCAGACCTCGACTGACTAACGGCCCCCGCACCTTCCTAGCAGACTCCCAACGTCACCGGCCACAGCTGGGTCAAGCCCGCGTGACTTCGACCAGCGCCTGCGCGAAAGCGTCGAGATCCTCGGCGGTGCTGTCGACATGTGGGGAGACCCGCAGCACGGGTGTGCGCAGTTCCAGTGGCGCGCGTTCGACTTCCGCCGCGGTCGTGACGATGCCGTGCCCGGCGATCAGCCGCGCCCGCACCGCCTGCGGGTCGGCGCCGTCTGTCGGGGCCAGGGTGGTGATCGCGGAGGGCTCGTCGAGTGGTTCGACGACGCGCCAGCCGGGGACGTCGCCCAGCACACCGCGGGTGGTGCGGCCGAGTGCGGCCAGGCGCTGACGCAGCACTTCGGGCCCGGCCGCAAGATACTCACCGATCGCCACTGAAAAGCCAACCCGCGCAGCGATATTGGCCTCACCGAGCTCGAGGTGGGCCAGCACCGGCAATTCGGTACGAACCCACTCCGGCGCGGGCAGCCGCGGCCGCAGCCGCTGCGCCAGCGCGGGCCGGATCGCCAGCACACCGACTCCGCGCGGGCCGGCCAACCACTTGCGCGACGACGAGTAGATCGCGTCGCCGCCGACCACGCAGTTGAGATGGCCCAGCGCCTGCGCGGCATCGACGACCAGCGGCAGGCCCAGGTCGCGAGACACGTCCGCCAATTCAGCGACGGGCTGCACGACGCCGCGGTGGCTGGCCAGCGCGGTGAGATGGACCAGCGATGGCGGATCGGCCGACAGCGCGCGCGCCGCTTCCTCGATCACCACCCTGCCGTCGGGATCCACCGGCAGCGTGTGCCTCACGAAGCCGTGCGCGGCCATCAGCGCCAGGTTGGGGCCGTACTCGCCGGGCAGACATGCCACGGTGCGCCCAGTCCGCGGCCAACTACCCAGCAGCAGGTCCAACGCGTGATTGGAACCGGTGGTGAACACGACGTCCCCAGCACCCATACCCGTCAACGCACCGACGGCGGCCCGGCCGGCATCCAGTACCGGCGCCGCCGCCTCTGCGGCGACATATCCGCCGACCTCGGCCTCGTG
>CAZDYH010000161.1:0-6972 GCA_964509355.1 uncultured Mycobacterium sp.
CGATCTCGACCATCGACAGCGAGTCGATGTCCAGGTCGTCGACGAACGACTTCTCGAGGGTCACCTCGGACGGCTCGATACCGGTCACCTCTTCGATGATCTCGGCGAGACCGGTGATGATTTCGTCTTGGCTGGCGGCCACGGTGTGGCTCCCTTCGTTATCTGTTGTGTTACTCGTGGATGAAACTTGCTGTTATGTGGTTGTGCTTGCAGACAGGTACAAAGCTGGTTCTACAGCTCGGCCAACCCGTCCAGATCCGCGGGCGACTTGACCGCACGCGTCGGAATTCCCCGAAGTTCGCGTTTGGCAATCCCGGTGAGAGTGCCCGCGGGCGGGAACTCGACGATTGCCGTGACATTGTGCTGACGGAGGCTGGCTGTGCACAGATCCCAGCGCACCGGTTGGGTCAGCTGTGCCACCAGCTTGGTCATGGCATCTGTGGCTGACGATACGCGCTGCCCGTCGGCGTTGGAGAGCAGCCTGGTCGTTGGGTCAGAAGTGACGATGCCGGCAGCCGCGGCGGCGTAGCCGTCCAGGGCGGGGGCCATGAACTCGGTGTGGAACGCTCCGGCGACATCAAGGGCACGCACCCGGGCCTTCGCCGGCGGGTCTTCGGTCAGCTTGTCCAGCGCGGTCAGACGGCCGGCGGCCACGATCTGACCTGCGGCGTTGCGGTTCGCGGGGACAAGATCGAGTTGCTCGAGACGTTCCAGCACCTCGGCCTCGTCGCCGCCGAGCACCGCGGACATGCCGGTCGGCTCGTAGGAGCAGGCCTTGGCCATTTCGGCACCGCGGGTGGCGGCCAGTGCGACGGCATCGTCGTCGGACATCACGCCGGCGATCGCATAGGCGGCGATCTCACCGACGGAGTGCCCCGCGACGACGGTTTCGGCATCGGTCAGCAGGCCACGCCTGGTCAGCTCCTGGTGCGCGAGCAGCGTTGCCGCGACGACGAGGGGCTGCGTGACAGCTGTATCGGTGATCTCCTCAGCGGAGGCGGTGGTACCCAGCCGGGCGAGATCCAGGCCGCTGGCCTTCGACCATGACGCGATCTGGTTCGCGGCGCCCGGGAGTTCCAGCCACGGCGACAGCATTCCTGGGGTCTGCGATCCCTGTCCGGGAGCAAGCAATGCATGCACGTGTCTAAGAGAACACTGTGAAGACGGTTTTGGGCGGTGTAAGAGATTATGAACCTTGTCTTATGTTTTTGTGGACAGCCCACAAAACGGCACGTGATGCGACTTCATCGATACCGCGCCGCGACCTATCACCCGGCCCGGTGCACACCGGACGGCGCAACTGAGCCTGCTGTGACTTGGGTAACTCCGCTGTTTGCCGTGTTCGGAAGAGGCGCCTGATAGGGCAGCCGCCCGACGGTGGCTGCAACCCGCAGTACGTACGCGTCGCGGGGGGTGGTCGGATCGCGGCCGGTGAAATCGGTGATCCGCTTGAGGCGGTACCGCACTGTATTTGGATGAACGAACAACCGCCGGGCGCAGGCTTCGATCGCGCCGCCTGAGTCGAGGTAGGCGTCGAGGGTCTCGGTGAGTGCCGGTCCGGCGTTGGCCAGTGGGCGCATGACTTCGGTATCGAGCGCGGCGATCGCCGACGCATCACCCAGCAGAGCTCGTTCGGGGAGAAGCTCTCGGGCCAGCACCGGCCGCGGGGCGCCGGTCCAGCCGGCGACGGCATTCATACCGGAGATGGCCTCGCTGGCGCTGTGGTGTGCCGCGGTCAGCATCGGGACTGTCGGCCCGATAATCACCGGGCCGTCGGAGAACGCACCCAGTAGATCGCCGAAGAACCGGTCGGTCGGCGACAGCTGTCCGGAGACGATCGCCACCAGCCAGGGCCCGTGGACGTCGGCCAGCGCGGCTCGGCCGTGCCGGGCGGCGATATCCCGGACTTCCTCGCTGGCGAGTTCGCCGGGCCCCTCCGGTGGAGTGCCCACGAGCACCGTGGCCGGCGCGGTGGTGTCCCAGTTCAGCGCCGCCGCCCGGGACAGCAGCTCGGGCCCGGCGTCGCCGCGCACCACGGCGTCGACGACGCTGGCCTCCATCCGGCTGTCCCAGGCTCCGCGGGCCTCAGCCGCGTCGGCGTAGACCGAGGCCGCCGCGAACGCCAGGTCGCGACTGTAGCGCAGGATGCCGACCGTCAGCGCCGTCAACTGCTCCTCGGAGCGGGCCAGCATCGGGACGACCTCTTCGAAGAACTCCATGGTGACCCGCACCATGTCGACGGTCTGGCGCAACGCGATCCGGCGGGTCAGGTTTTGCGGCACGAGTTCGAACGCCTGCGCGGTGTAACCGACGTTGCTGCGCGGGTCTTTCATCCATTCGACGAAGTTCACCACCGCGGTCTGCACGACCAGCTGCACGCTGGAACGCTGGGATGCCTCGAGCTCAGCGAAGAACGGCAACCGCTCGTGCATTGCCTGAACCGCCTCGGTGGCAAGTCGCCCCGAGTACTGCTTGAGACGGCGCAGCAGGGATTCCGGCACGTTCTCCAGTAGCTCGAGTGGCGAGCGCGGAGGGACAAACCGGTTGTTGTCGGTCATGCCTAAAAGCTACGCGTATTTTCTGGACGATTTCACCAAAGCAACCACAACGGAAGCTATCCGTTACGCACTGCCGGGATCGGAGGTCTGCTCCGGCGCGGCCAGCACGTCGTCGATCTTGTACTGCCGTGCTGCCGCCACCGCGACGGACGGGTCGATGTCGCCGTCGCGGGCCAGCGCCTCGAGCACGGCCACGACCGTGGATTCGGCGTCGGTGTTGAAGTAACGGCGTGCGGCCGGCCGGGTGTCGGAGAAGCCGAACCCGTCGGTGCCCAGCGTGACGTACGTCCCGGGCACCCAGGGGCGGATCTGCTCGGGGACGGCGCGCATCCAGTCCGACACCGCCACCACGGGCCCGGCCGCCTTACCGAGCACCTTGGTCACATAGGGCACGCCGGCCGGGCGGTCGGGATGGCGCAGTAGCTCCTTCTCGACGGCGACCCCGTCGCGGTTGAGTTCGCCCCAGCTGGTCACCGACCAGACGTCGGCGGCGACGTCCCATTCGGCGGCCAGCATCTCGGCGGCGCGCAGCGCCGAGGGCATCGCGACGCCGGAGGCCAGGATCTGCGCGACATTGGTGCGCTTCTCCTTGGCCGCCCGGTACCTGTACATGCCGCGCAGCAGGCCCGCTGGATCAAAGTTCTCCGGTTCGGCGGGCTGCACGTAGGGCTCGTTGTAGATGGTGATGTAGAAGAAGATGTTCTCCGGGTTCTCCCCGAACATGCGGGCCAGGCCGCTTTCGATGATGTAGGCGATTTCGTAGGCGAACGCCGGGTCGTAGGTCACCGCGGCCGGGTTGGTGGCGGCCAGCAGCGGGGAGTGGCCGTCGGCGTGTTGCAGGCCCTCGCCGGTCAGCGTGGTGCGTCCCGCGGTGGCGCCGAGCACGAAACCGCGGGCCATCTGGTCGGCGGCGGCCCAGAAACCGTCGCCGGTGCGCTGGAACCCGAACATCGAGTAGAAGATGTAGATCGGGATCATCGGCTCGTTGTGGGTGGCGTACGAGGTGCCCACCGCGGTGAACGAGGCGGTGGAGCCGGCCTCGTTGATGCCCTCGTGCAGGATCTGCCCGGTTTCGCTTTCCTTGTAGGCCAGCATCAGTTCGGCGTCCACGGCGGTGTAGAGCTGTCCGTTGCGGTTGTAGATCTTCAGCGACGGGAACCACGAGTCCATCCCGAACGTACGGGCCTCGTCGGGAATGATCGGGACGATCCTGTGCCCGATTTCCTTGTCCCGCAAGAGTTCCTTGAAGGTACGCACCGTGGCCATCGTGGTGGCGACCTCTTGGCTGCCGGAGCCCTTCTTCAGCGCCTGGTAGGTGTCGCGGCCGGGCAATGCCAGCGCCTTGGCCTTGGTACGGCGCTCAGGGAGGAAGCCGCCCAGCGTGCGGCGGCGGTCGAGCAGGTAGCGGATCTCCGGGGCGTCCGGCCCGGGGTGGTAGTAGGGCGGCAGATAGACGTTGTCCTCGAGGTCGGCATCCGAGATCGGGATCCGCTCTCTGTCGCGGAAATCCTTGAGATCCTGCAACGTGAGCTTCTTCATCTGGTGGGTGGCATTGCGACCCTCGAAGTGCTTGCCCAGCGTGTAGCCCTTGATGGTCTTGGCCAGGATCACGGTGGGCTGGCCCTTGTGCTCCATCGCGGCGCGGTAGGCGGCGTAGACCTTGCGGTAGTCGTGGCCGCCGCGCTTGAGGTTCCAGATGTCGGCGTCGGAGAGGTTCTTCACCAGGTCCTTGGTGCGGGGGTCGCGGCCGAAGAAGTGCTCACGGACATAACCGCCGTCGTTGGCCTTGTAGGTCTGGAAATCACCGTCGGGGGTGGTGTTCATCAGGTTGACCAGCGCGCCGTCGCGGTCGGCGTGCAACAGGACATCCCATTCGCGTCCCCACACCACCTTGATGACGTTCCAGCCCGCACCCCGGAAGAACGACTCCAGCTCCTGGATGATCTTGCCGTTGCCGCGGACCGGGCCGTCGAGGCGCTGCAGGTTGCAGTTGATGACGAAGGTCAGGTTGTCGAGTGCTTCCAGCGCGGCGACATGGGCCAGGCCACGGCTTTCCGGTTCGTCGGTTTCGCCGTCGCCCAGGAACGCCCAGACGTGCTGGTCGGAGGTGTCCCTGATACCGCGGTCGTGCAGGTAGTGGTTGAACCGGGCCTGATAGATGGCGTTTATCGGCCCCAGCCCCATCGACACGGTCGGGAACTCCCAGAAGTTCGGCAGCAGCCGCGGATGCGGGTAGGACGGGATGCCCCCGCCGGGATGACTGTGTTCCTGGCGGAACCCGTCGAGCTGATCGGCGCTCAGGCGGCCCTCCAGGAAGGCCCGCGCGTAGATGCCCGGTGAAGCGTGGCCCTGGATGAACACCTGGTCCCCGCCGCCGGGGTGGGACTTGCCGCGGAAGAAATGGTTGAAACCGACCTCATACAGGGCTGCCGACGATGCGTAGGTCGAAATGTGCCCGCCCACGCCCACACCGGGGCGCTGCGCGCGGTGCACCATGATCGCCGCGTTCCACCTGATCCACGCCCGGTAGCGGCGTTCGACGTCCTCATCGCCGGGGAACCACGGCTCGAGCTCGGTCGGGATGGTGTTCACGTAGTCGGTCGAGGTCAGGGCCGGGATCGACACCCGCTGCTCGCCGGCCCGTTCCAGCAGCCGCAGCATCAGGTATCGGGCCCGCGACGGTCCGGAACGGGCCAGCAGCTCGTCGAAGGACTCCAACCACTCGCCGGTCTCCTCCGGGTCGATATCCGGCAGATACGACGCCACGCCCTCGCGGATCACCCGTACCCGATCGGATTCGTATCCGGTGGCGGAGTTTTGGGCCAGGTCATGGCGCGCGAACTCGGTAGTCAACTTCCGCTCCTCGGTAGGCGATGCAGGGTTTCCCCCGGCGTATCCCTATCGTGCCGCACTTGCACCCGAACCGGTAACGTCTGCGACTGTGCTGCATATGCGGATCGGCGCACTGGTTGTCGGCAGCGTCGCGGCGCTGCTGATGACGATCGTCGGCTGCACGAGCGTCACCGGGGGGAGCCCGGTCGTCGACGCCAAGGACGTGCCGGCGTACCGGACGTCGCTATCGGCGTCGGTGTCGGCTTCTGCCGCAACGTCGAGCGTTCGGGAGTCCGAGCGGCAGGCGTCGCTGACGACAGAGGCCGTGCACAGCACGTGTGAGTCGCTGAGCACCAGCAGTGCCGAGGCCATCGACACGGTCAACGCCTTTGTCACCGCGTTCAACGCGGACGGCGGCAACGTGGCGGCCACCGAGGGGCCGGCGGTCGACTCGCTCAACAAGAGTGCCGATCTGGTCGAAAGCAGCCTGACCGACGCGCTGCCGCAAGAGCTGCGGGATGCGTTCATCGCCTGGATCGACGCCGCGCGGGCGGTGGCCGGCGCGATTACCGGGCGCGCTTCGGCCGCGGATTTCAACAACGCGATAGACCAGTTGAACGACTCGAGGTCGAATGCATTGGGGTTGTGCGACGCCTCATACTGACGCAAGCTGACCGCCGGGGATCCACACCTTTGACGCGGCGTGCGACGATAGGGCCAATCGGAGATGGCGAGCAGACGGTGAAGGAGGTCCCGGTGGTCGCGGCGGCTGACGCCTCGAACTACGCCCGCAGGCTGGGCATCCAAAAAGAGCAGGTTGTGCAGGAGTTGGGTTGGGACGAAGACACCGACGACGACATTCGTGCCGACATCGAGGAGGCATGCGGTGGTGAGCTGCTCGATGAGGGCGTGGATGAGGTCATCGACGTCGTCGTGCTGTGGTGGCGTGATGGTGACGGCGACCTGGTGGACATCTTGATGGACGCGATCACCCCGCTGGCCGACGACGGCGTGATCTGGGTGCTGACGCCGAAGACCGGCAAGCCCGGACATGTGCTGCCGGCCGAGATCGCCGAGTCAGCGCCCACCGCCGGCCTGATGCAGACGTCGTCGGCCAATCTCGGTGACTGGAGTGCGAGCAGGTTGGAGCAGCCGAGGTCGCGAGGGGGGAAGCGCTGATGCTGACGGTCGGCACCCCCGCCCCTGACTTCACACTGCGCGACCAGAATCAGCAGCCGGTCACGCTCAGCGATTTCCGTGGCGCCAAGAACGTGCTGCTGGTGTTCTTCCCGCTGGCGTTCACCGGGATCTGCCAGGGCGAACTCGACGAAGTGCGCGACCACCTGCCGCAGTTCGAGAACGACGACACCGCGACGCTGGCGATCTCGGTGGGTGCGGCGCCCACGCACAAGATCTGGGCGACCGAGAGCGGGTTCACCTTCCCGGTGCTGTCGGACTTCTGGCCGCACGGCGCGGTGAGTCAGGCCTACGGCGTGTTCAACGACGAAGCCGGCTTTGCCAACCGCGGCACCTTCGTGGTGGACCGCTCGGGCGTCATCCGGTTCGCCGAGATGAAACAGCC
>CAZDYH010000162.1:0-6946 GCA_964509355.1 uncultured Mycobacterium sp.
GTTTTCGAGAATCACCAGCCGCGCGTTGGGTATCACTTCGGCCATCGCCTGCTGCTCGGCTTCGCACAACTCCGGGAACTCCTCGGCGACGTGGGAGACCGGACAGTGGTGCTGGCAGATCTGCACGCCCTGGATGGGACCCCCGACACGTGTTGTGGTGGTGGCGTAACCGGCTCTGGTCAGCGCGGTGGCGAGCCGCTCGGCGGCCGCTTCGACGTCGCTGTCTTCACCGCTGTCGGCGGCATCGACATCGGACAGGATCGTGTCGATGCGCCGGCGGGCGAAGGTGCGGACCGCGTCCTCCCCACCGATCTCGCGCAGTTGACGCATCGCCGCGGAGGCCAGGTCGTCGTAGGTGTGCTCGAGCTTTGCCCGGCCCGCCGCGGTCAGTCGGTACCGCTTCGCCGGCCGTCCGCGGCCGGCCTGCTGCCACGAAGCCGCGGCGTTTGCCTGCGCATCGCCGGCGTCGATCAGCGCATCGAGGTGGCGCCGCACACCCGCTGCGGACAGGCCCAGTCGCTCGCCGATCTGGCTGGCCGTGATCGACCCGGATTCCAGCAGCAATCGGATGATTGCGCTGCGGGTATGGCCATCCACCGGAGCCGCCGGATCCGACACGGCCGCGGGTGCCGTGCGTTCGACCTCGGAGTGGATTTTCACAACACCAGTGTGACGCAATTCCGAGGGTGGGTCTAGCAAGGGCACCCTCAGCTCCGGCTGCCTAAGCACAGTCGGGCCACCGGCATAGCGGCGGTTACGCTGCTGTGGTGGCAGCCCGCCAACGCTCGCTCAGTTCGTCGATCGCCCGCTGGCACGGCGACGAGCGGACCGTGGGTTCGCCACTCAACGACGCCGAGCTCGTCGCACTGCGACACACCCGCCTGTTCGGTGCAACCGGAACCGTACTGATGGCGATCGGCGCGCTGGGTGCCGGGGCGCGCCCGGTGATTCAGGACCCGACCTTCGGCATCCGGCTGCTCAACCTGCCGTCACGTATCCAGACGGTGTCGCTGACGATGACGACCACCGGCGCGGTGATGATGGCGCTGGCATGGCTGATGCTGGGCCGCTTCGCGCTGGGCAGCCGCCGGATGACCCGCAGTCAGCTGGACCGCACGCTGCTGTTGTGGGTGCTGCCGTTGTTGGTCGCCCCGCCGATGTACAGCAAGGACGTCTACTCCTATCTGGCCCAGAGCCAGATCTCCCGGCTCGGGCTTGACCCCTATCGCGTCGGTCCGGCGCCCGGTCTGGGCCTCGATCACGTGTTCACCCTGTCGGTGCCGAGCCTGTGGCGCGAGACGCCGGCGCCGTACGGTCCACTCTTTCTGTGGATCGGGCGTGGAATCTCCGCACTGACCGGGGAGAACGTCGTCGCCGCCGTGCTGTGTCACCGGCTGGTCGTGCTCGTCGGGGTCGGCCTGATCGTGTGGGCCACCCCGCGGTTGGCCCATCGCTGCGGGGTGGCCGAGGTGAGCGCCCTGTGGCTCGGAGCGGCCAATCCGTTGCTGTTCATGCATCTGGTCGCCGGCATCCACAACGAGGCACTGATGCTGGGCCTGATGCTGACCGGTACCGAGTTCGCCCTGCACGGTATCGATTCCGCCCGCCCATTGCTGCCGAAACCCGTGCGCTGGCCGCATGGTCGGGACCAGTGGCTGCAGTGGGCGCCACTGGGCATGCTGCTGGCAGGTGCGGTCCTGATCACGATGTCCTCGCAGGTGAAGTTGCCGTCGCTGCTGGCGCTGGGCTTTGTCGCGATGGCGCTGGCCCGCCGTTGGGGCGGCAACGTGAAGGCGTTTCTGCTGGCCGGCGGGCTGATGGTGACGCTGTCTCTGGCCGTGATGGCCATCATCGGATGGGCCAGCGGCCTCGGCTTCGGCTGGATCTACACGCTGGGCACCGCGAACGTGGTGCGCAGCTGGATGTCGCCGCCGACGCTGCTGGCGCTCGGAACCGGGCAGGTGGGCATCCTGCTCGGGCTCGGTGATCACACCACGGCCGTGCTTTCGCTGACCCGCGCGATCGGCGTGCTGATCATCGCGGTGATCGTCAGCTGGCTGCTGTTGAGTGTGTTGCGCGGCCGCCTGCATCCGGTCGGCGGACTCGGCGTGGCACTGGGAGCCACGGTGCTGCTGTTTCCGGTGGTGCAGCCGTGGTATCTGTTGTGGGCCATCATCCCGCTGGCCGCGTGGGCGACCCGGCCCGCATTCCGCACCACCACCATCGTGGTCACGCTGGTGGTCGGCATCTTCGGGCCGACGGCCAATGGTGACCGCTTCGCGCTGTTCCAGATCATCGACGCGACGGTGGCCAGCACGATCATCGTGGTGCTGTTGATCGCGCTGACCCGCGACCGCCTGCCCTGGCGCCGGATGCCCACTGACGAGCGCTCGCCCGAGGAGACCACCCGGCCGCAACTCCCCGCGCCGCCGGACGCCTACGCTGAGTCCCCGTGAGCTCCACCTCCGAAGTCCCCGTGCGGTTGCGCGGGGTCTGTAAGCGCTACGGGTCGACGACGGCAGTGTCCGACCTCGACCTCGACGTACACGCCGCCGAGATACTGGCACTGCTGGGGCCGAACGGCGCCGGCAAGACGACGACGGTCGAGATGTGCGAGGGCTTCATACACCCGGACGCAGGGACCATCGAGGTCCTCGGGCTGGATCCGATCGCGGACAACGCCCAGGTACGCGAACGCATCGGGGTCATGCTGCAGGGCGGTGGCGGCTACCCGGCGGCCCGGGCCGGCGAGATGCTCAACCTGGTCGCGGCGTACGCCGCCAACCCGCTGGACCCGCAGTGGCTGCTCAGCACGTTGGGCCTGACCGATGCGGCTCGCACAACCTACCGCCGGCTCTCCGGCGGGCAACAGCAGCGGCTCGCGCTGGCCTGCGCGCTGGTCGGCCGCCCGGAGTTGGTGTTCCTCGACGAGCCCACCGCCGGACTGGACGCGCAGGCACGGCTGGTGGTGTGGGAATTGATCGACGCACTGCGCCGCGACGGCGTCACCGTGGTGTTGACCACCCATCAGCTCAAGGAGGCCGAGGAACTGGCCGACCGGCTGGTCATCATCGACCACGGCGTGGCCGTGGCGGCGGGAACACCCGCCGAGCTGATGCGCAGCGGCGCCGAGAATCAACTGCGGTTCACCGCGCCACGGCGGCTCGACCTGGCGCTGCTGGTCGCGGCCCTGCCGGAGAACTACCAGGCCGCCGAGGTGTCGCCGGGCGAGTACCGGGTCGAGGGCCACATCGATCCGCAGGTGCTGGCGACGGTGACGGCATGGTGCGCCCGGCTCAACGTCCTGGCCACCGATATGCGGGTGGAGCAGCGCAGTCTGGAGGACGTGTTTCTCGATCTCACGGGCCGGGAGTTGCGGTGATCGAAGAACATGACGCACCGATGAGCGCACCTCTCTTCGCGCCCGGCACCTTCGCGCCGGACCCACGCCCGGCGACGGTGCCGCGCATGTTGGCGGCACAGTTCGGGCTGGAGCTGAAACTTCTGCTGCGCAACGGCGAGCAGTTGTTGTTGACGATGTTCATCCCGATCACGCTGCTGGTGGGACTCACGCTGCTGCCGCTGGGTTCCTTCGGCGAGAACCGCGCCGGGGTGTTCGTGCCGGCGATCATGGCGCTGGCGGTGATCTCCACCGCGTTCACCGGACAGGCGATCGCGGTTGCCTTCGACCGTCGCTACGGCGCACTCAAACGGCTCGGTGCGACCGCGCTGCCGGTCTGGGGCATCATCGCCGGCAAGTCGCTGGCCGTCGTCGCGGTGGTGTTCCTGCAGGCACTGGTGTTGGGCGCCATCGGCCTTGCCCTGGGCTGGCGGCCACAGCTGGCGGGCCTGATGCTGGGCGCGGTAGTGATCGCACTGGGCACAGCGGCCTTTGCGGCGCTCGGCCTGCTGTTGGGCGGGACGCTGCGCGCCGAAGTGGTGCTTGCGGTCGCCAACCTGCTGTGGTTCGTCTTCGCCGCGTTCGGTGCCCTGACCGTTCAGACCGGGGTCGTTCCGACGGCCGTCGGCTGGGTGGCCCGACTGACCCCGTCGGGCGCCCTCACCGAGGCGCTTTCGCGGGCGTTGATGCTCTCGGTCGACTGGTTCGGGCTGGCCGTCCTGGCGGTGTGGGGTGTGCTCGCGGCACTGTGCGCGCTGCGCTGGTTCCGGTTCACCTGAGCGACGCCGTTCACCTGAGCACCGCCGTCCACCTGAGCACCGCCGCGACACTGAAGCTGTTGCGACGACACGCCGCGAGCGGCCGCAACAGCTTCGATCTCGGCGCGGCAGTGGCCGCCGGCCTCCCTACTACGGTCTGTAGTTCTGTTTCCTCTACGATCGGGCGATGTCCGTCGGACGGATCTTCCTGCGGCTGGTGGACCTGCTACCGCTGCCCAGCTTGCGCGCCCAGCGCATCATCGCCGCGGCCGTCATCCTCACCCAGGGCGGGATCGCCGTCACGGGCGCCATCGTCCGCGTCACCGCATCGGGACTGGGCTGTCCGACCTGGCCGCAGTGCTTTCCGGGCAGTTTCACCCCGGTAGCGGTCGCCGAGGTCGCGCGGATCCATCAGGCCGTCGAGTTCGGCAACCGGATGATCACCTTCGCCGTCGTGCTCACCGCGGCGCTGGCGGTGCTGGTCGTCACGCGGGCGCGCCGACGGCGCGAGGTCCTGGTCTACGCCTGGCTGATGCCGGCGTCGACGATCGTGCAGGCCGTACTGGGTGGCATCACCGTGCTCACCGGCCTGTTGTGGTGGACCGTGGCCATCCACCTGCTGGCGTCGATGACGATGGTGTGGCTGGCGGTGCTGCTCTACGCCAAGATCGGCGAGCCCGATGACGGAGTTCCTGTTCACCGAGTCCCGAAGCCGTTGCGCGGGTTGACCTTACTGAGCGCGCTGACCCTGGCCACGGTGCTGGTGACCGGCACGCTGGTGACGGCGGCCGGACCGCACGCCGGCGACAGGAGCGCCGACCGCACGGTGCCACGGCTGGAGGTGGAGATCACCAAGCTGGTGCATCTGCATTCGTCGTTGCTGGTCGCCTACCTGGCGTTGCTCATCGGCCTGGGGTTCGGGTTGGTCGCCGTGCATGTGGTGAGGCCGGTGCTGGTGCGGCTCGGCGTGCTGGTTGCCCTGGTGTGTGGGCAGGGCTTGGTCGGCACGGTGCAGTTCTTCACCGGGGTGCCCCCGGCGTTGGTCGCCCTGCACGTCGCCGGCGCGGCCGCATGCACGGCCGCCACCGCCGCGCTATGGGCGTCGATGCGAGAACGGGCCGAGCCCGAGCCGATCCAGGGCTGACTCCACGCACAACGCGAACTCGCGCTGCTGGCGGGTACGGGTGGCATCGTCCAGCTGCCGCCAACCCAGCGACGGTTCGACCAGCTCGAGTTCCAGCAGCAGCGCATCGCCCGGTCCGCCGATCAGGTCGACGCGGGCATAGAGAAACTCCGACGTGTCGATCCCGAGGTGGCGGGCCGCGGCGTCCAGGGCCGCGTTGCCGAGATCCCAGAGCTCGAAGTCGGGCTCGGCCGGTGTCAGCGATTCCTCGGCATAACTGCCGGAGCTGTCCAGCTCGGGCAGTCCGCCCGGGGGCGGCAGGATGGGGCCCTTCGTGAACGCGTGCGACTGTTGACCACCCAGGAAGACCAGCGCGGTCTCACCGTTCTCCACCCGCGAGTCGTAGGGCTGGACCAGGACGACACGGCCTTGCGCCTGCAGGACCGCCGCATGCGCACCCGCCGCCGCGGTATCGGTGAACCGCTGCGCACCCACCGAACCGGCGCCGATGGCGGGTTTGATTACCAGCTCGCCTGCGGGCAGCCGGATCTCCTCTGCGGGAGCGAAGAACCGGCTCGGCAGCGTCGGCACACCGGCACGGGCGAGGTCGTCCAGGTAACGCTTGTCGATGTTCCAGGCCACCACGGCGGGCGCATTGAGGACATTGGGAACGCTGGTGGTCCAGGCCAGGAACTCCGCCAGCCGCTCGGCGTAGTCCCAGGTCGCCCGCAGGATCACCAGGTCGGCGCGCCGCGTCTCCGGGTCGTCCCAGGACAACCAGCGCGCGTGCTGGCCGCGCTTGCGCAGCGCGGCGACCAGGCCCGCGTCGTCGCCGTCGCCCTCCACCAACTGCGGACAGCCGGCCAGCACAATGCGGGGATGCCGGACATCTGGCCGTGCGAGCTTCATGCGGACCTCACAAATGAGGATGATAGTCAGCATGCACGCAATCGAAGTCGCCAAAACCGGAGGACCTGAAGTCCTGGAGTACGTCGACAAGCCGCGGCCGTCCCCCGCCGCCGGCGAGGTCGTGATCAAGGCCGAGGCCATCGGCATCAATTTCATCGACACCTATTTCCGGTCCGGGCAGTACCCGCGAGAGCTGCCTTTCGTCGTCGGCGCCGAGGTGTGCGGCATCGTGGCAGACGTCGGCGAGGACGTGGCGGCCATCGGCGTCGGGGACCGGGTGGTGACCGCCAACGCGGACGGTGCCTACGCCGAATTCTGCACCGCACCAGCAGATCTGGTTGCTTACGTACCCGACGGTGTGGCCTCCGATCTGGCCGCCGCGGCGCTGCTGAAGGGGATGACCGCGCATTACCTGCTCAAGTCGGTGTACCCGGTACAGCCCCGGGACACCATCCTGCTGCACGCCGGCGCGGGCGGGGTGGGACTGCTTCTGACGCAGTGGGCCACCAGCCTGGGTGTCCGGGTGATCACGACGGTGTCGACACCGGCGAAGGCGGAGCTCTCCCGGCAGGCAGGTGCGATCGAGGTGCTGGACTACCCCGATGATCCCGACAACTTCGCCGCGACAATCCGGAACCTCACCGACGGCAGGGGTGTCGCGGCGGCCTACGACGGGGTCGGCGCAACCACCTTCGATGCCAGCCTGGCCAGTCTCGCCGTCCGCGGCACGCTGGCGTTGTTCGGCGCGTCCAGCGG
>CAZDYH010000163.1:0-6914 GCA_964509355.1 uncultured Mycobacterium sp.
GCCGACACAGTCGCGGCCGCCAAGGCCGAAATCGAGTCGGCCACAGCACGATTGCGCAGCAAGCAACTCGAAGGCGCCTTCGGCGTCCGGTACATCGCCGACGGCAAGCGGATGCCGTGGGGGAACGCCGTCATCGGGGTGCGCAATCCCACCGCGCCGCCCCTGCTGGTCAACCATGAGCCGTCGGGGAAGGTATGGGCCGATTTCCACCTCGGCGCCGCCTACGAGGGCCCACCCGGTCATGTGCACGGGGGTGTCGCGGCGCTGGTTCTGGATCACCTGCTGGGCGAAGCAGCCAGCGACTTCGAGAACCCACGGCTGACCGGGACCATCACCCTCCGGTATCTGCGCGCCACCCGGCTGGGACCACTGCACGCCGAAGCCACGATCACGCGCACCGAGGGCGTGAAGACCTTTGCCGTCGGCCATCTCGCCGACGATGAGGGTGTCACCGTCGAAGCCGAAGGGGTGTTCATCCTGCCGCGCTGGGCCCGTGGCTCCGAGGTCGAACAGGCGCCGCGAGCGTAACGCCGTGGCGAGAGTTCGCCCGAAGATCCCGCCGTGGCGTTACATTCGCGGCACCCGGTCAGCTACTGGCGTGCCATCGCCAGGTTGAACCGATCTTCGGGCGTAATCAGATGATCGTGGCTGTCCTCGCCGATATCGAGTTGCACCCACTCGATCTCACCGGTGAAGCGGTTACCGGTCGGGCCGTAGTCGGGTGAAGCCGGTGAGCCGGTGTCGGAACCCACGTCACAGGCTTCGTCGGCGGAGTAGCCCATCGGCTGGGTCTGTTCGACCCGGCCCTTGCCGACAGCCTTGCCGTCGTAGTACAGCGTGACGTCACCGCCCTTGGCCAGCCCACCGCCGTCGTACTTGAACTCCATCCGCACCTGGTGCTTGCCCGCCGGAATCGGCTTGTCGGCGCTGGTGATGTAGTGCTCGATCCCGAAGAAGTTGGAGCAGTACTTGAGCCTGCCCTCGTGGGCGTACAACGACCAGCCGCCCACGCTGCCGCCCTGGGTGATGATCACGCCATCGGCACCGGATTGCGGCACTGTGATGTTCGCGGTCACCGAGTAGGACTTGTTCTTCAGGATGAGCACACAGTTCTCGCTGACGCGCATGTGATCGAAGAGCAACTGGGTGTTGCCGCGGATCAACTGCGGCCGTCCCGCGATGTCGGCATTGATTCGCTCGAAGCCACGGTCGTCGAGGGGTACCACGTTGTACTTGACCGCCTCGATGAGCCAGAGCCGCTGCAGTTCGGCCAGCTTCTCCGGGTTCTGCGCGGCCAGGTCGTGCGCCTGAGTCCAGTCGTCCGGTCCGTACAACTCCCAGGTGTCAGTGTCGAAGGGCGGCGGCGTGTCGGCCTTCCACGGTGTGCGGTGCTTGGTCACCGCCGTCCAGCCCTGGTGGTAGATTCCGCGGTTGCCGAACATCTCGAAGTACTGGACGATGTGGGTCTCGGGGGCCCCGCCATTCCGCAACGTGGGCAGCATGCTGACGCCTTCCAGCGGCGCCTGCGCGATACCGTTCACCGACGCCGGCGCCGGCAGGCCGGCCGCCTCCAGAATTGTCGGGGCGACGTCGATCACGTGGTGGAACTGGTTGCGGGCCTTGCCCTTATCCGCCAGGCCGTTCGGCCAGTGCACGATCGTGCCGTTGCGGGTGCCACCCCAGTGCGAGGCCACCTGCTTGGTCCACTGGTACGGCGCGCACAGCCCGTGCGCCCAGCCGACCGCGTAGTGGTTGTAGGCCTTCGGCGTGCCGAAATCGTCGATCTTGGAAAGCAGAAACTCTGTCGTTTCGATGCCCGGCATGCCGTTGAGGGTGGTCATCTCGTTGAAGCAGCCGTTCAGGGTGCCTTCGGCCGACGCACCGTTGTCACCGAGGATGTAGTAGACCAGGGTGTCGCCGAGCACCCCCAGGTCGTCGATCGCATCGACGAGCCGTCCCACTTCGTGGTCAGTCTGCTCGAGGAAGCCGGCGTAGAGCTCCATCTGGCGGGCAAGGACCGGTTTGAGCTCGGCGGGCATATCGTCCCAGGCCGGGATCTCGTCGTGCCGCGCCGTCAGTTCGGCGTCCTTGGGCACCACGCCCAGCTTCTTTTGCCGTGCGATTATCTTCTCCCGCAGCACATCCCAGCCATCGTCGAACTTGCCCTGGTACTTGTCCGACCATTCCTTGGGTACGTGGTGTGGTGCGTGGGTGGCCCCGGGAGCGAAGTACATGAAGAACGGCTTGTCGGGGGTGAGCGCCTTCTGCTGGCGCACCCAGGTGATGGCATGGTTGGCGAGGTCCTCGGTGAGGGTGTAGCCCTCCTCCGGAGACTTGGGCGGCTCCACCGGTGAAGTGCCCTCGTATAGTCCGGGGTAGTACTGGTTGGCTTCGCCGCCGATGAAGCCGTAGAAGTACTCGAACCCCGACCCGGTGGGCCACTGGTTGAACGGTCCCACCGGCGAAACCTCCCACACCGGCACCTCGTGGCACTTGCCGAACTGAGCCGTCGAATAGCCGTTGAGCATCAGGGTCTCGGCGACGGGCGCCTTCTCCTTGGGCCTGATGCTGCAGTTCCCGGGCGCCGAGGTGGCCATCTCGGTGATGGCACCCATGCCGACCGAGTGGTGGTTGCGGCCCGTCAGCAGGGCCTGCCGGGTAGGCGAGCACAACGCAGTGGTGTGAAACCGGTTGAGCTTCAAGCCATTGCCGGCCAGCCGTTCGGCCACCGGCGTGTTGCATGGGCCGCCGAATGCTGACGAGGCGCCGAAACCCACGTCGTCGATCAGCACGATGAGCACATTGGGTGCACCGGTGGGCGGCCGGAGCATCTTGATCGGCGGATACTTTGTGTTCGGGTCCTTGGCGTCGTAGGTGGTCAGACCCACATGCTTGGCGTCCGGAATGGGCAGGTGCTCCCGCGCCAGGTGCGGCTGAGACGGCGCGGGTGGTGGCGCTTCGGCCTTCGTCGTCTTCACGGCCTTGGTGGCCTTCCTCGGCGCGCTGGCCTTCTTGGTTGTCGTGCGGGCCTTGCCGGTTCGGTGTGCTGACGACTTGCTCGACTTGGCTGCCATGGTCAACCTCTCTGTAGATGGGTAGGTCTATTGTGCGGACTCACTGCCGTGCCATGGCGACCCGTGCCTGGCCCTTCTTCACTTCGTCCTCGTCGTGGTCGGGGGTGCCGGAAACATCTACCGTCACCGTGAAGATCGTTCCCGTGAATGCGAACGGCGTGGTGTACATCTGCGAAACGGCGGAGCCGGGGTTGCGCCCGACCGTGAGACCGCCACCGATGCCGAATACCAGCGGGACGGTGACCGCCAATTCGGCCTGGCCGACCTGTTCGCCGTCGACGAACAGCTTGCCGATTCCTGGGGCACCCTTACCCGCCCTCAGGTCCGGGGGGCCGGTGGGTTCGAACTCGTAGCGCAGCGAGTGCTTCCCTGCGGGTACCTGTCGGTCGGACGACACCGGCAGCTCCTGGGCACCGACATAGTTGTGCACGTAGTGCAGCCTGCCGTCCTGCATGAAGAGCGTATAGCCGCCGATGTTGCTGCCGTGGCACACCAACACGCCCTCGTCGCCACCGGCCAACTCAACATCGGCGGTGATGCTGTGTGCCCGGTTGAGCACCTTGGCGGCAACGTTTTCCGGTACACACTGGGTGCCGGGGTAGTAGATGTAGGTGTCGCGTTCCGCAGCGATCTGCGGGCGCGGATCGGCTAAGCGCATCGTTCCGCGGCTGTCCAGTGGAAATACCTTGTACTTGCCGGCCTCGGTGTACCACAAAGCGATCATCTCGATGAGCTTTGCCCGTTCCTGGTCCGCGAGATCGACGGTCTCGGCCGGATCGACGTCGACGTGGTACAGCTCCCAGCCTGTCGCATCCAGTTCGCGCAACTTGTCCTCGGTGAGCTCGAGCTGTCCGAATCCAACACCGGCCTCGGCAAAGGATGTCCCCGGGAACGGACACACCGCGCGCCAGCCGTCGTGATAGAGCGAGCGGTGCGCAAACATCTCGAAATACTGGGTGTGGTGCTTGCTCGGAGCGTCGGCGGCGTCGAAGGTGTGCGCCATGCTCACTCCCTCGAGTTCCGACTGCGCCACGCCGCGCAGCTCGGTCGGCGCTTCGATACCCAGCGACTCCAGCACCGTAGGCACCATGTCGACCGCATGGGTGTACTGGTGCCGGATCTCGCCCTTGGCCTTGATGCCCTTGGGCCAATGCACCAGAAAGCCGTCGGAGACCCCGCCGCGGTATGTTTCGCGTTTCCAGCGCCGGAACGGGGTGTTGCCCGCGAAGGTCCAGCCCCACGGGTAGTGGTTGAAGTACTTCGGACCACCCAACTCGTCGAGCGCCGCCAGGTTCTGGGCGAGGTCGTCGGGCACATTGTTGAAGAACTTGTTCTCATTCACCGAGCCGTGTGGGCCGCCTTCCGCGCTGGCCCCGTTGTCCGAGATGACCATGATGAGTGTGTTGTCGAGCTGGCCGATGCTCTCCAGGAAGTCCAGCAGCCGGCCGATCTGATGATCGGTGTGCTCGAAAAAGCCGGCGAATACTTCCATCATGCGCGCGTAGAGCCTGCGCTCATCGTCAGGTAGCTCGGCCCACTGCTGCACGTCCGGGTCGTGCCGCGACAGCACCGCGTCCTTGGCCACGATGCCCAGCTCTTTCTGTCGCGCGAACACCTTTTCCCGGTAGGCGTCCCAGCCGTCGTCGAACCGGCCCTTGTACTTGTCCGCCCACTCTTTGGGTGCCTGGTGCGGGGCGTGGTTGGCCCCGGTCGCGTAGTACAGGAAGAAGGGTTTGGCCGGCGCCACCTGCTTGAGGTCGGCGATGAACTCGATCGCCCTATTGGTCAGGTCCACGGTCAGGTGGTAGCCCTCTTCGGGCGTCTTTGGTGGCTCGACCTGATGGTTGTCGTGGACCAGGTCCGGGTAGTACTGGTGGGTGTCGCCCCCGAGGAAGCCGTAGTAGCGCTCAAATCCCCGTCCCAGCGGCCAGCGGTCGTAAGGACCGGCGGCGCTGATCTGCTCGGCCGGCGTCAGATGCCACTTGCCGACGCAATAGGTCCCGTAGCCGTGCTGCAGCAGCATCTCCGACAGAAAGCCGTTCTCGAAGGGAATCGCGCCGTTGGCGCCCGGGAATCCCTCGGATCCCTCGGTGATGCACGACATGGCGTTGGAGTGGTGATTACGCCCGTTCAGCATGCAGGAACGCGACGGCGAGCACAGCGCCGTGGTGTGCATGTTCGTGTAGAGCAGCCCGTTCTGCGCCAACCGGTCGAGGTTGGGGGTGTTGATCGGCGAGCCGTAGCAGCCGAACTGCCCGTACCCGGTGTCGTCGAGAACGATGAACAGCACATTGGGCGCGTCCTGCTTCGGGCGCATCGGCGCCGGCCATGCAGGCTCGGACTCGCCGACGGTACGGCCCATGCGGCCCGGAAACGTCGTCCCGGGTTTGTACTCGGTCAGACTCACACGCGCCTCCTCTGTCACGGCCTCGGATACAGCTCCGTGGGCGGCCGGGGATCCAAAACGGTGAAAGCCTAGCTGCGGATGTGCGTGTGCGCTCCGATTTGCCAGGGTTCAAATGCGAATGCAGTCAACGCAATCAGGTCAAAGCCCGATTGCATCGTCTCCACCCGTTTCGGTCGCGGCGGTGCCGACTGTAAGTTCGGGCTGTGGAGAAGGTGATCGTGATGCTGCGGGGCACCGAAGGGGACGACGACTGGTGCGCCCGACTGCGCGGGCCGATCGCCGACCGGCTCGGTGGACTCGGGATGCCCGGACTTGCGGTCAATGTTCGCGATGACGCGGTCCGGCATTCGCTGATGACGTTGACGACGCTGGACCCACCGGTGATCGCGTTCGTCAGCCTGTGGGTTCAACAGTGTTACGGCGATCAGGTCGCGGCCGCAGTTGCGCTCCTCGACAAGGAGGCCGAGCAGGTCGCGGCGTATCTGGTCACCGAGTCGGTGCCACTGTCGCCGCCGGGCGTTGAATCCGGCCAGCGGACACCGGGTTTGGCGAACATTGCGTTGTTGCGCAGACCCGGTCACCTGGACGAGGCCACCTGGCTGACCCGATGGCAGCGCGACCACACACCCGTGGCGATAGAGACGCAGGCGACGTTCGGCTATACCCAGAATTGGGTGGTCCGGGCGCTGACGGCGGAGGCGCCGACCATCTCCGCGATCGTCGAGGAGTTGTTCCCGGCCGAAGCCGTCAGCGATCTGCGCGCCTTCTTCGGCGCGGCCGATGACGCCGACCTCCAAGCGCGGTTGCAACGCATGATCGCCAGCACGTCGGCGTTCGGCGCAAACGAGAACATCGACACCGTGCCGACCAGCCGGTACGTCTTCCGCACACCCTTTGGCAACTGACCCGACAGCAGAAGGAACCCGATGACCACACTTGCCGAGGCCGTGGCACTCGCAGGGGCCGACCAGGGCCTGGCGGTGGTGTCCACGCTGCGGGCCGACGCCACCATCCAGGCGTCGCTGGTCAACGCCGGCGTGCTGCCGCACCCGTCCACCGGTGAGCCCACGCTGGCGTTCGTCACCTACGGCAGGGTGAAACTGGCCAACCTGCGCGCCCGCCCACAGCTCGCCGTCACCTTCCGGGACGGCTGGCAGTGGGCCACCGTGGAAGGCCGCGCGGAGCTGGCCGGCCCGGACGATCCGCAGCCCTGGCTCGGGAATGCGGACCAGTTACGGTTGCTGTTGCGCGACGTCTTCACCGCCGCCGGCGGGACGCATGACAACTGGGACGAATACGACCGGGTGATGGCCGAACAAGGTCGCACCGTCGTGCTGGTCGAACCCACCCGCGTGTACAGCAACGGCTGATCGGGCCATAGGCTGCAGCCGTGACGCTCCGCATCGATGACAGCAATCGGGTGCGCACCCTGA
>CAZDYH010000164.1:0-6905 GCA_964509355.1 uncultured Mycobacterium sp.
TCAGCCGAAGTGCACGCCCTGGGCCAGCGGCAGCTCGGAGGAGTAGTTGACGGTGTTGGTGGCTCGGCGCATATAGGCCTTCCACGAGTCCGACCCCGACTCGCGGCCGCCGCCGGTCTGCTTCTCGCCGCCGAACGCGCCGCCGATCTCGGCGCCGGAGGTGCCGATGTTGACGTTGGCGATACCGCAGTCCGATCCGTCGGCCGCCATGAAACGCTCCGCCTCCCGGACGTCGGTGGTGAAGATAGCCGACGAAAGTCCCTGGGGGACAGCATTGTTGAGCGCTATGGCCTCGTCGAGATCGTCATAGGTCAGCACGTAGAGAATGGGTGCGAACGTCTCGGTGTGCACGATGTCCGTCTGCGCCGGCATCCGCACCACCGCGGGCGCGACGTAGTACGCATTCTCGTCACCGACGTCGTGGCGCTGGCCGCCGATCACCTCGCCGCCGTCGGCGCGAGCCTGCTCCAGCGCTCCCACCATGTCGCGGTAGGCCGTTTCGTGAATGAGTGGGCCGACGAGGACGCCGTCGGCCGACGGGTTGCCGATGGGCAGCTGCCGGTAGGCGGCGACGATGCGCTCGACGAGGTTGTCGGCCACCGAGCGATGCGCGATCACCCGGCGCAGCGTGGTGCAGCGCTGCCCGGCGGTGCCGGCCGCGGCGAACACGATGCCGCGCACCGCCAGGTCCAGGTCGGCGGACGGGGTGACGATCGCCGCGTTGTTCCCGCCCAGTTCGAGCAGCACCCGACCGAACCGCTGCGCTACCCGCGGGCCGACCTGTTGGCCCATCCGCACCGAACCGGTCGCCGACAGCAGGGCCACCCGGGGATTGTCGACCAGCCGCTCGCCGATGTCACGGCCGCCCTGGATCAGCCGGCTGACCTCCCGCGGCGCACCGACATCGTCGGCGGCCCGCTCGATCAGGGCCTGGCACGCCAATGCGGTCAGCGGGGTGAGCTCCGACGGTTTCCACACCACCGTGTCGCCACACACCAGCGCCACCGCGGCGTTCCACGCCCACACCGCGACGGGGAAGTTGAATGCGGTGATGACACCCACCACACCGAGCGGGTGCCAGGTTTCCATCAGCCGGTGCCCGGGCCGTTCGGAGGCGATCGTGCGGCCGTACAGCTGACGCGACAGCCCCACGGCGAACTGGCAGATGTCGATCATCTCCTGCACCTCGCCGAGCGCCTCGGAGGTGATCTTGCCGGCCTCCACCGTCACCAGCTGGGCCACGTCGTCCTTGTGCGCGGTGAGCAGCTCGCCGAGCCGGGCCACCAGCGCGCCGCGCACCGGGGCCGGGGTGGTGCGCCAGGTCTGGAACGCCTGCGCGGCATCGGCGATCGCGCGATCCGCCTGCTCCGGTGTCGTCACCGCAACGGTGCACAACACCTCGCCGGTGAGCGGTGTGCTTGCGGGCATACCGTGACCGCCGGGTGCGCCCAGCTGCTGGGTCTGCGCGCCGATCGCGTCCAGCGCCGCGCGGGCCCGGGCGCGCAACTCGTCGGCACCGGGCAGGGTGGTGACGGTCGCTGTCGTGGTGCTCATGGGTGGGCCTCCTGTGCGGGTGCGGTGGGATAGTCTCCGGCCATGGCGGATGCCGGTGACTCGGACGGACCGTTGAATCTCGACGAGATCGACCGGACCCTGGTGCGCGAGCTTGTCGCCGACGGGCGCGCGACGCTCTCGCATCTTGCCGCGGCGGCGGGCATGTCGGTATCGGCGGTGCAGTCCAGGGTGCGCCGGCTTGAGTCGCGCGGTGTCGTGACGGGGTACACGGCGCGCGTCGACCCCGAGGCGGTCGGGCACATGTTGTCGGCGTTCGTGGCCATCACCCCTCTCGATCCCTCTCAACCCGATGATGCGCCCGCGCGGCTGGAACACATCGAGGCCATCGAGTCGTGTCACTCGGTGGCCGGCGAGGAGAGCTACGTCCTGCTGGTGCGTGTCGGGTCGGCGCGGGCGCTGGAAGACCTCTTGCAGCAGATCCGCACAGCGGCGAACGTCCGTACCCGAAGCACGATCATCTTACAGACCTTCTACAGCGGACGCGAGTTTATACCGGAATAGTTCCTGTTTTGATGCACGAAAACAGTAAAATATGCGTTAGGATTGGGCTATGACCGCTGTCTGGACGTCTGCTGACTACGACGCGCCGGCCCCCGGCGGGGTGCTCGCGCCGAACCACGTCCACGAGGTGCTGGCCCGCAGCATCCTGGCCGACGGAATGGACCTGGTGCTCGACATCGACCGCTCGGCCGGCTCCTATCTCGTGGACGCTCGTGACGGCCGCCGCTACCTCGACATGTTCACCTTCTTCGCCTCATCGGCCCTGGGCATGAACCACCCGGCGCTCACCGACTCGGCGTTTCGCGCCGAGCTGGCCGCGGCCGCGGTCAACAAGCCGAGCAACTCCGACGTCTACACCGTGCCGATGGCGCGCTTCGTCGAGGCCTTCGCCCGGGTGCTCGGCGACCCGGCGCTGCCGCACCTGTTCTTCGTCGACGGCGGCGCGCTGGCGGTCGAGAACGCACTGAAGGTGGCCTTCGACTGGAAGACCCGCTACAACGAGGCGCACGGCATCGACCCGGAGCTGGGTACCCGGGTGCTGCATTTGCGCGGGGCGTTCCACGGCCGCAGCGGCTACACGCTGTCGCTGACCAACACCGACCCGAACAAGGTGGCCCGGTTCCCGAAGTTCGACTGGCCCCGCATCGACGCGCCGTATCTGCGCCCCGGCGCGAATATCGATGAGCTGGAAGCCGAATCGCTGCGGCAGGCCCGGGCGGCGTTCGAGGCGTATCCGCACGACATCGCCTGCTTCATCGCAGAGCCCATCCAGGGCGAGGGCGGCGACCGGCACTTCCGCCCGCAGTTCTTCGCCGCGATGCGTGAGCTGTGCGACGAGTTCGACGCGCTGCTGATCTTCGACGAGGTGCAGACCGGCTGCGGGCTGACCGGGACCGCCTGGGCATACCAGCAGCTGGGCGTCACACCCGATGTGGTCGCGTTCGGCAAGAAGACGCAGGTGTGCGGCGTGATGGCCGGACGCCGGGTCGACGAGGTCGCCGACAACGTCTTCACCGTGAGCTCGCGGATCAACTCCACCTGGGGCGGCAACCTGGCCGACATGGTGCGCTCGCGGCGCATGCTGGAAGTCGTCGAAGCCGACCGGCTGTTCGACCGGGCCGCGGAGCTGGGCGGCTACCTGCGCGACCGGCTCGACGAACTGGCCCGTGACCTGCCCGGCCAGGTGCTTGACGTCCGCGGCCGGGGCCTGATGTGCGCGTTCAGCATGCCGACGGCGGCGCAGCGCGACGAGCTGATCAGCCGGCTGTGGCGACGCGGGGTGATCATGCTGGCCAGCGGACCCGACAGCGTGCGCTTCCGGCCCGCGCTCACGGTGTCGCGCGCCGAGATCGATACCGCGGTCGCCGCGGTCCGTGGCGTGCTGACCGCCGCCGAATAGTCGTTCCGAGGTCTCTGCCCTCGCCACGGGGAATTCCCGCCACGAAGGAATATCCTGGGATAACGACCTAATCAGGTGAGGGTTATGCAACGCCCAGAGCAGCGCTCGCGGGGAGACGAATTGGGGCGGGAGGACGACAACGTCCGGGCCGCCATCCGGTTCGCCCTGCTGACTGCGGTCGCGGCGATCGCCTTCCTGGTCGTCGCGGCGCTCTGGGTCAGCACCTGCGACGGCCCGACCGTCATCGACACCGTCGCCTGCGGCACCGTAGAGCGGACCCTGCTGGCATTGGGGTCGCCGGTGATCCTGCTGATCGGCGGGTTGTGGGCATTCTTGCGCACCTACCGGGTGTGGCGCGACCACGGCATCTGGTGGGCATGGCAGGGCGCCGGCTGGTTCTTGTTCACGCTGATGCTGGTCGTCCTCACGATGGCCCTGCCGACACTGGCCGGGCCGGTGCTGGGTGGCTCAGCCTAAGCCGACGTCACGTCCTTGATCTCGGCCAGCACGGTGCCCTGGGTGATGGCGGCGCCCGCTATCACGGCCAGCCCGGTGATGGTGCCCTCCTTGTGCGCGGTGACCGGGTTCTCCATCTTCATCGCCTCGAGCACCACGACGAGTTCGCCGACGACCACCTGCTGGCCCTCTTCGACGGCCACCTTGACCACGGTGCCCTGCATCGGCGCGGTCACCGCGTCACCGGAGGCCGCGGAGCCGGTGTGGGCGGCCCGTTTGCGCGGCTTGGGCTTCTTTCGAATGACGCCCGCGGCGCCGGCGGCCGCACCGTTGCCCAGCGCGAGGTCGCCGGGCAGCGACACCTCGAGCCGACGGCCGCCGACCTCGACGACGACCTTCTGGCGCGGCAGGCTGTCCTCCTCGTCGACGGGTTCGCCGCCGGTGAAGGGCTCGATGGTGTTGTCCCACTCGGTCTCGATCCAGCGGGTGTGCACCGAGAAGCCGTTGTCGTCGCCGATGAACGCCGGGTCGGACACCACTGCGCGGTGGAACGGGATGACGGTGGCCAGGCCCTCGACCTCGAACTCGTCGAGCGCGCGACGGGAGCGCTCCAACGCCTCCTGGCGGGTGGCGCCGTGCACGATCAACTTGGCCAGCATCGAGTCGAACTGTCCGCCGATCACCGAACCGGTTTCGACGCCGGAATCCATCCGCACACCGGGGCCGCTGGGCGGGTGGAACTTGGTCACCGGTCCGGGCGCGGGCAGGAAGCCGCGGCCGGCGTCCTCGCCGTTGATCCGGAACTCGATGGCGTGGCCGCGCGGCGTCGGGTCCTCGGTGAGATCGAGCTTCTCGCCGTTGGCGATGCGGAACTGCTCGCGCACCAGGTCGATACCGGCGGTCTCCTCGGTGACCGGGTGCTCGACCTGCAGCCGGGTGTTGACCTCGAGGAAGGAGATCATGCCGTCGTGGCCGACCAGATACTCGACCGTCCCCGCTCCGTGGTAGCCGGCCTCCTTGCAGATGCGCTTGGCCGACTCGTGGATCTCCTTGCGCTGCTTGTCGGTGAGAAAAGGTGCCGGGGCCTCCTCGACCAGCTTCTGGAAGCGGCGCTGCAGCGAGCAGTCGCGGGTGCCGGCGACGACGACGTTGCCGTGCTGGTCGGCGATCACCTGGGCCTCGACGTGGCGGGGCCTGTCCAGGTAGCGCTCGACGAAGCACTCACCGCGCCCGAACGCAGCGACGGCCTCGCGGGTCGCGGACTCGAACAGCTCGGGGATCTCCTCGATGGTGTGGGCCACCTTCATGCCGCGGCCGCCACCGCCGAATGCCGCCTTGATCGCGACCGGCACGCCGTACTCCCGGGCGAAGGCCACCACCTCGTCGGCGTTCTTCACCGGGTCGGGGGTGCCCGGGACCAGTGGCGCCTTCGCGCGGGCCGCGATGTGGCGTGCGGTGACCTTGTCGCCGAGGTCGCGGATCGACTGCGGGCTCGGGCCGATCCAGATCAGGCCGGCGTCGATGACGGCCTGTGCGAAATCGGCGTTCTCGCTCAGGAAGCCGTAGCCGGGATGGATGGCGTTGGCGCCGGACTTACGCGCGGCGTCCAGGATCTTCTCGAAGACCAGGTAGGACTCGGCCGAGGTCTGGCCGCCCAGCGCGAACGCCTCGTCGGCCAGTTGCACGTGCAGCGCGTCGGCGTCGGGTTCGGCGTACACCGCGACGCTGGGCAGGCCGGCATCCCTGGCCGCGCGGATCACCCGAACCGCGATCTCGCCGCGATTGGCCACCAGAACCTTGGAGATGCTCGAGCTGGCGTGACTGGGCACTGCGCCTCCTGGGTGGCATGTCTGCGGGTAAGGCTCTCTAAGAGAGTTCCTTACAACTACATCGGGGGCAGTTTAAGCGGCGCCGCTGGGGGCCGGTCGAGCCGGTGCCCTAATTCAGCCGGACTTGCGCAGCCGTCGCTTGATCCGGGCCAGCATCGCCGCCATGCCGCGCAGCCGCAACGGGCTGATCAGCGCTGCCAGCCCGAGGTCGGCGTAGAAGTCGTCGGGTACTGCCAGGATGTCGGCGGCGGGTTGCCCGTCGAGGCCGGCAGCCAGGATCGACGCGAACCCGCGGGTGGTGGGCGCCTCCGCGGGCGCGCTGAAATGCAGCCGGACCCGGTCGCGGTCGGTGGCGTCGACATGCAGGAACACCGGGGACTGGCATTCGGGGACCGGTTCCATGGCCGCTTCTTCGAGGTCGGCGGGCAGTGCGGGCAGCTCGTCGGCGAATTCCAGCAGCAGCTTCAGCTTGTCCTGGCCCTGGACTTCGGCGAAGTCGGACACCACCTCGGCCAGCGGCGCGGGCATGCTCATCAGGCCGGCAGCGCACCCGGTTCGGGGCCGGTGACGATGGGCACCCGCACCGTGTTGCCCCATTCGGTCCACGAGCCGTCATAGTTGCGCACACCCGGGATGCCCAGCAGGTGCGTGAGCACGAACCAGGTGTGGCTGGAGCGCTCCCCGATACGGCAGTAGGCGACCACCTTTTTTTCGGCGGCATCGCCGGCCCGGACGAAGTCGTAGATGGTGTCCAGCTCGGCGCGGCTGCGGAACCGGCCGCTCTCGTCGGCCGCCTTGGCCCACGGCACCGACACGGCGGTGGGGATGTGGCCGCCGCGCAGCGCACCTTCCTCGGGGTAGTCCGGCATGTGGGTGCGCTCGCCGGTGTACTCCTGCGGGGAGCGGACATCGATCAGCGTCTGGTGTCCGAGGCCATGTAGGACGTCGTCCTTGAATGCCCGGATGGGCTTGTCGTCGCGGGTGACGACCGGGTAGCCGGTGCTGGTCCTGGTGGGGACGTCCAGGGTGGTGTCGCGGCCCTCCGAGAGCCACAGATCTCGTCCGCCGTTGAGCAGCCGGACGTCCGGATGGCCGAACAGGGTGAACACCCACAGCGCGTAGGCCGCCCACCAGTTGCTCTTGTC
>CAZDYH010000165.1:0-6883 GCA_964509355.1 uncultured Mycobacterium sp.
GATCCGGTCGGGCCACAGCGGCGTCGCGGGGCGATGCCAGCCACCCCCCTCGCCGGCCGCCCAGCCCTGCCACTTCGAGCGGTCAGTGAACGTCTCCGGAGTGGCTCGGTACAGCACCACAGGTGCGGACCGGTCGAAGTTGTTGGCGACGATGTACACCCACCCACTCGGCGAATCCGCCGTCGGGATGGGGTCGTAGTAGCCGCTGATCTGCGACTGCCGACCACCCTGGTACCCGGCGTCGCGCTGCGAGCCCGGGATTGTCCGCCAGCTCCCACGGGCCGCTTCCGCTTTCACCAGCCGTGAGGTCGTGGGCACGAGGTTGCGGGTGGTGGTCACGAGCAGATAGTTCTGCCGGTTGATCTGCACGACGCCGGCCGGAAGCTGGGATGAGCCGGGTGGGGTGCGGTCGGCGAGCAGCGGCTTGTCGACGCCGGTGACGCCGGTGTACCGCACACCGGTCGGATCGTCGATCGAGTCCGTCTCGACGTGCAGGGCGATCGGGGAGAACCAGCCGCCGAATCCCACCCCCTGCCCGGCGAAGCTGTCACCGCAGACCTGCAGCAGTTCGCTCGGGAACTCGATGAACTCGCACAGGTCGGTAGCCCCGATGCCGTAATCCCTGGTCGGTGTGCCGGTGCCGGCCGTCGGGCCGATCCGGACCACCTGGCCGGGCGCCAGCGGTCCCAGGATCGGCTCGGGCGCAGGGTCGGCCGGATCGGCATCCGCGGGCGGCGTGGCCAGCGTCCACGCGGCGACGAGTGCGCCCAGGGCGGCCCGGCGAGCGGTCACCCGCGGATCACAATTCGGCGGCCAGCAGCTCGGCGATCTGGATGGTGTTCAGCGCCGCTCCCTTGCGCAGGTTGTCCCCGCAGACGAACAGCGCCAGCCCGCGCCCGCACGGCACACCCGGGTCAGCCCGGATCCGGCCGGCCAGGGATTCGTCGATACCGGCAGCCGCGAGCGGAGTGGGCACGTCGACCAACTTCACCCCGGGCGCCCCGGCGAGAAGCTCCCGCGCCCGCTCGGGCGAAAGGGGCCGCGCGAACTCGGCGTTGAGCGACAGTGAGTGGCCGGTGAACACCGGAACCCGCACGCAGGTGCCGCTGACCAGCAGGTCCGGGATGCCGAGGATCTTGCGGCTCTCGTGGCGCAGCTTCTGATCCTCGTCCGTCTCACCGGAGCCGTCGTCGACCAGCGACCCCGCCAGCGGCACCACATTGAACGCGATCGGCGCGACATACTTGCGCGGCGCCGGGAAGTCCAGCGCGCTGCCGTCGTGCACGAGTTGCTCGACGCCGTCGACGACGGCGCGGGTCTGCTCGGCGAGCTCCTGGACCCCGGCCAGGCCGCTACCGGAGACCGCCTGATAGGTCGATGCCACCAGCCGGACCAGCTGCGCCTCGTCGTGCAGCACCTTGAGCACCGGCATCGCGGCCATGGTGGTGCAGTTCGGGTTGGCGATGATGCCCTTGGGCCTGTTGCGGGCGTCGGCGAAGTTGACCTCGCTGACCACCAGCGGCACTTCCGCGTCCTTGCGCCACGCCGAAGAGTTGTCGATCACCGTCACCCCGGCCGCGGCGAACCGCGGCGCCTGCACCCGCGACATCGTCGCGCCCGCGGAGAACAGCGCAATGTCCAAACCGCTCGGGTCGGCGGTCGCCGCGTCCTCGACCTCGATCTCCTGCCCGCGGAATGCCAGCTTGCTGCCCTGTGAGCGGGCCGAGGCGAAGAACCGCACCGATGACGCCGGGAAGTTGCGCTCGTCGAGCAGCGCGCGCATCACCTCGCCGACCTGACCGGTCGCCCCGACTATGCCTATTGACAGACTCCTCGCAACCATCAGCGCCCCGTTCCCGCGTACACGGTGGCCTCTTCATCGCCGCCGAGGCCGAACGCCTCGTGCAGTGCGACGACGGCCTTGTCCAGCTCGGTGTCCTTGCACAGCACCGAGATCCGGATCTCGGAGGTGGAGATCAGGTCGATGTTGACGCCGACGCCGGCCAGCGCCTCACAGAATGTGGCGGTGACGCCGGGATGGCTGCGCATGCCGGCGCCGATCAGCGACACCTTGCCGATGTGGTCGTCGTAGAGCACCTTGGTGAAGCCGATCTCGTTCTGCTGGGCGGTCAGCTTCTCCACCGCGGCAGGCCCGCTGTCCCGCGAGCAGGTGAACGTGATGTCGGTCTTGCCGTCCTCGATCTTGGAGATGTTCTGCAGCACCATGTCGATGTTGACATCAGCGTCGGCGACCGCGCGAAACACTTTGGCCGCATACCCCGGCACGTCGGGCACGCCGACGATGGTCACCTTGGCCTCGCTGCGGTCGTGTGCGACTCCGGTCAGGATGGCGTCTTCCATGGGTATGTCCTCAATCGATCCGATAACCAGCGTGCCGGGCTTGTCCGAGTACGACGACCGGACGTGCACCGGAACGCCATAGCGCCGTGCATATTCCACGCAGCGCAGCATCAGCACCTTCGCGCCGCAGGCCGCCATCTCGAGCATTTCCTCGAAGCTCACGGTGTCCAGCCGCCGGGCATTCGGCACGATACGCGGGTCGGCGGTGAAGATGCCGTCGACGTCGGTGTAGATCTCGCAGACGTCAGCGCGCAGCGCGGCGGCCAGCGCGACCGCCGTGGTGTCCGAGCCGCCGCGGCCCAGCGTGGTGACGTCCTTGCTGTCCTGGCTGACCCCCTGGAACCCGGCGACCAGCACGATCTGGCCCTCGTCGAGGGCGGTGCGCAGCCGGCCCGGGGTGACGTCGATGATCTTGGCGTTGCCGTGGGTGCCGGTGGTGATCACGCCGGCCTGCGAGCCGGTGAACGACCGCGCCTGGGCGCCCAGCGATTCGATCGCCATCGCCACCAGTGCGTTCGAGATGCGCTCGCCGGCCGTCAGCAACATGTCCATTTCCCGCGGCGGCGGCGCCGGGCAGACCTGGCGGGCCAGGTCGAGCAGGTCATCGGTGGTGTCGCCCATCGCCGAGACGACCACGACGACGTCGTTGCCCTGGTTCTTGGTCTCGACGATGCGCTCGGCGACGCGGCGGATCCGTTCGGCGTCGGCCACCGAAGATCCGCCGTACTTCTGCACGACGAGCGCCACTATCGCCTTTCCAGGTGCGGGGTATCCCCCAAGAGTCAGTCCCACCAAGAATAAGGGTGCGCGCATCCGTTTTTCTCCTGCACACAGACCCGGCGTCCGCCGGTAACGTGAGTGCCGTGCCGGAGCTTCCCGCAGATCGGCTGGCCGACACCCGGGTGCCGATCCATCCCAGCATTGCCGCACGGTGGAGTCCCCGGGCGTTCGATCCCGACGCCGTCGTCACCGGTGACCAGCTCACCGCGCTGCTGGAGGCCGCCCGCTGGGCCGCCACCTGGGGGCGTCGCCAGCCGGTGCGTTTCATCGTCGGGTTGCGCGGCGACCAGACGTTCGCCGGGCTGGCCGGCCTGCTGAAGCCCGGCAACAGCTATGCGCATGCGGCCGGTGCACTGATTCTGCTGTGCGCCGACGAGGGACCCGACGAGAAGACAGCCCGGTACTCCGGTGTCGACGCGGGCGCCGCGATGGCCAATCTCAGCATCGAGGCGATCGCGCAGAACCTGCATTCGCACCCGATGGAGGGGTTCAACGCCGACGGCGCGCGCCAGGTGTTCGGGATTCCCGAAGGGGTGCGCCCGCTGATGGTCATCGCGGTCGGCTCGCTGGGTGACTACTCCCAGGTGTCCGACGAGATCGCCGAGCGCGACGGGTTGCCGCGGCACCGGCTGCCGTTGGAGCAGATTGCCTTCGCGGGTACCTGGGGAAAGCCGTTCACGGCTGGCCCCCATCCAGGACCGGGAAGGCCGCTTCAGCTGTAGAGCTTGGCCGCGATAGCCGCGACGTCGGCGACGGCTTCGCAGTTGTCACCGCCGCTGTCGATGACGACTGCGGGCCGGATGACCACGTCGCCGGGGTTGACGAAGTCGCCGCCGACGATCCTGCGCTGCATCGGCGGGCCGACGAACACCACCGCCGAGCAGAACGTCGTGTCGAGGTAGATCTCGGCATCGCCGCTGTCGCGGCGCTGGCGGCGTTCGGTTGCGTTGTCGACGATCTGCGGCTTGAGGGACAGTCGCATCGACACGACCGCGGGGTAGCCGTCACGCCACACCCCGAACTCACACTCGTAGGGCCGGGTCCTGCTGACATCCCAGTGGTCGACGTCGCCGGCGATGACCGAGAGCACCTCACACGGGTCACGTTCGGCCAGCGGCACAGGGTAGGCCGCGACGGCGTCGCGGGCCGGCAGGCGGTCCGGGCCCACCCGGTCGGCGATCACCCGGACCATGCGCTGGGCGAAATCGCAGTTCTCCTCGGCGATCAGACCGATCCGCAGGTACGGCTGGTCCGGCTTGCGCAGCCGATGCGCACCGGGCAACCCCGACATGTCGACCGGCAGCAGGTACTCACACGAGCCCGGGTAGCTCTCGTACACCGGGAGGCCGCCGGCACGAAATGCGACTGGCTGAGCGGTGCGGGCCAGCGTGAGCTGGATGCTGACGAACGTGCGGTCGATGTCGCCGGGCACCTTGATATCGATATCGCACTCGTCGAGCGCGAACAGCGTTCCGACCGAACCGATCTCACCGATCTTCGCGAGCGCCTGGCGGTCGACCAGACCGCAGACGTCCACCCGGCGCATCGCACGCAGATACGCCAGCGCGATGGTGTCGCTGTTGCTCACCGTCTGGCCGTAGACCGGCACCTCATCGGCGAAGAAGAAGCCCGGATCCGAACCCCGGGATCCCGCCACCGCCGTTCCGTCGACATAGCGGCCACAACCGGTCACGACCAGGAACACCGCCACCAGGCTGGCCACGGCTCGGGCCGGGTGCCTCACCGGCTCAGTCTGTCACAGCCTGGGGTTTTGGCACCGGGGCCAGGCGCGGTACAGTACTCGGTGTGCAGCGGGTGCTCCTCCTCGGACGCCGCGACGGGGTCTGATCCAGACTGGCCTCCCGTCGCGGGTGTTCGCGACGCGCCGGTCTGATACCCCCTTCACAGTCCGGAGCAATCTGATGAACACCCCAATCGCTGATTCCAAAGACGCCTACGTCTCAGCCCGCACCATCACCACCCCGTCCGGTGCCCCACCCAGCGGCCAGCCGGTATGGAATACCCAGCGCGGCACGTCGATGCCGGTCAGCCGGTACCGAACCTTCGCCGAGGAAGTCGAACCCGTCAGCCTGGCGGACCGGACCTGGCCCGACCGTGTCGTCGACCGGGCCCCCGTGTGGTGCGCGGTGGACCTGCGCGACGGCAACCAGGCACTGATCGATCCGATGAGCCCGGCGCGCAAGCGCCGCATGTTCGACCTGCTGGTCCGCATGGGCTACAAGGAGATCGAGGTCGGCTTCCCGTCGGCCAGCCAGACCGATTTCGACTTCGTCCGGGAGATCATCACCGAAAGCGCCATTCCCGACGACGTCACCATCCAGGTGCTGACCCAGTGCCGACCGGAGCTGATCGAACGCACTTTCCAGGCGTGCGAGGGTGCGTCCCGGGTCATCGTCCACTTCTACAACTCGACGTCAATCCTGCAGCGGCGGGTGGTGTTTCGCGCCGACCGCGCGGCGGTGATGGCCATCGCCACCGACGGTGCCCGCAAGTGCATCGAAGAGGCGGCCAAGTACCCCGGCACACACTGGCGTTTCGAGTACTCGCCGGAGTCCTACACCGGCACCGAACTGGAGTACGCCAAGCAGGTCTGCGACGCGGTGGCCGATGTAATCGCGCCGACCCCGGAGAACCCGCTGATCGTCAACCTGCCGGCGACGGTCGAGATGGCCACTCCCAACGTGTACGCCGACTCCATTGAGTGGATGAGCCGCAACCTGGCCCGCCGGGACAGCATCATCCTGAGCCTGCATCCGCACAACGATCGCGGAACCGCCGTCGCCGCAGCCGAATTGGGCTACCAGGCCGGTGCCGACCGGATCGAGGGCTGCCTGTTCGGCAACGGCGAACGCACCGGCAACGTCTGTCTGGTGACGCTGGGCCTGAACCTGTTCAGCCGCGGTGTCGACCCGCAGATCGACTTCTCCAACATCGACGAGATCCGGCGCACTGTCGAGTACTGCAACCAGTTGCCGGTCCACGAGCGCCACCCTTACGGTGGCGATCTGGTGTACACCGCGTTCTCCGGCAGCCACCAGGACGCGATCAACAAGGGCTTGGACGCGATGAAGGTTTCCGCCGACGAGGCCGACGCCGACGTCGACGACATTGTGTGGCAGGTGCCTTATCTGCCGATCGACCCCAAGGACGTGGGCCGCACCTACGAGGCGGTGATTCGCGTCAACTCGCAGTCCGGCAAGGGCGGCGTGGCCTACATCATGAAGGCCGATCACGGCCTGGCCCTGCCGCGCCGTTTGCAGATCGAGTTCTCGCAGGTGATCCAGAAGATCACCGACGGCGAGGGCGGCGAGGTCTCGCCGAAGGAAATGTGGGATGCCTTCGCCGAGGAGTATCTGACACCGGTGCGGCCGCTCGAGCGCATCCGGCAGCGCGTGGACGCGGCCGAGGAGGACGGCGGCACCGACCGGATCACGGCGACGGTCAAGATCGACGGCGTCAAGACCGAGATCAAAGGTGCGGGCAACGGTCCGCTGGCCGCCTTTGTCGACGCGTTGTCCGGCGTCGGCATCGACGTCAGCGTGCTGGACTACTCTGAGCACGCGATGTCTGCGGGTGAAGAGGCGCAGGCCGCGGCCTACGTCGAGGCCTCCGTGGGCGGGCGCACCGTGTGGGGCGTCGGCATCGCCACCTCGATCACCACCGCGTCGCTGCGTGCCGTCGTCTCGGCGGTCAACCGCGCGGCCAACTGCTAGCCGACTAG
>CAZDYH010000166.1:0-6831 GCA_964509355.1 uncultured Mycobacterium sp.
GAGGACAGGCTGGCCGCGATCTCGTCGAAGGCGTCGATGGTCAGGAACAATTTGCCGGAGTCCTGAGGCAGCGCCCAACTCGACAGCTTGACCGCGACCACGTTGGCCGCCCGGTTCACGTAGATCATCTGACCGTGAATTCCCAGGCACAGCAACACATTGTTGCCCGAATAGGGGAACCAGCACTGGTTTCGGTACATCCCTCCGGGCATGCGGTTGTCGTCGGGGCTAGCGGCGAACGCCGCACGCGAGTCGATCCCGCCGGCAAAGGTGTCCGCGATCCACGACAGCGACACCACCCGGGCGCCCGTCAGCGATATGCCTCCATTGAGAAAGATGGAACCGAATCTGACCAGGTCACGCAGGCAGGCGTTGATGCCACCGTCGAACATCCCGGTGCCGACCGAGTCGACCCCGATCGTCGCATCGTTCTGCGCCCCGAGGCGGCTCCACAGCACATGTGACATCAGTTCGGGCATCCGCAGCCCACTGGCAGCCTCGCAGACCCAACCGAGGACATCGGTCTCGCAGGACCGGTACTCGAAGGGGCCGCCGTGTGCCGACTTCCGGTGCAACGTGTGCAGGAAGTCATACATGGTGGTCGGCAGATGCGGGACGGTGCGCGGCGCCCACCCGATCGCCTGCTCGAGGAGGCGGACCTCGGCGGTCGGGTCCAGGTAGTCCTCGGAAAACGCAATCCCCGAACGCATGTCGAGCAGATGACGCACCGTCGCCCCGTCATAACCGGAGCCGGCCAACGCCGGTACATAGGTGGTGAGCTGCGAATCGACGTCGAGCACGCCGTCGGTGTGCAGCGCTCCGACTACCATCCCCACCAGCGACTTACTCACCGACATCAGCAGATGCGACGTGTCGGCATGCATGCCGCCGTAGTACTGCTCGGCGAGCACTTTGCCGTGGCGGGTGACAATCCATCCGTCGGTCGCCGTGGTGGCCATCACCTCGCCAACCGTGGTCCGCCGGCTGTTCACCCGATCGAACATCGGGAGGTCGGACAACGCCGTCGGCGTCGACGGCAGGTGGGCGACCGGGTGGGCGCCGCGCGAGATTATCGCGGTCGGCAGGAAGTCGGCGATGTGCTGGAAGGTCCAATGCAGATACGGTGCCGACTGCCAGTTGTCGAGCGTCACGTCCGCGGGAACGCGACCCGGATCGCCGCCGATCAAGTCGTGCCTCCTGGGATCGTCGCGCGAATGGGTACCCGAAGACCCTAGCTCAGCTCGACTTCACCCCGGCAGGCGTCGATGGGGGCGTGGGTTTGGCGATCGGTGTGCCAGCGAACTGCGCGCGAAGAGAGTCGATGAGATGCCGCGCGCGGATCGTCAGGGCGGATCCGCCCTGGGCGGAATCGACCTGTAGGCGACCCCTGGTGACCACCACGCCCAGGTCGGCGCCCTTCCACCGGTAGTCCCCGGTGCTGTAGATCCGCAGGAAGAACGCCTCGGACTCGTTCTGCAGCTGGTGCCAGTCCAGTGCCGGCCTGCCGAACACCAGGGCGCCGCTCTTGTCGACGTAGTACTGCCCCGTCTTGGGCACCGCCGTCAGCCGCTGGACCACATCGTCGGTCTCCTTCATGATCATCTGACTCCACACGTCCGCGGCGGCCAGCTCCTCCCAGCGCTCATTGATCTCGTCGACATCCAGATCGAAGTCGACATCCATGTACTCGAGCAGGTGGAACAGGAACAGCGGAACGTCCGCATAGGCGCCGGCGGTGACGTTGGTCATCGACGAGGCGCCGCTGATCCGGGGATTGAGTTCACCCAGGTAGACGTCGCCGGTGTCGGTGTCAACGAGGACGTCCACCTCGAAGAAGCCCCGGTACCCTTCCCGGCTGAGGCGATCTCCGAGCCGCCGTACGAGTGCGGTTGCTGCGGAGCGGTTTTCCGGGGTGAGGACTTCCGGATACATCTCGTTACCGCACCAGCCGCCGCGAGACGGGGTGAGCTTCTTGTAGCCGATGAGCTCGGACATGAACGGTCCGACGATCGTGCCGCACCGGGTGAGCACTGCCTCCACCGCGACCGGGCGATTGTTGATCCGGCGCATCACCTTGATCTCCTCGCCGACGATGTCCGCGCTGTGCTTGCGCCAATCGGCCTCCGAGGAGATGAAGTAGGTGGTCTTGCCGGAATCCCCGTAAGGCGTCTGAACGACGAGTTCCTCACCGAGACCGGCCTTTTGGGCGGCCGCGGTCAGACCCGCCCAGTCATCGACCCGGGTCAGCACATGTGGGACGCTCGCCGCACCCGCCTCGTTGCCGAGCCGGGTGGTGACGATCTTGGAGTCCAGATGCGTACGCAGGCTCGACGGCGGCAGGATCAGGTCGTAGCCCAGTTCCTTGCAGATGTCTTCGGACTCCGAGTCGAAGAACACCATCGCGACCTTTGGGCGTACGCCCCGCGGAGTGTTGGCACGGATATGGGCGCGCACCTCCGGATTGGTCAGCAGCCAGTTGTTGATCTCTTCGCCGCTGGCGAATTCCTGGTAGGGCTTGTGGGCGGGTGTGAACACCCGGGGGTGGGCGCCGTCCCACGCGTCGTAGTAGGTGATGTAGGAGAAGTTGCGGACCCACCGGTCCAGTCCGAGCAGGTTGAAGGGAGTGGCTCCGAAGAAGTAAATCGGCACATCGTTCGTCCGGAAGAAGTGTCGGACTTCGGAGATGTTCTTCAGCCGACGCCCGCGTCCGGTGGCAGGCGATGCGAACGCTGCGTCGGTTCCGACGCTCACCTCGGGTGCCTTGGTGGTCGGTGTGGCGGCGGCGGACTTCGTCGCTCGCCGGGTGCGTGCGGTGGCAGCTGATGGGGGTTTTGCGCCGGTTGCGGTGCTGGGCTTGGCTGCCTTGGTGGGTGTTGCTGCGGCGGTGGACTTCGTCGCACGTCGGGATCGAACCGGGCGGTCACTCATTGGGTGTCACTTTCGGGCAGGCGTGTTCCGACGGCCAAGATCTGTCGGGTGCGCACCAGTGTCCCGCGAAGCGACTGTGAAGGTAGACGTTTCAGCTCAAGAAGCGGTAGCGCCGTGGCCCAGGATGGCGATCGACGCGCTGACGGCCGGATCGACGATGTCACGGGGGTCGGCGCCGTCTTCGACGGTGAGCGCGGCCAACTCACGCAGACCGCCCAACAAGAGCACCGCCAGTGGACGTGGTACCGGCCGAAGCTGCGCCCGCCGAAACCCCGTGCTGTCAGTCAGATCGATAATCATCGCAATGAACCGCTCAAACCCCCGGCGTTGCACCGGCCGCGCCTCGGCCCCGAGCGCGGGGAGGTCCCGGATCCAGCTCAGGGTGATCGCCGGTCGCGTCTCGATCGTGGTGACATAGGCGACGATCGCCTGACGGATCTGGTCCTGCCAGAATGCCTCCGGATCAACGGCCGCGCGAATCTTGGCGATCTGCTCCTCGACGGTCGTCCACAGCAACTCGACGAAGCACTCCTCCTTGCCGGAGAACTGACCGTAGAACGTGCGTTTGGACGTGCGGGCATGGCGGACGATGTCGGCGACGGTCGTCTCGCGGTAGCCACGCTCACAGATCGAGTCGGCGAGACCGTCGAGCAGCCGGCGACGAAAGGGATCCGGGCGGCCCGCGTCGTCAACGACCGGGGCGTCCGTCGCTGCTGTCACCTGCGACTCCCCTCACCTCGACAACCGTGGCACCAAAGCCTTGCCAGGGCTTGGTACCACACGGTACCGTAACCCGCAGACCTGTGGTACACCGCGGTACCACAGCACTGTTGGGAGTATCGATGGCCAGCACCGAAGCAACTACCGTGGCCCCGAACGCCGCCACGTCACCGGGTGCAGCGAAGTTACCCCCCGCATCGCGGATACCCAAGCTGCTGCAGGGGCTGGCCTTCTCGGCATCCCGCCGGTGGACGGTGGAGAAGTTGGCGCCCCGGTACGGCCCTGCCTTCACGCTCGACCTCCCGGTGTTCGGGCGCACCGTGATGGTCTCGGATCCGGGGTTGGCCAAGCAGATCTTCACGGCCAGCCCCGAGGATGTCGGCAACATCCAGCCCAACCTGAGCAGGATCCTGGGGTCGGGCTCGGTCTTCGCGCTCGACGGCGCCGATCACCGGCGTCGCCGCAAGTTGCTGACCCCGCCCTTCCACGGCAAGAGCATGAAGAACTACGAGAAGATCATCGAGGAGGAGACGCTTCGCGAGACCGCCTCCTGGCCAGAGGGTGAGGAATTCGAAACCCTCGAACCGATGATGCGGATCACGCTCAACTCCATCCTGCGGGCGGTCTTCGGGGCCGACGGCGCTGAACTGGACGAACTGCGGCGACTCATCCCGCCGTGGGTCACGCTGGGCTCGCGGTTGGCTGCCCTTCCGCAGCCCTCTCGCAATCTCGGTCGCTTCAGCCCGTGGGGCAGGCTGGCGGCGAAGCGCCGCCAGTACGATGTGGTCGTCGACAGGCTGATCCAACTGGCGCAGGCAGATCCCAACTTCGATGACCGCACCGACGTGCTGGCGCTGTTGCTGCGCAGCACTTACGAGGACGGCGCGGCCATGTCGCGCAAGGATATCGGCGACGAGCTGCTGACTCTGCTGGCGGCCGGCCACGAAACCACCGGGGCCACCCTCGGTTGGGTATTCGAGCGGGTAAGCCGGCACCCTGCCGTGCTCTCCGCACTGGTCGCCGAAGCCGCCACCGGCGACAATGAATTCCGGCAGGCGACGATCCTCGAGGTGCAGCGCGCACGGACCGTCATCGACTTCGCCGGCCGCCGCGTGCTTGCGCCGATGCTGGAGTTGGGCGAATGGCGCATCCCACGGGGCTATTCGATCGTCGTCAGCATTTCGCAGATCCATGCCAACGCCGAATCGTTTCCCGATCCCGATCGGTTCGACCCGAACCGCTTCGTGGGGGCCAGGCCGAATATCTACTCCTGGGTGCCCTTCGGCGGTGGCACGCGTCGTTGCGTCGGCGCCGCATTCGCCAACATGGAGATGGACGTGGTGCTGCGAACGGTGCTACGGCACTTCACCATCGAGACCACCTGCGCGCCCGGCGAGAAGTGGCATTCACGGGGGGTGGCCTTCACCCCGAAAAGGGGCGGACGCGTCGTGGTCAGGCGTCGGGCACGCTCGCCGCAGCCCGGCGCGGCAGCTTCCATCGCGGCCGAATGAAGTGGCACGTGTAGCCGTTGGGATGGCGCTCCAGGTAGTCCTGATGCTCGGGCTCGGCCTCCCAGAAATCACCGGCCGGGCTGACCTCGGTCACCGCCTTGCCGGGCCACAGACCTGAGGCGTCGACATCGGCGATCGTGTCCAGCGCGACCCGCTTCTGCTCGTCGTCGAGGTAGAAGATCGCCGA
Source organism: uncultured Mycobacterium sp. (assembly GCA_964509355.1). Taxonomy (GTDB): domain Bacteria; phylum Actinomycetota; class Actinomycetes; order Mycobacteriales; family Mycobacteriaceae; genus Mycobacterium. The sequence goes on from CAZDYH010000166.1 coordinate 5,347, forward strand.
TCGGTAGCTGGCCCCGATGTCGTTGCCCTGCCGGTTCTTCGTGGTCGGATCGTGGATCTGGAAGAAGAACTCCAGCAGGTTTCGGTAGTCGGTGCGCGCCGGATCGTAGGTGATCTCGATGGCCTCGGCGTGGGTGCCGTGATGTCGGTAGGTCGCGTTCGGTGTCTCACCGCCGGTATACCCGACCCGCGTCGAGATCACACCGGGCTGCCTGCGGATCAAATCCTGCATTCCCCAGAAGCAGCCGCCCGCGAGGATCGCCTTCTTGTACGCGGTCATTCCTGGCCCTCTTTCGCATCCTCGAACAAGCTCGTGTACTGCCCGTAGCCTTCCGCCTCGAGGTCGTCGAGGTGGATGAATCGCAGCGAAGCCGAGTTGATGCAGTAGCGCAACGCGCCCTCGCCCTCGTCCCGGGGGCCGTCGCTGAACACGTGCCCCAGGTGGCTGTCGCCGTGTGCGGAGCGCACCTCAGTACGGATCATCAGATGGCTGAAGTCCCGCTTCTCGATGACGTTGGCCGACTCGATCGGCCTGGTGAAGCTCGGCCATCCCGTACCGCTGTCGAACTTGTCGACCGATGCGAACAGCGGCTCGCCGGATACGACGTCAACATAGATACCGGGTTGCTTGTTGTCCCAGTACTCGCCGGTGAAGGGCCGTTCGGTGCCGTTCTTCTGGGTGACCTGGTACTGCTCCGGGGACAACGCGTCGATAGCTGCGGGGTTCTTGTTGTATGCGGTAGTCATCTGTCCTTCCCGGTTGTGCCTCGTACAACCTCGAGTGTCATTCAGATAATCCACCGTTACGTAGTCGTCTGTGATGCGTGCTTCCTCGACCTCTCGACAAACAGAGATAGAACATGTTCTAGTTTCGCTGTGGTGGAGTCGTCGTCCAGTAGGAGCCCGTTTTCACGGGCGGAGTTGTCCGCGGCGTTCGAGACGTTCGAGCAGACAGTCGCCAGGGCCGCCGAAACCCGGGACTGGGACGCCTGGGTCGAGCACTACACCCCGGATGTCGATTACATCGAGCACGCCGCGGGCACCATGAAGGGCCGTGACGAGGTGCGGGCCTGGATCGAGACGACGATGAGCACCTTCCCGGGCAGCCACATGACGGCGTTCCCGACGCTCTGGTCGGTTATCGACGAAGCCACTGGCCGGATCATCTGCGAGCTGGACAACCCGATGATCGACCCCGGTGACGGCACGATCCTCAGCGCGACCAATATCTCGATCATCACCTACGCCGGCGATGGACAGTGGTGCCGGCAGGAAGACATCTACAACCCGTTGCGCTTCGTGGCGGCGGCGATGAAGTGGTGCAGGAAGGCGCAGCAGCTCGGCAGCCTTGACGACCAGGCCGCGGCCTGGATGCAGCAGTACGGCCGGCAGATCGGAGCCCAATGACTGCCCAGCCCAAACTCGTCATCGGCGCGAACGGCTTCCTCGGATCCCACGTCACCCGCCAGTTGGTCACCGGAGCCGC
>CAZDYH010000167.1:0-6828 GCA_964509355.1 uncultured Mycobacterium sp.
TGACCTTCCAGCTTTCTTCCGGCGCGAGCACAATCAGCCGGTCGCCGTCGCGTGCAATCCAGACCACCGTCGCCACCGCGTCGCCGTTCTTCTTGAACGTGGTGAGCGAGATGTATCTCCGCGCTCCGAGCGCGGTAACCAGATCGTCCGCCATGGCTGTGAGCCTACTTTCTTGCGGATTCACTTACCGCTGCTCGCTCGTGTATCCGCTGTCGGCCCTATTCGTGTTTATAGGCCACAGAACTGCTGGTGTTAGCATGCGCCGTCGGGATCGAGACAGTTGGATGAGGGGAGCGGCATGGTCCGCGTATTGGCCTTTTCGGCCGCGGCGAGCGCGCTGGTGATTTGTTCTGGAGTAGGTCCACAAGCCGCTGCTGCGCCGCCAGCGCCGGGTGCCACTGCCTACATGATTGGCAACTGCTACGACCCAAGCCAACCAGTCGAGGAAAGACCAACTGAGGTCGTCTACAACTGTGACCAGACCGGCGTTATGGAAGGAATGACCTGGACTGCGTGGGGCCCTGACGGCGCTGATGGCACTGGGACGGACAATTCCGTCGAATGCCAGCCCAACTGCGCTGTTGGCGAGCGTCTGATAAACCCCATCGTGGTCCACGCATGGAATCCGATGCCCCCGGCCGAACCCGGTTGTCCCGCCGGTGTGCAGTTCTACACCGACCTCGTCATCGCCTACCCGAATGACGTTCCGCCGTGGATCAAACCCGGGACCACCTGGAGCGCCGGCACCGAGTTCATCGAATACAACGGCATGCCAGCGGTCCACTTCTTCGATCAGGAGCCGTACAGCTGTGCGCCGATCAGCTGATAAGCGGTAGGGCGTGGGCGCGTCGCAGTTTGCCCGACGGTGTCTTCGGGATGGCCCCAGGACCTAGCACCACGACGTTGCGTGGCCGCATATCGACCTCGGCAACCACTTCGTGCGCTACCTGATGCTCGATCCGGCGCACCGTGGCGGGATCCTCGAAGGCATTCGACTCCACCGCGACGGCGAAGGTCTCCCGAGAATGGCCGGCATGCAGGCGTACGGCGACGGCGCAGCCCGGCCGGACTCCGTCGACGCGGCCGGCAGCCCGCTCGATGTCGGTGGGATAGACATTGCGGCCCGCCATGATGATGACGTCCTTCACCCGTCCGCACACGACGATGTGCCCGTTCTCCAGCTGATAACCCAGATCACCGGTGTCATACCAGCCTCGGTCGTCCTGGGCGGAGACGAAGCCGGCCATCGTGGTGTAGCCCCGCGTCAGCGATTCGCCACGCACCTGGATCACGCCGACGCCGCGGGCTGGCAGGACGACGGCGTCTTCGTCGACGATGCGGGCCTCCAGACCTGCCAGCGGCGGGCCGAGCGAGGCCAGTCGGCGGGTGTTCCCTTTCGTCGAGGGGACCGCGCGGTGCAAGACCGCGAGCAGGTCGGCGTCCACCTCATCGACCACCAGACCGGCACCGACCTCGGAGAACGACACCGCCACTGTGGTCTCCGCCATCCCGTAGGCGGGCACGATCGCCTCGGGTCGCAGCCCGAATGGCGCCCCTGCCTCGCAGAGATCCGCCACGTCGGCCGGCTCCACCGGCTCAGACCCCGATAGCGCGAACCGCAGGCTGGACAGGTCGAACTGGCCGGGCTTGGCCTGCTTGCGCAACCGCTTGGCGAACAACGCATAGGCGAAGTTCGGGGCCGCGGTCATGGTGCCCTTGTACTTGTCGATCAACTTCGCCCACAGCAGCGTGTCGTGCAGGAAGTCCATCGGCGTGACCTTGACCAGCTCGGCGCCGAAGTACATCGGCACGGTGAGGAAGCCGACCATGCCCATGTCGTGGAAGCACGGCAACCAGCTCACGATCACGTCGGTTGTGACGTCGTACCTGGCGCCGACGAACATCGCCTCGGCGTTGGACACCAGGTTGGCATGGGTGATCTGGACAGCCTTGGGGGAACCGGTGGAACCCGACGTCAGCTGCATCAGCGCCAGATCCTCCTCGCCGGTTTCTACCGGGTCGATCGGATCAGCCGACAGCAGGTCCTGAATCGTCAGCACCTGCACACCGAGCTGGGCCAGCACCGGCGCGGCCGCCATGAACGGGTCGGAGATGACCACGGCCTTGGCATCAATCATGCCGATGACAACGGCGGTGTCCTGCGCCCACAGCACCAAATCGGTCCGCGGAGTGGGCTGATGGAGCATGGTCAAACTCCCACCGCGCATCCACACGCCCTGCGCGGTCGGGGCGATCTCGACCGGGGCTCCGGCCAGCACGACGACGGCGTCGCCGGGGCCTACACCCGCGCCGGCCAGGCCACCCGCTACCCGACGAGCCCGCTCGTGGACCTCACCCCAGGTGTGCCGGACCGGGGCCTGCGGCTCACCGGTAGTCATCCCGTTCGGACTGCTCAGGGCATTGCCAAACATCTTGTCGGTAAATCTGCTCACGGCAACCTTTCGGACTTCAGTGCGAGCGTCCAGGGGGCGCCATGCCGGCAATTGACAGGCCGGGACAGCCGTCGAGAAACTGACCAGACACAGGTCACTCGACAACCACCCCCGCAATCGGCGCGGGCTGGCGGACTGATTGCCGCCGCACCGCCGCACCAATGGGCTGCATGGTATCGGATACCGCAGGTAGCACGCGATGCCCGGTGAGCTTGAAGCTCGAGGGTGGCACCACTAACAGCGCCCGCGGATTCGTGATAACTCACCCTTCGTGGTCGCCCGGCTGGACAGTTCTAACCGCGCCATAACCGTTGCCCGGGACCATTGCGCGTCACTTTCGGACGCTCCCGCCAAGTAGACGTGCTATCGCAGACGGCAACCGAACCGACGGACGCGCGAGGAACCTACGATCCGCAAAGCGTAGCTCACCGAAGGCATCGTCACCGTGCTGCGACGCGCCACTCACCGCATGTTGCTCCGGCTATCACCCGCGGAGTGAGCACAGGACCTGCGTCAGACAGCGGGGTGGGCGCCTGCCGCGGCGACTGCTCCGTTGGCAGCCGTCGGTGTCTGCGTCTGTTGAGCGGATGGGGCCACGATCGGCGGCGTCAACATCGCCGAGGCGGCGGCGGTTTCCCGGGCGAAGTACGCACCGATATCGCCGATCGCGCTCATCAACTGCGCCGGGAACACCACCGTGGTGTTCTTGTCGACCCCCAACTCGACCAGAGTCTGCAGATTGCGCAGCTGCAGGGCCAGCGGGTGGGCGATCATGGTGTCTGAAGCATCACCGAGCGCGGCGGCGGCCATCGATTCACCCTCGGCGGCAATGATTTTCGCGCGCTTCTCCCGTTCGGCCTCGGCTTGGCGGGCCATCGCCCGCTTCATACTGTCGGGCAGCTGGATGTCCTTCAACTCGACCAGAGTCACCTCGACACCCCACTCCAGGGTCGTCACATCCAGGATCTGCCGGATGTTGGCGTTGATGACCTCGGTCTCCGCCAGCGCCTCATCGAGGGTGTGCTGGCCGACGACCTTGCGGAGCGTGGTTTGGGCGAACTGATCGATCGCGGCGCCCACATTCTCGATGGCGACCACCGACTTCACCGCATCGACGACCCGGAAATACGCTACAGCGGAGATGTCGACACTCACATTGTCGCGGGTGATGATCCCCTGTGACTGGATCGGCATCGTGACGATGCGCAGCGAAACCTTCTGCAACCGGTCGATGACCGGGATGATGAACGTCAGGCCAGGCTCCCTGACATCGATGACCCGCCCGAGCCTGAACAGCACGCCCTTCTCGTACTGGGTTACCACCCGAACCGACAGAGCGGCCAGAATCAGCACGACGATCGCCACCACGACTAAGACGGCCAGCAGGTTCATGTCTCCTCCTCAAACACCGTAAGGCGAATTGCCACTCCATACCGACTTGACGGCGGTGACATCTCTGCAAGTCTCGGCTGCTTGTTCTCACCATGCGGCTGCCGATAGTGCACTGACAAGTGCCAAACGTCCTCACTGCTACGCAGTCGACCACAGCCCGGCAACCGGAGTAGGCGCTATCTTGTGGCAGCTTCGATCATGAGTAGGCCATCGATGGTCGAGTCGTTGTTCGGGGCCGCCGCGGTCATCATGGCGGTGTGCGCGGAGTCCGAATCAGTGTGGGGTGGGACCACCAACAGGACAATCTTGTTGCGGTTGACTCCGAGGACTTCGAGGGTATTCGTCGGCTGAAGTGTGTATCCGTCGAGTCGCACCGCGCGGCCGCCGGTCGCAAATTTGGCGGGTGCCTTTGCCCACTCGTCGAGGCTGTAAATCACGCGGTCAATTGCGCCGAGCCGAACCGACAGTACCGCGAGCAGGTCCGGAAGCTCTGCGGTGAGGTCATCGCTGCGCGGCCACCAGGCCCCATCGACATACCCGGTGCGGGGTGCCTTGGGCTTCAATCGCAATCGGGGGGTTTGGTCGGGCGGCGTAATGTGCCGATCAACACGAAGTCGGGCCTGTTGTAGCGTCATTGCGACGCTCCTGTCTCGGCCGCGAACCGGCCAAATATCATTCGAATCGGCGACGATACAACCTCAGAACGGCCACATGCGAGATACCGCCGATACCTGCCACCCTACTCGCCTTTGGGTCCAGAACCGGCCCGGAAATGTCCGTAAGAAGCCGGTGGTCGCCGGGTTCCTGCTAGCGCCTTTCGCGCCTGCGCTGTAGGTCATTTTGCGATATCGGCCAGCTTGGCGGACACCCACCGCGCCACGGGTGGCGCGACCCGTGACAGGACATACATGACGTGGGCCTCCGGGGCGATCGGTGCCACGGCCTTGTCACGGTCAATGGCGTGCAGGATGTTCTTGGCGGCCCGCTCGGCGGTGTAGCCGCGTTTGGCGTAGGCGGCTGAGGTTTTCGCACGTCGGGCGTCTTCGTTGCCACCGCGGTACGGGTTGTTGTGCGTGATCGCGGTGTTGATGATTCCCGGGCAGACCGCGGTGACGCTGATACCGTGCGGCTTGAGTTCCATCCGCAGCGCCTCCGACATTCCGAACACCGCGAACTTTTTGTGGTGCTGTATGCACCCAGCTGCGGGTTGGCGAGCATTCCGGCCGCGGAGGCGACGTTGACGACGTGACCGCTGCCGCGCTCCACCATCGCGGGCACGAATGCCGCATTGCCGTGCACGACGCCCATCAGGTTGACACCGATCAAGCGGTCCCAATCCGCCAGCGTGGTATCGAGGATCCCGCCGATGACGGCGATGCCCGCGTTGTTGATCAGCAGGTCGACAGCACCGAAGTGGTCGGCGACTTCCTTGGCGAAGCTGGTCATCTGCTCGGCGTCGGAGACGTCAACGGTCTGACTGAGCACATCGGCGCCGGCGGCGCGCGCGTCCTGCACAGTCTGCGCGAGACCCGCGGGGTTCATGTCGCAAACCGCTAGGCGGGCTCCCGCGCGGCCGCAGAGCAGGGCGAGTTCGCGGCCGATGCCGCTTCCGGCGCCAGTGACCACGACAACCCGGCCGGCGAGGTTCTTGGCGGTCATTCGATTCTTCGATCTGGACATGGTCGGCTCCTCTGGGTGGCGGTCTGCAGGGATGTGAAGGTGGCAGGTCAGGCCGGCTCAGGCGGGCGGCTGCCGACCTGATTTCGCAGAAACGGAACGACAAGCTCGGCGACCCGCTCGGGTTGTTCGAGCCACACCCAGTGGCCGGCGCCGGGAATGGTGTGGATCTGTGCAGACGGGAACGGCTCTCGTTGCCGTTCGGCCATCACCGTGGGGATGTAGGCGTCCCCGGTACCCCAGACGATCAGGCACGGCAGGTCGCGTTCTCGTAGCGCCGCGGCCAGTGGCGGCATCGACTCAATCTGGGTGGAGCGGTAGAGCCGCAGGATGGCGCGCTTCGTTCCCCACGGGCGCATATGGGCGGCGATGCGCGACACCCAGCGGGCGTCCAGGTTGGGGTTGTCATGCGCGATCGCCGCCCTGGCGACCCGCGGGGTCGCGATCCGCTGGAATACCTCACCAGCGACGGGTGTGCGCCAGACACGGACCGCGCGGTGCCAACGGTAACCCAAGAACACACCGGTGTTGATCAGCGTGACGCTCGCGATCCGGTCGAGGTTGTTGGCTGCGTAGGTCAGCGCCCACGGCCCACCGAAGTCATGGGCCACCAGATGCACCCGCTCGATGTCGAGGCTGTCGATAACGCCTTCGAGGTGCCGCGCATAGCCGGCCACGGTGTAGTCCTGGTCGTCGCGCATCTCCGCTGAGCCGAAGCCGGGCATGTCGGGGGCGACGACCCGAACGAACTCGCTGACCGGCGTCATGAGGTCACGCCAATCCGACCCCGCGCCGGGGTTGCCGTGGACCAACACGACGGCCTCGGCGGGGTCGGCGTCAGGCGGTCCGCCCAGTAGGACAGGTGAACGCACGTCACCGACGACGACCTGGCGAATTTCGAGTGTGGCGACCATCAGAACTGGACCTGCCACGGATCGGTGGCGATCAAGCCGGAGGTCTCCAAGGCGGCGGATCGGTGCCCAGCGATCGCTTGGTAGCCGGGGTCGACGGTCATCTCCAGGAACTTCGCCCGGGACGGGTACTGCACGACGATGATGGCGTCCCACCACGGCCGGTCCTCACCACCGATCACAACCTGTGCCACATCGCCGGCGTACAAGATCTCGGCGCCGACGCGCTGAAGGTGCGGCTGAACCTCCTGGGCGTAGCGCTCATAGCTTGGGCGTCCGCCCTCGTCGTTGAATGCGAGCAGGTTGATCATCACCACCGGGCCGCCGTCATTCTGGGCTGCGGCGATGAGGGTCTTGACCTGCTGCCCAGTCGGGTCGATGTGCCGTGCTTCGGT
>CAZDYH010000168.1:0-2622 GCA_964509355.1 uncultured Mycobacterium sp.
CTTCCCCCGCCACGTCGGGAACACCGTGGCAACAACATGGCCCCGGCCACGGGCACGGGCACGGGCACGACGGAGACTGGGGAGACTGGGAAGACGGGGGGCCCTGGTACGGCCCGCCGTACTGGGGGCCTGGGATCAGTGCGTGCGTCAACGCCACCGGTCCATACGGGTACGTCAGCGGCAGCTTGTGCATCTAACCGCGGATCGTGCCGCCGATACTCAGCGGTACCGCCTCCGCGGTGAGCGCGGAGGCTCTGAATGGCGGCGCGCGGTCTGCTGAGGTCTCTTTGCGGCCCCAACCCTCCTCGGCGAGTCGGTCGAGTCTGAAGATAGTGCCGTGATCTGTGCAAACGTGGTGCCCCCACTGGGACTCGAACCCAGACTGGGCGGATTTTAAGTCCGCTGCCTCTGCCAATTGGGCTATGGGGGCGAGCCGCTTCGCACGCGACCAGCAGTCAGCACCGTACCCGTACCGGCCCCTGCCGCGGGCACCCAACAACAACCCCACACGCGACCGCGACAGGACCTGGGCAGTCGCCGCCTCGAGGGTCGGGGCGGCGCGAGCGTCGTCGATCATCACCACCCCATCCCGGAACCACCGACGAGATCGCCCGCGCCGTGCGTGATCGCGCCGACGGTCTCACCGCCGACGAGGCAGCCAAACTGGTTGGTGTGTCGAGGGTGACCGCCTGGCGCTACCTCGAGCGCCTCGCCGACGACGGGACCGTCACGCGTCAGACCGATTACGGAAAAGCCGGCCGGCCCAAGACCCGCTACCTGTGGCGCTGAACGCAGCCGCACTGGGCGACAGGGCAAGCGCGGGCCGGGGAAACCGGTGCCGGGCGCAGCCGTCCTCGACAGCGTCGTTAATCGCCTCGGCGATGCCACGCAGGTCGCCGCTTTCGCAACCCCAGTCGGCGGTCTCGAAGTCGGCGAGACTGACGCGCGCCAGGATCACGCCGTGTCTGCGGACGACCCACGACATCTGGGCGATCATCGCGCGCACGACATCAGTGCCGGCGTCGCGATCGTCGAGTCGGCAGTGCAATCCGATGAGGTTCAACCGCTCGCGTGCCGCGATATCGGCGGCCGCAGCGTCAGCGGGCCCGGCCGATACGTCGATCAGCACTCGCTGCGGGCGCTGACCGCAATGGTCCAGCAGCGCGATCTGTTTGGAGGAGCTGACGACGAAGCGACCGACGCCTGCGTTGACGGCGCGACGGACCGGGCCTGCCGTCCAGTCGGATCGATGCATGACGATCCGCACCGGATCGACCCCTGCCGACAGCGCGATGTCAAGTCCCTCAGCGCAGTCCACGTCGACGGTAACGCCTCGACGCGCTATCCATCTCGCCGCCGCATCCCATCGCAGGACCTCGGCTGGATAGCCGACCGCCGCACCCCGGAAGGCTTTTCGGTACAACGAGCACCGGGGAAGGGCCACAGTCTCGTCGACTCGCGTTCACGCAGGCCCGCGGCGGCGCGCAACGGCCCCTCCAGTCGCGCGGCGGTATCGACGGACATGACCACACGTTGTCGGGCGTGACGGCGGTCATGCCGCACTCTGTTCGACCGCGGCTCCGATCGAGATGACGACCACGGGCCGCGGGAAGCGCAACGTGGCGCAGCCGTCATCGAGTGATTCGTCGATCTGCGTGGCCAGTTCAGGCAGCTCCACTCCCCAGTCGCCGGTCGGCACGGTCCGACCGCCACCCAGACCAAGGCGGGTGAGCACAAGTCCGTACTCGCGCCGGATATGTGTCATCTGGGCGATCATGTGGCCGATGGCGGCGGGATAGCTGATGAAGTCCTGTTCGTGAGAACCGACGTCGCAGTGCAGCCCCACCAAGTTGAGCCGCTTGTGGCCAAGCACCGCCATCGTCGCGTAGTCCGCCTCGTCGCTGTCGAATCGGAAGCCGCACTGGACATCGGGAGCACCGGTGGCAGACAGGACCGGAGCGTTGACATCCGTCATCCGGAGGAGCACGTTCTGCGGCCGTGCCGGATCACCGGCAGCCAGTGCCTCGATCTGCTCGAAGGAGTTGATGATCACGCGGCCCACGCCGAGATTGGTGATACGAGTGAGTTCGGCGGCACCCAGCGAGTCGCTGTGCACCGTCATCCGCGCGGGATGAACCCCAGCCGCGAGCGGCACACCCAGTTCTTCGCTCGAGTGGACATCGACGGCAACGCCGCGGTCCCGCACCCACTTCGCGATCGCATGGTTCCCCAGAGCTGTTGCAGGAATTGCGATCTCGGTCATCGGAAGGGACTTGTAACAAGTCTCGCAGCGGCGCAGTGCGTCCTGCTCGGCACCGGAAGGTACGGAATTAGCAGAAGAAGCCCCGCTTCGGTGATCGTGGCGGTAATCGAGCCGACGAACCGCCGCGAGGGCTCGCGGCCTGGTTCCTGTTATCACTGAACGGAAGCTGGCGGACAGAGTCACCGAAAACCTTTTTTCACCACCGCCCTGGCCTGCTGCCAATGGCGACCTCCTCCACCATCGCGCAGCCGCCGACCGCCCGCCAGAGTCCCTAGCGCTCTCTTGACGGTCCCAGTTCTAACTTTGACGCCGCTTTGACGGCGCCGGCCCGGCCTCACCGCAGGCCGCAGGCCGCAGGC
>CAZDYH010000168.1:2722-6720 GCA_964509355.1 uncultured Mycobacterium sp.
CCGCAGGCCGCAGGCCGCAGGCAGCACCGGGAGGAACTCGAATCCCGACACATTCCCCAGCGGCACAGCGAGAGTCGCCACACGCAATCTTGACGGCAGGACGACAGTTTCCGGCGACGCTTCAAGCGATCGGGGGGTGTTGAAGGGAGGGCGCAGGAAGTCCGTAAAAGCGCCTCGCAGGGACGTTAAGAAAACGTCAACAACGGTCGGGCAGCGACCGGCGGGGCATAGCTTCGTGAAGGTCCTGCCGCCGAGGGTCTAGGTAGTGTGCTGCCTGGAGCATAGTCGGCATGAGCCACATGGATTCCAGTGAACGGAGACTCGATGTCTGTGTTGGTGTACATCCTGCTGACGGTGGCGATTTTCGCGTTGCTAGGCCTGGTGCAGAAGTTGGTCGAAGGACTGTGAGTTACGACAACGCGGTCGGCCTGGTGCTGGCTGTCCTGATTGCGCTGTTCCTGGCCGCCGCCCTGCTCTTTCCCGAAAGGTTCTAGTGAGTACTACGACAGCGGGGATCGTGTTCCTCGTACTGCTCATCGTGGCGCTGGCTGTCGTCCACGTACCGCTCGGCGACTACATGTACCGGGTCTACAGCTCCGAGAAGAACTTCCGCGCCGAGCGGGTCATCTACAAGCTGATTGGCGCCGATCCCAAAGCGGAGCAGACCTGGGGCGCCTACGCGCGTAGCGTTCTGGCGTTCTCGGTGATCAGCATCCTGTTCCTGTTCGTCTTCCAGCTGGTCCAGGGCAAGTTGCCCTTGCATCTCAACGACCCGGCGACGCAGATGACGCCGGCGCTGGCCTGGAACACGGCCATCAGCTTCGTCACGAACACCAACTGGCAGGCCTACTCGGGCGAGTCGACGCAGGGCCATCTGGTGCAGATGGCCGGCCTTGCCGTGCAGAACTTCGTCTCGGCCGCGGTCGGTATGGCGGTCGCCGTCGCGCTGGTGCGCGGGTTCGCACGTCGCCACGCTTCCGAGCTCGGCAACTTCTGGGTCGACCTGGTGCGCGGCACTCTGCGGATCCTGCTGCCCATCTCGATCATCGCTGCGATCGTGCTCGTCGCGGGCGGCGCGATCCAGAACTTCCATCTGCACGACCAGGTCGTCAACACCCTGGCCGGTGCCCAGCAGACCATCACCGGCGGCCCGGTCGCCAGCCAGGAAGTGATCAAGGAGCTCGGCACCAACGGTGGCGGTTTCTATAACGTCAACTCGGCGCATCCGTTCGAGAACCCGACCACCTGGACCAACTGGCTGGAGATCTTCCTGCTGCTGGTGATCAGCTTCTCGCTGCCGCGCACGTTCGGTCGCATGGTGGACAGCAAGAAGCAGGGCTACGCGATCGCCGCGGTGATGGGTGTACTGGCCGTCATCAGCGTCACGCTGATGCTCCAGTTCCAGTTGCAGGCCCACGGCACAGTTCCGACGGCCGTCGGATCGGCGATGGAAGGTGTCGAACAGCGCTTCGGTGTCGCCAACTCGGCGGTGTTCGCCGACGCCACGACGCTGACCTCCACCGGAGCGGTGGACTCGTTCCACGACTCGTATACCAGCCTCGGCGGCATGATCACCATGTTCAATATGCAGCTCGGCGAGGTCGCCCCCGGCGGCACGGGCTCGGGCCTGTACGGCATGCTCATCCTCGCGGTCATCACGGTGTTCATCGCCGGCCTCATGGTCGGCCGCACACCGGAATACCTCGGCAAGAAGATCACGCCACGTGAGATCAAGCTCGCCGCAAGCTATTTCCTGGTCACCCCACTAATCGTGCTCACCGGCACCGCAGTGGCGATGGCGATGCCCGGGCAGCGGGCGGGGATGCTCAATACCGGACCGCACGGGCTGTCCGAAGTGCTGTACGCCTTCACCTCCGCGGCCAACAACAACGGTTCGGCATTCGCCGGCATCACGGTCAACACCACGTGGTACAACACCGCACTCGGTCTCGCCATGGTGTTCGGCAGATTCCTGCCGATGATTCTCGTCCTTGCGTTGGCGGGTTCGCTTGCCCGGCAAGGTAGCACCCCCGAGTCGATCGGCACGCTACCCACACATCGACCGCAGTTCGTCGGAATGGTCGTGGGGGTCACCCTGATTCTGGTTGCCCTGACCTTCCTGCCAATGCTGGCGCTTGGTCCCCTCGCTGAAGGAATCCACTGAGAATGGCTGCAACAACAATTGATTCCGCGGCGAGCCCGCTGCATAACACCAACGCGTCGAAGACACGCGTCGGCGGCGGACTGCTCGATCCGAAGATGTTGTGGAAGGCGACTCCCGATGCCCTGCGCAAGCTCGACCCGCGGACACTCTGGCGCAACCCCGTCATGTTCATCGTCGAAATCGGCGCGGTGTGGAGCACCGTCCTGGCGATCATCAGCCCGAGCTGGTTCGCCTGGCTGATCGTGTTCTGGCTCTGGCTGACAGTCGTTTTCGCTAACCTGGCCGAGGCGGTCGCCGAGGGCCGCGGCAAGGCGCAAGCCGAGTCGCTGCGTAAGACCAAGGCCGACACCATGGCCCGACGCCTGGTCGGCTGGGAGCCCGGCGCCCCCGGCAAGGAGGAAGAGGTCGCCGCGCCGCTGCTGGCACAGGGCGACATGGTGGTCGTCGAGGCCGGCCAGGTCATCCCCGGTGACGGCGACGTGCTGGAAGGCATTGCCTCCGTTGACGAGTCGGCCATCACCGGCGAATCCGCCCCGGTGATCCGCGAATCCGGCGGTGACCGCTCGGCGGTCACCGGCGGCACCACCGTGCTGTCGGACCGCATCGTCGTCAAGATCACCCAGAAGCCGGGCGAGAGCTTCATCGACCGGATGATCGCCCGCGTCGAGGGCGCCAACCGGCAGAAGACGCCGAACGAGATCGCGCTGAACATCCTGCTAGCCGCGTTGACTATCATCTTCGTGTTCGCCGTCGCGACCCTGCAGCCGCTGGCGATCTACTCCAAGGCCAACAACCCCGGGGTGCCCGACTCGCTGGCGCTCACCGGTGACGGCGTGACCGGCATCGTGATGGTGGCGCTGCTGGTCTGCCTGATCCCGACCACCATCGGCGCGCTGCTGTCCGCGATCGGTATCGCGGGTATGGACCGCCTGGTGCAGCGCAACGTGCTGGCGATGTCGGGCCGAGCCGTGGAGGCGGCGGGCGACGTCAACACACTGCTGCTCGACAAGACCGGGACGATCACCCTCGGCAACCGGCAGGCATCGGACTTCGTTCCCCTGCCTGGGGTTTCCCCCGAGGAGCTCGCCGACGCCGCGCAATTGTCCAGCCTGGCCGACGAAACCCCCGAGGGGCGTTCCATCGTGGTACTCGCCAAGACGGAGTACGGGCTGCGGGCCCGCACCCCGGGTGAGCTCACCGGAGCGCACTGGGTCGAGTTCACCGCCACGACAAGGATGTCGGGGGTCAACCTGGAGAATGGTCACCTGCTGCGCAAGGGTGCGGCGAGTTCGGTTGCCCAGTGGGTGCGCGACGAGGGCGGCACCGTTCCCGCCGATTTGGGCACCCTCGTCGACGGGATCTCCGCCGGCGGCGGGACACCGCTGGTGGTCGGCCAAAAGGTCAACGGCAAGGCCGAGGTTCTCGGCGTCATCCACCTCAAGGACGTCGTCAAGCAGGGCATGCGGGAGCGTTTCGACGAGATGCGCAAGATGGGCATCCGCACGGTGATGATCACCGGCGACAACCCGTTGACCGCCAAGGCCATCGCCGACGAGGCCGGTGTGGACGACTTCCTCGCCGAGGCCACCCCCGAGGACAAGCTCGCGCTGATCAAGAACGAGCAGGCGGGCGGCAAGCTCGTCGCGATGACCGGCGACGGCACCAACGATGCTCCCGCGCTGGCACAGGCCGACGTCGGGGTGGCGATGAACACCGGCACGTCGGCGGCCAAAGAGGCCGGCAATATGGTCGACCTAGACTCCGACCCGACGAAACTCATCGAGATCGTCGAGATCGGCAAGCAGCTGCTGATCACCCGCGGGGCGTTGACCAC
>CAZDYH010000169.1:0-6719 GCA_964509355.1 uncultured Mycobacterium sp.
TACACCGCCGAGGAAGCGTCCGACATCCTGGCCCGCACCCACGCGCCGCTGCTGATAGCGATGGGTCGGTTCCTGGGCGCCGACCGGGTGGCCGACCTCGATCGCCGCGCGCTGCCGGCGCTGCGGCATGTCGTCCGGGTTCCGCTCGACGCCGATGACGGCACCTGGGACGAGTTCACGGCCGGTCCGCAGGCACCGATGTCGGAGGTCGACGCCCGCGCCGCGGCCCTCACCGGTGACGACGTGTCCGACATCCTGTTCACCTCGGGCACGACCGGCCGCAGCAAAGGCGTGCTGTGCGCACACCGGCAGTCACTGGCGGCGCCGGCCGCCTGGGCCGCGTGCGGCGAGATCACCAGCGACGACCGCTACCTGTGCATCAACCCGTTCTTCCACAACTTCGGCTACAAGGCCGGCATCCTGGCGTGCCTGCAGACCGGAGCGACGCTGATACCGCAACTGACCTTCGATCCCGAGCAGGCGATGCGCGCGGTGCAGAGCTACCGGATCACTGTGCTGCCGGGACCACCCACGATCTACCAGACCCTGCTCGATCATCCCGCCCGAACCGATTACGACCTCACCTCACTGCGGTTCGCGGTCACGGGTGCGGCGACCGTGCCGGTGGTGCTGATCGAACGGATGCAGTCCGAGCTGGACATCGACATCGTGCTCACCGCCTACGGCCTGACCGAGGCCAGCGGGTTCGGCACGATGTGCCGGGCCGACGACGACGCCGTCACGGTGGCGACCACGTGCGGGCGGCCCATCGCCGACTTCGAGCTGCGCATCGACTCCCCCGACGACACCGGAGCCGCAGGGTCGGCGACATCCGACCGAGCCGCCGGTGAGGTGCTGCTGCGCGGGCCCAATGTGATGCTCGGTTACCTCGACGACCCGCAGGCCACTGCGGCGGCCATCGACGCCGACGGCTGGCTGCACACCGGCGATGTCGGCGCCGTCGACGAGGCCGGGAACCTTCGCATCACCGACCGTCTCAAGGACATGTACATCTGTGGCGGCTTCAACGTCTACCCCGCCGAAGTCGAGCAGGTGCTGGCGCGCCTGGACGGGGTCGCCGACGCCGCGGTGATAGGGGTGCCCGATAGCCGCCTGGGCGAGGTCGGCAAGGCGTTCATCGTGCGCAGGCCCGGTGCCGACCTCGATGAGCAGGCGGTCATCGCCTACGCGCGAGAGCGTTTGGCGAACTTCAAGACACCACGCTTCGTGAGCTTCCTCGACGCGCTGCCGCGCAACCCTGGAGGCAAGGTGGTCAAACCACGACTGCGGGAGATGGATTGATGGACCTCGATCTAGACGACGCCACCGTGGCGTTCCGCGACGAGGTGCGCGAGTTTCTCGCGGCCAATACCGCGTCATTCCCGACGGCGTCCTACGACACCGCCGAGGGCTTCGAGCAGCACCGGCACTGGGACCGGACGCTGTTCGACGCCGGCCTCTCGATGGTCACCTGGCCGCGCAAGTACGGGGGCCGCGACGCGACGCTGCTGCAGTGGGTGGTGTTCGAGGAGGAGTACTTCGGAGCGGGCGCGCCGGGCCGGGCCAGCGCGAACGGCACGTCGATGCTGGCGCCGACGCTGTTTGCGCATGGCACCTCCGAGCAGCTCGACCGCCTGCTGCCGAAGATGGCCAGCGGCGAGGAGATCTGGGCGCAGGCCTGGTCGGAACCAGAGTCGGGCAGCGACCTGGCATCCCTGCGGTCCACGGCCACCAAGACCGACGGCGGCTGGCTGCTCAACGGTCAGAAGATCTGGAGCTCTCGGGCACCGTTCGCCGACTTGGCTTTCGGACTGTTTCGCTCCGATCCGGAGGCTGAGCGGCATCGTGGGCTGACCTACCTCATGTTCTCGCTGAAGGCTGACGGGATCACGGTGCGTCCCATCGCTCAACTCGGCGGCGACACCGGTTTCGGTGAGATCTTCCTCGACGACGTGTTCGTGCCCGACAACGACGTGATCGGCGAGCCGAACGACGGCTGGCGCTCGGCGATGAGTACGTCGAGCAACGAACGCGGCATGTCGCTGCGCAGCCCGGCGCGTTTCATGTCAGCAGCAGATCGCCTCGTGCAGAGCTGGAAAGCCGATCAGGATCCCGTCTTCGGCGAACGAGTCGCCGACGCGTGGATCAAGGCACAGGCATACCGCCTGCACACCTTCGGCACCGTGACACGGTTGGCCGGCGGCGGCGAGTTGGGCGCCGAGTCGTCGGTCACCAAGGTGTTCTGGTCGGACCTCGATGTTGCGATCCACCAGGCTGCCCTAGACCTCCGCGGGGCCGACGGTGAACTGGCCGATGCCTGGACCGACGGCCTGATGTTCGCACTCGGCGGCCCAATCTACGCGGGCACCAACGAAATCCAGCGCAACATCGTGGCCGAGCGGCTGCTGGGCCTGCCTCGGGAGAAGTCGAGATGAAATTCGATCTGGACGAACAGCACCGCGACTTCGCGGCCAGCATCGACGCCGCGCTGTCCGCGGCCGACGTACCGGGCGCGGTGCGCGCCTGGGCCGACGGAGACACCGGGCCTGGACGCAAGGTGTGGGCGCGGCTTGCCGAGCTCGGTGTCACCGCACTGGCCGTACCGGAGCGCTTCGACGGCCTGGCGGCACACCCGGTCGATCTGGTGGTGGCGATGGAACGCCTCGGACGCTGGTGCGTACCCGGCCCGGTCACCGAATCCATCGCCGTAGCACCGGTTCTGCTTGCCGACGACGACCGCTGCACCACCCTTGCCGCGGGCGAACTGATCGCCACCGTCGCGCTGCCGCCACAGGTTCCACGCGCCCTCGACGCCGACGCCGCCGGGCTGATCCTGCTGGCCGCCGACGGTCTGTTCAGTGCGGGAACGGCTGGCGAGCGACACGACTCCGTCGACCCGAGCCGGCGCCTGTTCGATGTCACCGCATCCGGTACCGCACGGGAAGCCGACGTAGCGCGCGCCTACGAGTTCGGCGCGCTGGCGACCGCGGCTCAGCTGATCGGGGCGGGCCAGGCCCTGCTGGACGCCGCCGTCGACTACGCCAAGCAGCGCACCCAGTTCGGTCGCGCGATCGGCACGTATCAGGCGATCAAACACAAGCTCGCCGATGTCCACATCGCAATCGAGTTGGCCCGCCCGCTGGTGTATGCCGCGGCGCTGTCGCTCGCGGACGACTCGGCCGACACCGCCCGTGATGTCTCCGCCGCCAAGGCGGCCGCCGCCGATGCCGCCCTGCTGGCCGCACATTCGGCACTGCAGACGCACGGCGCCATCGGCTTCACCGCCGAGTACGACCTGTCGCTGTGGCTGCTGCGGGTACAGGCCCTGCGACCGGCCTGGGGTGATCCGGCGGCACACCGGCGACGAGTCCTGGCGGCACTGTAGTGAAGGTGATGAATTGAGCAGCCCGACAAGTCAAGAACGCGTACTGCTTGCGCAGACCGTCCGGGCGCTGGTCGACAAGCACGCCACGCCGGGCGCGGTGCGCGCGGCGATGGAATCGCCGCGCGGTTACGACGAGTCACTGTGGCAGCTGCTGTGCGAGCAGGTCGGCGCAGCGGCGCTGGTGGTGCCCGAGGAATTCGGCGGCGCGGGCGGCGAACTCGCCGATGCCGCCGTCGTGCTCGAGGAATTGGGCCGGGCGTTGGTGCCGACGCCGCTGCTGGGCAGCACGCTGGCCGAGCTGGCATTGCTCGCCGCGACCGAGCCGGACGCCGATACGCTGGAACGGCTGGCCGAAGGGACCGCGATCGGCGCGGTGGTGTTCGATGCCGGCTACGTGATCAACGGCGATATCGCCGATGTGGTGGTCGCCGCCGACAGTGGCAGGCTCACCCGGTGGACGACGTTCACCGCACAGCCGGTCGACACCATGGATCCCACCCGCCGGCTGGCTCGCATCGCCCCGCAGGACACCGCATCCGTCGGTGCCGACCCGGGCATCGCCGATACCGCCGCTATCCTGCTTGCCGCCGAACAGATCGGCGCCGCCGGTCGCTGCCTGGATCTCACGGTCGAGTACACCAAGAGCCGGGTGCAGTTCGGTCGGCCGATCGGCAGTTTCCAGGCACTCAAGCACCGGATGGCTGATCTTTACGTCGCAGTGCAGTCTGCTCGCGCTGTCGTCGACGACGCGATCGCGCAGCCGTCGCCCACCGCGGCGGCCCTGGCGCGGGTCGTCGCCAGTGAAGCATTCAGCGCCGTGGCCGCCGAGGGCATCCAGATGCACGGTGGTATCGCCATCACCTGGGAACACGACATGCAGTTGTATTTCAAACGTGCGCACGGCAGTTCGCAGCTGCTCGGACCGCCGAGGGAGTACCTGCGCAGGCTGGAAGCCGAGGTGTTCTAGCCTGACTGCAGTGAACGATCACGTCGCGCTGCGCGCTGGTATCCCGCCGTTCTATGTCATGGACGTGTGGCTTGCCGCTGCGGAGCGCCAGCGCACACACGGCGATCTGGTCAACCTGTCGGCGGGCCAGCCGAGCGCCGGAGCGCCGGAACCGGTACGCGCGGCCGCCGCAGCCGCCCTGCAGGCCAACCAGCTCGGCTACACGGTGGCGCTGGGAATCCCGGAGCTGCGCGCCGCCATCGCGGAGTCCTACCTGGACCGTCATGGGCTCGCCGTCACGCCGGACGATGTGGTGGTGACGACGGGTTCGTCGGGCGGGTTCCTGCTCGCGTTCCTGGCGTGCTTCGACGTCGGCGACCGGGTGGCCGTCACCACCCCCGGATACCCTTGCTACCGAAACATTCTGGCGGCGCTGGGCTGCGAGGTGGTCGAGGTTGTCTGCGGCCCCGAGACCCGCTTCCAGCCGACGGCCGAGCTGCTTGCCGAACTCGACCCGCCGGTTCGGGGGGTTGTGGTGGCGAGCCCCGCCAATCCCACCGGAACGGTGATCCCGCCCGCCGAACTCGCCGCGATCGCATCGTGGTGCGCCGAGTCGGGCGTACGGCTGATCAGCGACGAGGTCTACCACGGGCTCGTCTACCCTGGGGCGCCCGAGACCAGCTGCGCCTGGCAGACGTCACGCGACGCGGTGGTGGTCAACAGCTTCTCGAAGTACTACGCGATGACAGGGTGGCGGCTTGGCTGGCTGCTGGTGCCACCGCCATTGCGGCGCGCGGTGGACTGCCTCACCGGGAACTTCATGATCTGTCCGCCGGTGCTGTCGCAATTCGCGGCCGTCGCGGCGTTCACCCCCGGTGCGGTTGCGGAGGCCGACGGTCATGTACGCCAGTACGCCGTCAACCGCGGGCTGCTACTCGATGGCTTGCCACGTATCGGGCTCGACCGCCTCGCGCCCCCCGACGGTGCGTTCTACGTCTATGCCGACGTATCGGAGTTCACCACGGACTCGCTGACATTCTGCTCGAAACTGTTGGCAGACACTGGTGTCGCGATCGCACCCGGCGTGGATTTCGACACCGTCCACGGCGGTTCGTTCGTCCGGCTGTCGTTCGCAGGACCGGCTGCCGACATCGAAGAGGCGCTGCACCGGCTCGGCCCCTGGCTGGGTTGTCAGGGCCCCGCCTTCCCGTCATCCGTCATCTGAGGCCGAGCGTGGTCGCCGCACGGTCGGCCGCTGCGCCACCCGCGAGCTGGCGCATCAGCAGCAGCCCGTCGAGCAGCGCCAGGGTGGCCTCCGCCTCGGCGCGGCGCCGCGACTCCTCGCCGTCGAAGAATCCGGTCAGCCAGATGATCCAGCCTTCCAGGAGTTGCCCGGCGAGCCCGGCGAACGGCTCGATGCCCGCGGTGGCCTGACCGATGGCCTCGAAGTACAGACCGAAGATCGGATCGATTTCGTCTGTCGCGAGTACCGGCCATGCGGCCCTTGCTAATTCGACGTGATCGGACGCGGGCTGCGTAAACGCGCGGGCCAACACGGCCTGCAGCCGACCGGCTACCAACATCAGGACCGAGACGATCAGTTCGGTCTTGGAAGGAAAGTAGTAGACGATGACGCGGTCGCTGACACCCAGCCGTCGGGCCAGCCGCCCGAACGTCAGCTGACTCAACCCCTCGGCGAGAGCCGTGTGCAGCGCGCCGTCCAGGATCTCGTCGCGCGAATACTTGTGCCCCATGGGTCTTGATTGTAGTGGTGACTACATTTATCGTTCGTAGTGATCACTACAAACAGGATTATGGGAGGTAACGAACGTGAGCACATCGACGACCAGCACGCAGAAGCACAACGCCGCAACGGTCATGTCCGTCATCCGGATGTTCGCAGGCGGGATCACGTGGGCGAGCCCAGCGGGCTCCTGGCGCTTGTTCGGTCTCGGGAAGATAGCTCCGGACGCCAGCACCGGCCTGGTCGGGCGGCTGTTCGGGATTCGCGACTTCGTTCTGGGCGCGGGTGTCCATCACCCCGACGCCGGCGTACGCCGAGTGGTTCTGCAGGCCGGGGTGGTCTGCGACGTGGCTGACATCGCGGCCTCGCTGATCGCTGTCCGCGCCGGTGCCCCCAAGACGGTGCTACTCGGTGCTACGGCGGGTGCCGCATTGTTCGTCGGCCTCGGCTTGACCGCGCTGAGCGACCGGCGCTGAGACAAAGCACGCCGAGCAGAACTCTTGCACACCGCGGCCCCGCTTGATGGAGTCATGGCATGCCCTTCTTCGACCCTGAGCACGGCCGTGCCTACTACCGGCACTGGGCCGCCCCCGAACCCCGGGCCGCGGTCGTCTTCCTGCACGGTTTCGGTGAGCACACCGGCC
>CAZDYH010000170.1:0-4354 GCA_964509355.1 uncultured Mycobacterium sp.
AGGCGGTCTCCTGCCAGGCCTCCCACTCGTCGGCGGAGATCAACACCGCGCGACCGTTCTTCGAGGTGATCTCGACAGGTGCTCGGTCGTCGTTCACCTGCTGAATCAACGGGAACAGATTCTTGCGGGCCTCACTTGCCGTGATTGCCATGACGGACCTCCTAGTGGTACGAGAAACGGTACCGTCGGTCTCCGACGCGGCAGGACCGCTACCGTACCGGGAACCGATACCCGCTGAGCTGATACAACGCCGGTCCCGCGGCAGCGCGCGCGGCCAGCACCCGGTGCGCTTCCTCGTGCTGGAGCGCGAACACCCGTTCATCGCCGAAGCCCCGGTCGATCCGGTCCCGGACATAGGCCAGCTCAACCACCTGAAGCGCGAACTTCTTCACCGCCGACCCGGCCGGGCGCCCGCCGAACCGCAGAGCGGCCGCAACAGCCGTCTTCCGGGACCGCAACGAGCCCAGCCAACTCGCCTCAACCGGCGTCAGCATCCCGGTGGCCACCATGTGGGGGAGTTTGTCGGCGACGATCCGCTGTTCGCGGCGGCGGCTGGTGATCGCCAGCACGATTGCCAGCGCGAAGATTGGCATCATCCACAGCACGTAGATACCGAGATAGGTGTTCGCCCCCAGCAGTGCCGAGCCATTCCACAGCCCGTGCATGACCACCGCCGCCAGGTAGCCGAGCAACAGATAACCCAGCTTGCCCAGGATGTTCCGTTGGTGCAGGGCGAAGTACACCACTATCCCTAACATGGTGGTGAAGAGCGGATGTGCGAAGGGGCTGATCACCAGGCGCAGGGCGGCAATCGTCAGTGTTTCGCCGAGGGACTCGCCGCTGGCGATGTAGAAAATGTTTTCCAGCCAGGCGAAGCCCAATGCAGTCAGGCCGGCGTACACCAGGCAGTCGGTCATCGTGTTGAGTTCGGTCCGTCGCCGCCCGGTCATCATCAGCAGGAGGAACAAGCCCTTCGCTGCCTCCTCGACCACCGGTGCGCCGATAGCCACTGTCGCGAAACTCGCCTTGTCTTCCTGTCCGCCGCCGACCGCATGGTCGAACAGGTACTCCAGCGCGACCGAGATCAGCACCGCCACCGATGCGCCCCACAGGAAGGCCATGATCAACAACCGTGGCGGCTCCGGTTCCCAGCGGTCCAGCCACAGGTAACACACCAGAACTCCGGCCGTCGACATGCTCGCCAGCGCGAATCCCAGGGCGGTGCCGCCCGGATCGGTGGCGGTCAACAGGCTCAGGAGCAATGCGGCGAGCGTGCCGAGGGCGATGATGGCCGCCAGGGGGGCGCCGACTTTGCGGATCGAGGTGGGATACGGCGGGCCCAGGCTGATGAAAGCGGGGGCGGGGGCGGGGGACATGGGACCGTAGGACACCAGAGCAGATTAGCTGCGGAGACACCCGGGTTTGGCCAGGTTATGCCCGGTCGAGTAGGCTCATCGAGTTCTCGTGCGCGCAACTGCGAGGTACAGCACCTTCCGAAATGTCCCTACGACCGACCCTGTCCGGAGCAACCTAACAATATGCCCAGTCCCACCGTTACGCCGAGTCCTACCGCTACGCCGAGTCCTACCGTTACGCCGAGCCCCACCGCTACGTCGAGTTCCACCATCACCTCGCCGCAGGTAGCCATCAATGACATCGGCTCGGCCGAGGACTTCCTCGCCGCAATAGACAAGACCATCAAGTACTTCAACGATGGCGACATCGTCGAGGGGACCATCGTCAAAGTGGACCGGGACGAGGTCCTGCTCGACATCGGCTACAAGACCGAAGGGGTCATCCCTTCCCGCGAACTCTCGATCAAGCACGACGTCGACCCCAGTGAAGTGGTGTCCGTCGGCGACAAGATCGAAGCCCTTGTCCTCACCAAGGAGGACAAAGAAGGCCGGCTGATCCTGTCCAAGAAGCGCGCCCAGTACGAGCGCGCCTGGGGCACCATCGAGGCGCTCAAGGAGGCCGACGAGGCCGTTAAGGGCACCGTCATCGAGGTCGTCAAGGGCGGCCTGATCCTCGACATCGGCCTGCGCGGCTTCCTGCCGGCCTCCCTGGTGGAGATGCGGCGCGTCCGCGATCTGCAGCCCTACATCGGCAAGGAGATCGAGGCCAAGATCATCGAGCTGGACAAGAACCGCAACAACGTGGTGCTGTCGCGGCGCGCCTGGCTGGAGCAGACCCAGTCCGAGGTCCGCAGCGAATTCCTCAACCAGCTGCAGAAGGGCGCCATCCGCAAGGGCATGGTGTCCTCGATCGTCAACTTCGGCGCCTTCGTCGATCTCGGCGGTGTCGACGGTCTGGTGCACGTCTCCGAGCTGAGCTGGAAGCACATCGACCATCCGTCCGAAGTGGTCCAGGTGGGCGACGAGGTAACCGTCGAGGTGCTCGACGTCGATATGGACCGGGAACGGGTTTCGTTGTCGCTCAAGGCCACTCAGGAAGACCCCTGGCGTCATTTCGCCCGCACGCATGCGATCGGGCAGATCGTCCCGGGCAAGGTCACCAAGCTGGTGCCGTTCGGCGCGTTCGTCCGTGTCGAGGAGGGCATCGAGGGTTTGGTGCACATCTCCGAGCTGGCCGAGCGTCATGTCGAGGTGCCCGATCAGGTGGTTGCCGTCGGCGACGACGCGATGGTCAAGGTCATCGACATCGA
Source organism: uncultured Mycobacterium sp. (assembly GCA_964509355.1). GTDB lineage: Bacteria > Actinomycetota > Actinomycetes > Mycobacteriales > Mycobacteriaceae > Mycobacterium. The sequence goes on from CAZDYH010000170.1 coordinate 2,666, forward strand.
CCTGGAGCGCCGCCGCATCTCGCTGAGCCTCAAGCAGGCCAACGAGGACTACAACGAGGAGTTCGACCCCTCGAAGTACGGCATGGCCGACAGCTACGACGAGCAGGGCAACTACATCTTCCCGGAGGGCTTCGACCCCGACACCAACGACTGGCTCGAGGGCTTCGAGACCCAGCGCACCGAGTGGGAGGCCCGCTACGCCGAGGCCGAACGCCGGCACAAGATGCACACCGCGCAGATGGAGAAGTTCGCTGCTGCCGAGTCCGCCGCTGACGAGAAGCCGTCCGCCAACGGCTCGCCGCAGACCGAGGAGTCCGCGGGGGGATCGCTGGCCAGCGACGCCCAGCTCGCGGCTCTGCGGGAGAAGCTGGCCGGTAGCGCGTAGCTGACTGCGTAGATCGGGTTCGCGGATGTTGCGGATCGGTCTGACCGGCGGTATCGGCGCCGGTAAGTCCACGGTGTCGGCGACCTTCGCCGACTGCGGCGGCGTCATCGTCGACGGTGACGTCATCTCCCGTGAGGTGGTGGAACCCGGCACCGAGGGGCTCGCCGCGCTGGTGGACGCCTTCGGCCGCGACATCCTGACGCCCCAGGGCGCCCTGAACCGGCTGGCATTGGCCGCCAAGGCGTTCGTCGACGATGTCCAGCGCGCCACGCTCAACGGCATCGTTCACCCCCTGGTGGGCAAGCGGCGCACCGAGATCATCGCCGCGGTGTCCGAGGACGCGGTGGTGGTGGAAGACATCCCGCTGCTCGTCGAAACCGGAATGGCGCCGCTGTTTCCACTGGTGGTCGTCGTGCACGCCGATGTCGAGACGCGGGTCAGGCGTCTGGTCGAGCAGCGCGGTATGCCCGAGGCCGATGCCAGGGCCCGGATCGCCGCTCAGGCCTCTGATGAAGGACGCATCGCCGTCGCCGACGTGCTGCTCGACAACTCGGGCACCCAGGGCCACCTGATAGATCGGGCCCGCGAGCTGTGGTACCAGCGGGTGCTGCCGTTCGCGCACAACCTCGCCGCGCACCAACCGGTGCGGGTACCCGCGCAACTGGTCCCGGCCGATCCGGCCTGGCCCGACCAGGCGCGCCGGATCATCGCGCGAGTCGAGACTGCCTGCGGACATCGGGCGATTCGGGTCGACCACATCGGATCGACCGCGGTACCCGGGCTGGACGCCAAGGACGTCATCGACGTCCAGGTCACGGTCGAGTCGCTGGCTGTCGCCGACGAACTCGCCGGTGATCTGCTTCGCGTCGGCTACCCGCGCATCGACGCCATCACCGAGGACATCGGGAAGCCCGACGCGCGCAGCACCGTCGGCTCCTTCGACGACAGTAATGACCCTGCGCTGTGGCACAAGCGATTTCACGCGTCCGCGGACCCCGGGCGTCCGACACACATCCACCTGAGGGTCGACGGCTGGCCCAATCAGCAGTTCGCATTGCTGTTCACCGACTGGCTACGGGAGCATCCCGGCATGCAGGCCGACTATGTCGCCCGCAAGTACGCGGTTCAGAACGCGCCTCATTATGAGCAGGCCAAGGAGCCGTGGTTCCTTGACGCCTACCGTATGGCGTGGGCGTGGGCCGACGCTGCAGGATGGCGGCCGAAGCCGCTCAGGTAACGGGCCCCGGGATACTGCTGTCGACCGGTGGCGGTTCGCCGACCGGGTTGGTGTTGACGACGTTCCC
>CAZDYH010000170.1:4454-6603 GCA_964509355.1 uncultured Mycobacterium sp.
ATCCAGCGGGGCTCCGCACTGCAGCACGCCGTACAAGGGATCGTCTCTGGCGGGCGTCAGCCGCGGGCCGATGAACTGGTCGGCCTGCGCGACGATGGCCCCGTCCGCCTCGATCTCGCAGTGCAGATTCGCCGAGTAAGGCCACTGGATCGACACCTGCATGCCGGCCATCTGCGCATCGCCCAGCACGGTGTTGACCTCGAAGGTTCGGCCGGGCAGCATCGTCGGATCAGCGCTGTTCACCTGGGTGTCGTTGATCTTGTACGTGATCAACGCGCCGCGCGCCACCCCGTCGACCCGGGCACGGTAGGTGATGTTGTGCATCTCATCCGCGGCCAGCGCAGTGACCGGGCTTAGCTGGCCGCAGCCGATCACAGCGGCCAGGGTCGCCGCACCGATGCACGCACGGGTGGTCGAGCTCACGGGAGCACAGATTACTCGATGCGCCAGGTCAGGTCCATGCCGTTGCCGGCCAGCCAATTGCGCAGGTCGTGGCCGTGTCCTGCCAGGCCCTCGACAGCGGCGGTGGCGCGCTGGATCGCCCGTTCCGCTGTCGGCGTGGTCACCAGCCCCTGACGATGGGCCTCGAAAAGCTCGTCGACGTCGAGGAGCTCGGTGCGCTCGCCGGTGTGAACCACCAGGTCGATGTAGTGATCCTCGGCGCGCCATATCGAGGCGCCCGGCGTGAACTCACCGACGTCGAGGTAGTAGTCCTGAGGGCGCTCGTATCCCGGGTTGAAGTGAAAGATGTTGGCGCGCAGACCCAATGACGGCAGCAGCCATGATTCCAGATAGTGGAACTGCCTGCGGCCGGGCGTGGGCCGGGCCATGTACAGCCCCCACGGCCGCACCGTGTAGGTGTCCACGGCGCGGATGATGCCCTTGTTGTCGGTGTTGGTACGCCCGACCAGGTCGAACGTCTCGTGTTTGGGTGCGTGGATGACGCCAGCATATGGGCATGACCGTTGTCGGTGTCTCGGCCTACCCTGGACAGCATGGCTTTCGCTACCGAGCACCCGGTGATCGCGCACTCGGAGTACCGCGCCGTCGAGGACATGGTGCGCGCCGGCGGCCGGTTCGAGGTGGTCAGCCCGCATTCGCCCGCGGGTGATCAGCCCGCGGCCATCGACGAGCTTGAACGCCGCATTCAGGCCGGCGAGCGGGACGTGGTGCTGCTGGGCGCTACCGGGACCGGCAAGTCGGCGACCACCGCGTGGCTGATCGAACGGCTGCAACGGCCCACCCTGGTGATGGCACCCAACAAGACGCTGGCCGCCCAGCTGGCGAATGAGCTGCGAGAGATGTTGCCGCACAACGCTGTCGAGTACTTCGTCTCGTACTACGATTACTACCAGCCGGAGGCGTATATCGCTCAGACCGACACCTACATCGAGAAGGACAGCTCGATCAACGACGATGTCGAGCGGCTGCGGCACTCGGCCACCTCCAGCCTGCTGTCCCGCCGCGACGTGGTGGTGGTGGCGTCGGTGTCGTGCATCTACGGCCTGGGTACGCCGCAGTCCTATCTCGACCGCTCGGTCGAGCTGCAGGTCGGCAGCGAGGTACCGCGCGACGCGCTGCTGCGGCTGCTGGTCGACGTCCAGTACACCCGCAATGACATGTCCTTCACCCGCGGCTCGTTCCGGGTCCGCGGCGACACCGTCGAGATCATCCCGTCCTACGAGGAGCTCGCGGTGCGCATCGAATACTTCGGTGACGAGGTCGAGGCGCTGTACTATCTGCACCCGCTGACCGGCGATGTGGTGCGTAAGGTCGACTCGCTGCGCATCTTCCCGGCCACCCACTACGTAGCGGGCCCGGAGCGGATGGCACACGCGATCTCCACCATCGAGGTAGAGCTGGCCGAGCGGCTGGCCGAGCTCGAGGGTCAGGGCAAGCTGCTGGAGGCCCAACGGCTCCGGATGCGGACCAACTACGACATCGAGATGATGCGCCAGGTCGGTTTCTGCTCGGGTATCGAGAACTACTCGCGGCATATCGACGGCAGGCCCGCCGGCTCGGCGCCGGCCACGCTGATCGATTACTTCCCCGAAGACTTTCTGATGGTCATCGACGAGTCGCATGTCACGGTGCCGCAGATCGGCGGGATGTACGAGGGCGACATGTCCCGCAAGCGCAACCTGGTGGA
>CAZDYH010000171.1:0-6575 GCA_964509355.1 uncultured Mycobacterium sp.
GGCCTGCCCGCGGTGGCCCCGGGCCGCGACGCTGTTCACTGACCCCACGAATCCGTGGATTGATCCCGGGCGAGGCCAGGAGCGTCAGCTCAGGCCCAGGGCGGCACGTAGGCGCGCCGGACTCATTTTGCCGGGGTGCGCCGCTGTCCTGCGGGACGGTTTCCCACCTGCGCCCAAGCGGGTGCCCAACGCGTTGCCATCTGGGGTGAACTAAGCTCATCAACTGCACGAACAGGGTGGCAGCGTTGGCGGTGGCGGAGGGATTTGAACCCTCGGACGGGGGTTACCCGTCACACGCTTTCGAGGCGTGCTCCTTAGGCCGCTCGGACACGCCACCGCCGAGCAGCCTACAGGGCCACCCGGTGCCTACCCCAATCGCTGACGGGCGAAGAAGGCCTCCAGCGGGGCGGCGCACTCATCGGCCAGAACCCCGCCGCGCACGGCCGGCCGGTGTGTCAACCGCCGGTCACGGACCACATCCCAGAGCGAGCCGACCGCGCCCGTCTTGGGTTCCCAGGCCCCGAACACCAGCCGCGCGATCCGTGCCAGCACCAGCGCGCCCGCGCACATCGTGCACGGCTCGACGGTGACGGCAAGCGTTGCGCCCGCGAGCCGCCAGCCATCGCCGAGCACGGCGGCCGCCGCGCGAAGGGCCAGGATCTCGGCGTGGGCGGTCGGGTCCCCGAGTTCCTCGCGGGCATTGGCGGCTCGCGCCAGCTCGGTCCCGTCCGCGGCGAAGACAACCGCGCCGACGGGAACGTCACGCGGTCCAGCCGTAGCGGCGGCCGCCAGTGCGGCGCGGATGAGGTCTTCGTCGGATGTCACCGATCGAGACGGTCGAGTACCGCCGACAGCTCCTCGGCGAAACCCATTTCGCGTGCGATCCGGCCCAGTTGCTCGTCGGCGTAGAGGTCCGTCTCGGCGAGAATGACGCCCAGCACTGCCTCGGGCAGTCCGATATCCGACAACAGTCCGAGATCGCCCTCCTCGAAGGGCTCCACGTCGTCGAGGTCCTCCGGACGGATATCCGCGTCGAGCTTGTCGAGCACCTCGGCCGCGATGTCGTAATCAAGCGCCGCGGTCGCATCCGAGAGCAGCAGCCGGGTACCTGCCGGCGCCGGCCGCACGATGACGAAGAACTCGTCATCGACATCAAGCAGACCGAAAACTGCTCCGGCACTGCGCAATTCACGAAGCTCAGTCTCCGCGGCGGTCAAACTGGTCAGCGCGCCGGGTCGCAAAGGCGAACAATGCCACTTGCCTTCCTCACGCACGACGGCCACCCCGAAACCGTCGGGGGTGTCCGCGGCCGCGTCCTGCGCAGACGCCCGCTGTGCTCCCATGGGCGCTTACGCTAGTCCTCGACCGCGCACCTTGACCAGCTAATCGGCACCTACCCTGAGCCCCGACCTGGCGCGGGCCGGCGCAACGGATATGCCAACCTGGGAGAGTGACAAAGACACCGGTATGCGTGCTCGGGCTCGGGTTGATCGGCGGGTCGGTGTTACGTGCGGCCGCGGCGGCCGGCCGTGAGGCCTTCGGATACAACCGGTCGGTTGACGGCGCCCGGGCCGCACGCCTCGACGGCTTCGATGCGACCACCGACCTCCAGCAGGCTTTGGCGCGCGCCGCCGGCACCGGCGCGCTGATCGTGCTCGCCGTTCCGGTGCCGGCCCTGCCGACCATGCTCGCGCATATCCGTGAGTCCGCGCCCGACTGCCCGTTGACGGATGTCACCAGCGTGAAGGGTGCCGTTCTGGACGAAGTCAGGAGAGCCGGTCTGCAGCCGCGCTTCGTCGGCGGGCATCCCATGGCGGGTACCGCCCACTCGGGTTGGGCGGCCGGCAACGCCCGGCTGTTCACGGGTGCGCCCTGGGTGATCAGCGTGGACGACTACGTAAACCCAGAAGTCTGGTCGATGGTCATGGCGTTGGCGCTGGACTGTGGGGCGGTCGTGGCACCGGCCAGGTCCGACGAGCACGACGCCGCGGCTGCCGGCATCTCGCAGCTGCCGCACCTGCTCGCCGAGGCGCTCGCTGTCACCGCGGCGGAGGTACCACTGGCCTTCGCGCTGGCCGCGGGTTCCTTCCGCGACGGCACCCGGGTGGCCGGCACCGCACCCGATCTGGTGCGGGCCATGTGCGAAGCCAACTCCGGACAACTGGTGCCCGCGCTGGACCGCACCATCGCGCTGCTGGCGCAGGCCCGGGACTCGCTGGCCGCGGAAGGCTCGGTGGCCGATCTCGTCGAGGCCGGGCACGCTGCGCGGACGCGCTACGACAATTTCCCGCGATCCGAGATCGTCACCACCGTCATCGGGGCCGACAACTGGCGCGAAGAACTGGCCGCCGCGGGCCGCGCCGGCGGAGTGATCAGATTCGCTCTGCCAAGCCTGGATAGCCCACGATGAACCCGTCGGCGTCGACCGCGATGGTTGTCTCGGCAACTGGCGAGTGCAGCTTGATCCCGTCGCCACCTTCCGGGCCGGCGCTGCTGTAGCTGATGGTGGCGGGTGCGACGGTCAGATCGGGCAACGTCACGTAGACAACGGGCAGGGTCACCGAGTCCGCGCGGTTGTGGAGGCCGGTGCGGCGGATCGGCAGTGCGTTGAAGAACGGGCTGAACACGACGTCGACGTCGAGAGCTCCGCCGTAACCGGCCCGGGACTGGCCCTGGTGGTCGGTGACCAGCCACATGTTCTCTTCGTCGCGTGCGATCGAGAGCTGGCGATCCCGTTCGGCGAGGTTGACGCTCAGTGACAGCCGGGTGGTGGCCCCGGTTTCGTCGGTGATCAGGTCATAGGACGCGCTGAATGCCGGATGCGATCCGGCGGCACCTGCGACGATCCGGCCGTGGGCCTTGATCCGGTTGCCCGACAACTGCACCCGAACCGATTCCATCCGCGGAACGTCGTAGGCGCGCCAGGTCAGGATCGCCGGCCAGGCGCTTTCTTTCGGATCAGACTGGGCTGCGCTCACCCTTCTACCGTAAGCGAAGGATCTCCTCGTTACGAGCCGGGTGGGGAAGTGCCGTCAAGCCTTGATTGGGTGGCCGGCCTGGCGTCGAACGTGATTTCGTCGTCCAGTAATGGCTGCGGCATCCGGCCCAGCCGACCGCTGCCCGGCACCGACGCCCACACCGCGAAGGCCAGCGCAGCGTCGAGGATCAGCGCGAGCGCGGTGACCATCAGCGCCCCGACCAATGCGATGTGGAACTGGCGCACCTTGATGCCGTCGATCAGGTAGCGGCCCAGGCCGCCGAGGCTGGCGTAGGCGGCGATCGTCGCGGTCGCCACGATCTGCAGCGTCGCAGTGCGCAGCCCACCCAGGATCAGCGGCAGCGCGTTGGGTACCTCGACGCGCAGCAGCACCTGGGTTTCGGTCATGCCCATGGATCGGGCGGCGTCCACCACCGTCCGGTCGACGTTGGAGATGCCCGCGTAGGTGCCGGCCAGCAACGGCGGGATACCGAGCAGCATCAGCGCCACCGTCGGCGGCACCAGCCCGAGCCCCCAGAGCAGCACACCCAGTAGCAGCACGCCCAGGGTGGGCAGGGCGCGCAGCGCGTTGACCCCGGTGACGACGACGAAGGTGCCGCGGCCGGTGTGGCCGATGATCATGCCGATCGGGATGGCGATGAGCGCCGAGACGACCACCGCCACCGCGGTGTACTGCAGGTGCTCGGCGATCCTGGCGGCCAGGCCCGCCTTACCGCCCCAGTTGGTCGCGGTGAAGATGTACGACAGCGCCTGTTCGAGAAAGTTCACTGCGCCCCCGCCCTCACCCGGGCGGGCCGCCCGGCGCGCGACGCCCTCGAGGCTCGTGTCCAGGGCGTGGCCAACCGGCCCGCGAGCATGATCAGCGTGTCGACGACGATCGCCAGCACGAAGATCGCGATGATTCCCGCGACGATCTGGTCGCTCTTGTCGGCCTGGTAGCCCTCGGTGAACCAGGTGCCGAGTCCGCCGATGCCGATCACCGAGCCGACCGAGACCATCGAGATGTTCGTCACCGCGACCACCCGCAGACCGGCCACCAATACCGGGATCGACAGTGGAAGCTCCACCTTGAGCATCCGGGTGATCGGCTGGTAGCCGACCGCGGTGGCGGCGTCGCGCACCTGCGCGGGCACGGCGTCCAACGCCTCCGGCACCGCCCGCACCAGCAGCGCGGTCGTATACAGCGTCAGGGCGACGATGACATTCGCCTCGTCGAGGATCCGGGTCGGGATGATCAGCGGCAGCACCACGAACAGGGCCAGCGACGGGATGGTGAAGATGATGCTGGCGGTCACCGTCGTCAGCCGCCGCAGGACCGTGGTGCGCTGCACCAGAGCGCCCAACGGCACCGCGATCAGCAACCCGATCAGCACCGGGATCAACGAGAGCCGCAGGTGGATCAGCGTCAGCGCCCAGGCGTCGTCGAGGTGGGTGAGCAGGTAGCGCATATCAGGCCTGTCGTTGCGATTCCAGCGCGTCGAGCACATCGGTGGCTGTCACTCCGCCGGCGACCTTGCCGGTTTCGTCGACGGCGACACCCACCGCCGACGGCGAGGACAGCGCGGCGTCGAGCGCCTGGCGCAGTGTTCCGTCGGGGTGGAACAGCGACCCGCCGGCGATCACGCTGTCGTACAACGTCGCGCCGCTGCGGTGCCGTTGCACGCCGTCGGCATCGATCCACCCGAACGGCGAACCGTCGGGTTTGCACACCAGCGCCCAGTTGCCCGCCGCCAGGTCCAGATCGTCGACCGAGGCTTCCGACGCCTGGCGGATGTCGTGCAACGGCAGGCCCGTGGCGTGGAAGAACTGCAGTCCCCGGTAGCCGCGGTCGGCGCCGACGAAACTCGAGACGAAGTCGTTGGCGGGGTTCGACAGCAGCCGGGCGGGCTCGTCGTACTGCTGCAGCGAACCGCCGGGACCGAATACCGCGACCTTGTCGCCGAGATTGACCGCTTCGTCGATGTCGTGTGTCACGAAGACGATGGTCTTGCGCAGTTCGCTTTGCAGGCGCAGGATCTCGGCCTGCAGCTCATCGCGGACAACGGGATCGACGGCGCTGAACGGCTCGTCCATCAACAGGATCGGCGGATCGGCGGCCAGCGCCCGCGCGACTCCCACCCGCTGCTGCTGGCCACCGGACAGCTGCGCCGGGTAGCGGGTGGCAAGCTTCGGGTCCAGTCCCACCCGGTCGAGCACGTCGTAGGCGGCCCTGCGGGCGGCCTTGCGCGACTGTCCACGCAGGATCGGGACCGTCGCGACGTTGTCGATCACCCGTTGATGCGGCATCAGCCCCCCGCTCTGGATGACATAGCCGATACCGAGACGCAGCTTGACCGGGTCGACCCTGGACACGTCGGAGCCGTCGACGGTCAGGGTGCCCGAGGTGGGCTCGATCATCCGGTTGATCATCCGCATCGAGGTGGTCTTGCCGCATCCCGACGGCCCGACGAAGACCACCAGGTTGCCGGTGGGAACTTCCAGCGTCAGCTTGTCGACGGCGACGGTGCCGTCGGGATACTGCTTGGTGACATCGTCGAACGTGATCAACCTCCAGCCTCACTTTCCAACTGGTTGATCGAAACCGTTGTCCTGCAACCATTTTCGCGCCGCCTCATCGGGATCTATGCCTGAGTTCCCCGATACCGCCGCGTTGAGCTGGGTCAGTCCGGCGGTGGTCAGCTTGGCCGATACCGCATCCAGCACCGTCTTGAGCTGGTCGGACTTCTTCTGCGAGTTCACCAGCGGCACGACGTTTCCCGCCAGGAAGTTGTTCTTGGGATCTTCGAGGACCACCAGCTTGTTCTGCGGGATGGCCGGTGAGGTACTGAAGATGTTCGCGGCGGTGACGGTGCCGTCGACGAGTGCACGCACGGTCGCCGGGCCGCCGCCGTCGCTGATGGCGACGAAGTTCGCGGCGCTGATGTCGAGCCCGTAGTTCTTCTTCAGGCCGGGCAATCCGACGGGCCGGGTCTGGAACTCCGACGGCGCGGCGAACTTCACTTCCGCGGAATGCGCCGCGAGATCGGCGATCGTCTTGAGGTTCCACTTGTTCGCGGTGGCCTCGGTGACGGTGACAGTGTCGGTGTCCGACGCCGGCGACGGCGTCAGGATCGACAGGTCGCCGGGAAGTTCTCGCAGCAGCGCCAGTTCGACCGCGTCGGGCGTGGTGACCGTGGCGTCCGGCTGGAAGTAGAGCAGCAGGTTTCCGGTGTACTCGGGCACCAGGTCGATGGAGTGGTCTTTGAGCGCGGGGATGTAGGTTTCGCGGCTGCCGATCCCGAGTTGGCGGCCGACGTTGAAGCCGTTGGCCTCCAGCGACTGCGCATAGATCTCGGCGAGGATCTTGGATTCGGGGAAGTCACCGGACCCGATGACGACGGACTTCAGATCGCCCGACACCGCGCCGCCCCCCAGCGGGTTGGAACTGCCGCACGCCGTCGACACCGTTGTCACCAGACCAATCGCGAGCACCAGTGTCGCGACCACCCAGTTCAGGGTGCTTCGTCGCGGCGTGGTCATAGACGACGTCCCTTCGGCGTGACCCGGTAAGCACTGACTCCGCCGACCCTATCGCCTC
>CAZDYH010000172.1:0-4285 GCA_964509355.1 uncultured Mycobacterium sp.
GCGCCACGTACCCGATCACCGCCGCGCTCGACGGCCAGGCGGGCGGCGTCGACCCGGTTCACCTGGCCCATCCCCACCCCGACGGTGGCGCCGCCGGCGGCGATGACGATGGCATTGGACTTGACCGCGCGGCAGGTGCGCCAGGCAAAGGCCAGGTCGGCAAGGGTCGCGGGGTCGGCGGGTACGCCGGTGGCCAGCGTCCAGTTGGCCGGGATGTCGCCGGGTGCGTCGATGCCGTCGCGCTGCTGGAGCAGCAGCCCGCCGCTGATCTGGCGCAACTCGGCGCCGCCCCCCAGCGGCTCGGAGGCCAGCAGCACCCGGATGTTCTTCTTGCCCGCCAGCACGTCCACGGCTCCCGGCTCGTACGCCGGCGCGATGATGACCTCGGTGAAGATGCCGGCCACCGTTTCGGCCATCTCGACACTGACGGCGGTGTTGGTCGCGATGACACCGCCGAATGCGCTGAGCGGATCGCACTCGTGGGCCTTGCGGTGCGCGTCGGCGACCGAGACGGACGAGATCGCGATACCGCACGGGTTGGCGTGCTTGATGACGGCCACGCAGATCTCTTCGTGGTCGAATGCCGCCCGCCACGCCGCGTCGGCGTCGGTGAAGTTGTTGTATGACATCTCTTTTCCGTGCAGCTGCTCTGCCTGCGCGAGACCGGGCCAAACGCTGTCGTCGCTGTACAGCGCCGCCTGCTGATGCGGGTTCTCGCCGTAGCGCAGCAGCGACGTGCGCCGCCACGTCCCGGCGAACCAGGCCGGCAGCGCCTGCGCCGGTTCCTCGGGCGCGAGCGCGGTTTCCATCCACCGCGCCACCGCCACGTCGTATTCAGCAGTATGCCGAAACGCCAACGCCGCCAGCTTCTTCCGTTCGTCCAGCGTGAACCCGCCGGCCCGCACCGCGGCCAGCACGCCGTCGTAGCCGAGCGGTTCGACGACGACGGCAACGCTGGGGTGATTCTTGGCGGCGGCGCGCACCATCGAGGGCCCACCGATGTCGATCTGCTCGACGCACTCGTCGACGTCGGCACCGGAGTCGACCGTTTCGCTGAACGGGTACAGGTTCACCACCACCAGGTCGAACGGGGCGATGCCGAGCTTCTGCAGTGCCGCAACGTGTTCGGGTTTACGAGTGTCGGCGAGCAGGCCGGCGTGCACATGCGGATGCAGTGTTTTCACCCGGCCGTCGAGCACCTCCGGGAAGCCGGTGACAAACTCCACCGGGGTCACCGGAATGCCTTTTTCGGCAATGGTTTTCGCCGTTGATCCGGTGGACACGATATCGACGCCCGCCGCGTGCAGGCCGTGGGCCAGCTCGAGCAGGCCGGTCTTGTCGTAGACGCTGATCAACGCGCGCTGGATCGGCCTGCGCCCCTCGATACCGCTCATCCTATGGTCGCCTTTCGTCCTGTCCAGGTCACGCCGCCGGTTGCCAGCGCGGCCAGCACGTCCACCAGTAGCCGCCGTTCGACGACCTTGATGCGCTCATGCAGGGTTTCTTCGTCGTCACCGTCGAGCACCGGAACGGCCTGCTGCGCCAGTATCGGCCCGGTGTCCATCCCGGCGTCCACCAGATGCACCGTGCAGCCGGTGATCTTCACGCCGTAGTCCAGGGTCGCGGGGACGGCGTGCGCGCCGGGAAAGGCCGGCAGCAGCGCCGGGTGGGTGTTGACGACGCGTCCGATGAAGCGTGAAAGGAACTGCGGCCCAAGGATCTTCATGAATCCGGCGGAAACGATGAGGTCAGGCTCGTGGGCGGCGGTGGCGTCGGCGATGGCGCCGTCCCAGGCGTTGCGGTCGGGGAAATCGCCCAACCGGACCGTGAAGGTCGGCAGCGATGCGGCCCGCGCGATCTCGACGGCCCGGCAGTCGCGATCCACCCCGACCGCGACCACGCGGGCCGGGTAGTCACCGACAGCGGCGTCGAGTAGCGAACTCAACAGCGAACCCGTACCAGAGGCCAGCACCACCAGCCGAGCCGGTGCGCTGGGGGGCACACGGATCGGTTGCTGCACGCATCGAGCCTAACGGGTGCCTCTAGTCCGACTTTTCCCGCGCGTCGTCGGCGGCCGGACTCGGTTGCGGCGTGTCGTCGGCAAGCATCAAGTCCTCGTCGTCGGGTAGCGGATCGTCGGCCCCCACGGCCGCCCGGGGCTCGGCCACGGCGGCGGGTTCCTCGTCGGCGGGTTCCTCGTCGGGCTCGGCCACGACCTCGGGTTCCTCCTCGGGCTCGGGCTCCGGCTCGGGTTTGGGCAACTCCGGCGGCTTGGGCGGGCGCTTGACGCCACCGGACATGACCACCGTGACGCCGCCGACAACGGCGAACCACAGGAACACCGCGGCCCCGAACGTGCCCTGGTCCACCCCGACGTCACCGAAGTTACCCAGCCGCCCTCCGCCGGCGTAGCCCAGCAATGCCATCGTCGCCGCCGCGGCCAACGCGGCCACCACCAGCTTCGCCAGCGCCGGCAACGGCGGCAGCGCCCGTCGGGCGCATTGCTGTCCGACGGCGACACCGGACGCCGCGCCGATGATCAGCAGCGCTACCCACACCGGCCCGAGCGGCGGCGTCGGCACCGCCGCCAGGATGGGCAGCGCCGGAACATCGCCGCCGAAGACCGTGAACGAACTGAACGTCGCAAATCCGATGTGCGCACTGGACCCCACCGCGATCGCCGACGCGCCGACGATGACGTTGGGTGCGTACAGCACGGACAACACCGTGAGGCTGAACTGACCGAATATCGAGTCGGTGATCGCGTAGAGATCAGCCATCGCCGACCAGTGCACGACGAGCGATCCCGCCGTCACCACGCCCGACAGCCCCAGCAGCGCAAGCACTCCCGCCGCCGCGGCACGCATCGAATCGCCCAGCCAGTCGGGCAGTGCCGACGCCGCCAACACCCGGGGGCCGACCCGGGAGCCGACCCCGATACCCGCGCCGATCGCATGCACGGCCAGCACGGCTGAGAACGCGCGCAATGCGTCGGGAGTCTGCAGTTGGGTGATGACCGAGGACGCATCGTGGATGACCGCCAGCGAGATGGCTGCGATGAGCAGCGGTCCACCCAGCGCCGACCCGACGACCCATCGGATCACGAACCACGACGCCTGCCCGGACGTGGCCTGCGCCGTGGTGCGGGCCGTGCCCCACACCATGAGCAGGACCGGCAGCAGGGGCATCACCCCCAGTTCGCGGCCGGCGATCGAGATGGGCACCTGATGAACGCCCAGCCACATGCTGGCGATGGCGCCAAGGGCGCCGGTCATATCGCTGTTGGCGATCAGCAGCTGCAGCAGCGTCACCGCCGCGATGACGACCAGCGCCACCACCGCCGGGCCGAACGCCACCCTCAGCAGGTCACGTGCCTGGCGCACGCCCGCTGATTGGTTTTCCTCCATCCACTGACTCCGGCGCGAGCGCGCGCCCGGCTAGGACGGTGCCGGGCCCGACGGCGCTGAGGACGGGGTCTGCGGCTGCTGCTGGCCGGACCCGGAGGTCTGCTGGCCCGAGCCGACGGCCGGCGGCGGGCTGAAGCTGGGGAAGCCGGTCGGCGGAGTGGGTGGGCCGGACTGCGGGCCCATCGAGCTGAATCCGCCGGTCGAGGATCCCGACGAGTAACCGCCGTACTGCGACGGGTAACCCGACCGCTGACCGGGGCCCGACTGCGGGGGTGGCCCCTGCGGAACGTGTTGCGGGCCGCCCGGCTGGCCGTAGTATCCGCCCGGCGGGGGACCGTACTGCCCGTACGGCTCGTATGTGGGCCGTGGCGCGGGCGCGGAGATCACGCCGGCGTCCAGCAGCAGCGCGCCGACAGCGGCGATCGCCTGCAGGATCGTGAAGCCGAGCACGAGCCACAACGCCCAGCCGATCGAGAAGCCGTTCGGCTTGCTGACCAGTTGCCCGACCACCAGCAGTGCTCCCAGAACGGCGATCACCGCGACCACCGCGGTGTAGTTCTTGGTCTTCGGTAGCAGGCTCACTGCGGCCAGCAGCGCGGCGACCAGCGCCGCGAGGATCGCGTCGCCACCGCCGCCGGACAGCTCGGCGCCGAACGGGCCGATGTCGGCGCTCAGGGTGAACATCGGCCCGAAACTCGCCAGGTAGGCGGCCAGTCCGAGGACCACGACGGCCGCGGTCAGGTAGAGCGGGAGCTTGCTCGGCCCCGCCTCGGCCTTGGCGAACGACGGTGTCGGGGCTCCGTAGGAGCCGGGCGGCTGGGTGGGCGGATAGCCGGGGCTGCCTTGCGAGTAGGTCATAGCCTCTCCTGTGCTGTCAG
>CAZDYH010000172.1:4385-6551 GCA_964509355.1 uncultured Mycobacterium sp.
CCGGACCCCGCCCTTGCTCCCAGGACTGGAACACGTTCTAATTCTGGGCATGGACTACGGGCTTGTGTTGTTCACCAGTGACCGTGGCATCACCCCGCCGTCGGCGGCCAAGCTCGCCGAGGACCACGGATTCGCCACCTTCTACGTGCCCGAGCACACGCACATACCGGTCAAACGTCAGGCCGCCCACCCGACCACCGGCGACGCGAGCCTGCCCGACGACCGCTACATGCGCACACTGGACCCCTGGGTGAGCCTGGGAGCGGCATGTGCGGTGACGTCCCGGATCCGGTTGTCCACAGCGGTGGCACTACCGGTCGAGCATGACCCGATCACCCTGGCGAAATCCATTGCCACACTGGATCACCTGTCCGGTGGCCGGGTGAGCGTTGGCGTTGGGTTCGGCTGGAACACCGACGAACTCGCCGATCACGGCGTCCCGCCGGGGCGACGGCGCACGATGCTGCGCGAGTACCTCGAGGCGATGCGCGCGCTGTGGACCGAGGAAGAGGCCGCCTACGACGGCGAGTTCGTGAACTTCGGGCCGAGCTGGGCGTGGCCCAAACCGGTCCAGGAGCACATCCCGGTGCTGGTCGGGGCCGCGGGCACGCAGAAGAACTTCACCTGGATCGCGCGCAGCGCGGACGGCTGGATCACCACGCCGCGCGACCGGGATATCGACGAGCCGGTGAAGCTCCTGCAGGACACCTGGGCAGCCGCCGGCCGCGACGGCGCACCGCAGATCGTGGCACTGGATTTCAAGCCGGTGCCCGAGAAGCTTGCCCGCTGGCAGGATCGCGGCGTCACCGAGGTGCTGTTCGGGCTTCCGGACCGCTCCGCTGACGAAGTCGCCGGTTACGTCGAGCGGCTGGCCGGCAAGCTGGCGGCGACCGTCTGAGACCGCGCCGCTACAGGCTCTGCAGGATCTCCCGGGCCAGCGCGGCGGTCGCCGACGGGGTCCTGCCGACCTTGACGCCGGCCGCCTCCAGGGCTTCCTTCTTCGCCGCGGCAGTGCCCGACGAGCCGGAGACGATCGCCCCGGCATGGCCCATCGTCTTGCCTTCGGGGGCGGTGAAGCCCGCGACGTAGCCGACCACCGGCTTGGACACGTTGGCCTTGATGTAGTCGGCCGCACGCTCCTCGGCGTCGCCGCCGATCTCGCCGATCATGACGATGACCTTGGTGTCGGGGTCCTTCTCGAAGGCCTCGATGGCGTCGATGTGCGTGGTGCCGACGACCGGGTCGCCGCCGATACCGATCGCGGTGGAGAAGCCGAGATCGCGCAGTTCGAACATCATCTGGTAGGTCAGGGTGCCCGACTTGGACACCAGCCCGACCGGACCGGGGCCGGTGATGGTGGCCGGCGTGATGCCGGCCAGCGACTGCCCTGGCGTGATGATGCCCGGACAGTTCGGGCCGATGATGCGGGTCCTGGGAGCCTCTGCTCCACCTTTCTGAAGGTTGTAGGCCCATGCATAGGTGGTGTCCTGCACCGGGATTCCCTCGGTGATGACAACCAGCAGGCCTATCTCGGCGTCGATGGCTTCGATGATGGCGTCCTTGGCGAACTTCGGCGGGACGAACGCGATGGAGACGTCGGCGCCGGTTTCCTTGATTGCCTCGGCGACGCTGCCGAACACCGGAAGCTCGATGTCGTCGCCGCCCTTGTCCTTGTGCGCGACGGTGGTGCCGGCCTTGCGGGCGTTGACACCACCGACTATCTGGGTACCGGCCTTGAGCATCAGCGCGGTGTGCTTGGTGGCCTCACCGCCGGTGATGCCCTGGACGATGACCTTCGAGTCTGCGGTCAGGAAGATAGCCATGGTCAGTTGTCCCGTCCGGCGTTCGCCAGCTCGGCAGCCTTGTCGGCGGCCTCGTCCATCGTGGGCACCAGCGTCACCAGCGGGTGATTGGCCGCGGCGAGGATGCGTCGGCCCTCGTCGACGTTGTTGCCGTCGAGCCGGACGACCAGCGGCTTGGTCGCGTGGTCGCCGAGGATCTCCAGCGCCTTGACGATGCCGGTGGCGACCGCGTCGCAGGCGGTGATACCGCCGAACACGTTGACGAACACGCTCTTGACCTGCTTGTCGCCCAGGATGACGTCGAGGCCGGCGGCCATCACCTCGGCCGAGGCGCCGCCGCCGATGTCGAGGAAGTTGGCCGGCT
>CAZDYH010000173.1:0-1509 GCA_964509355.1 uncultured Mycobacterium sp.
CCGATCTCGGCGCCGAAACCGAACTGCTCGCCGTCGGTGAACGACGTCGACGCGTTGACCATCACCGCCGCCGCGTCCACCTGATCGGTAAACCGTTGCGCTGCAGTCAGTTCCGTGGTGACGATGGCCTCGGTGTGTCCGGTGCCGTACTCGTTGACGTGCGCGATGGCCGCATCGAGCCCATCGACGACCGCCAGCGCGATGTCCAACGACAGGTACTCCGCGCGCAGGTCGGCCTCCGACGGGTCTGTGTGGACCGTCACACCGGCATCCTGCAGGGCGGTTACCAGCCGCGGCACGGCGTGCTCGGCGATGGCCGCGTCGACCAGCAGTGTCTCGGCGGCGTTGCAGACGCTGGGCCGACGGGTCTTGGAGTTGAGCAGGATCCGTTCGGCGACGTCGAGGTCGGCCGCGGCGTGCACGTAGACGTGGCAATTGCCCACCCCGGTCTCGATCGTCGGCACCAGCGCGTCACGGACCACGGCGTCGATCAAACCCGCTCCCCCGCGCGGGATCACGACGTCGACCAGACCGCGGGCCTGGATCAGGTGGGTGACGGTTGCGCGGTCGGCGCTGGGCAGCAGCTGGACCGCGTCGGCGGGCAGGCCCTCGCCGACCAGCGCTTCGCGCAGCACCGAGACCAGCGCCCGGTTCGATTTGGCCGCAGATGAACTGCCGCGCAGCAACACCGCGTTGCCGGACTTCAGCGTCAGCCCGAAGGCGTCGACCGTCACATTGGGCCGCCCTTCGTAGACGATTCCGATCACGCCGAGTGGAACGCGCTGCTGACGCAGCTGCAGCCCGTTGGGCAGCGTGCGGCCGCGCAGCACCTCACCGACGGGATCGGGCAGTCCAGCCACCTGGCGCAAGCCCGCGGCAATGCCGTCGACCCGCTGCGGGTTGAGCGCCAGCCGGTCGAGCATGGCGTCCGGAGTACCCGCGGCACGCGCGATCTCGAGGTCTTCGGCGTTGGCCGCGAGGATCTGGTGGATGTGCGCGAGCACGGTGTCGGCGGCGGCATGCAGGGCGCGGTCCTTGACCGTGGTGGTCAGCGACGCCAGCGCGCGGGAAGCGACACGAGCGCGCCGCGCGGCGTCGTGCACGTCCTGGCGCAAATCGGGCTGTGCCACAGCCCCGGTCGCTGCGCTCCTGCCCTCCGGAAGAGACGGTGCTTGCAGACTCATTGCCCCAGCGTATCGGGCTAGCCGAGGGCGGGCGGGCGCAGGCTAACGTAAGCCGCGTGACGCGGGTATGCGTGGTGGGCAGCGTGAATATCGACGAGATCTTCGCCGTCGGCACCCTGCCGAAATGCGATCGTCGTCGCGCCCGGCGCGAACGGACACCTCACCTTGGATTCGGCCGACGTCCGCGATGTGGTTGCCGACTGCGATGTGCTGTTGACGCAGCTGGAGATTCCCGTTGCCACGGCCGTGGTCGCGGCCTGAGCGGCTGACTGTCATCGTTGACACGGCGTGAGCGCCGAATGGCCGCGATCAGTTCGTCGCCGTC
>CAZDYH010000173.1:1609-2982 GCA_964509355.1 uncultured Mycobacterium sp.
TCCTGCGGGACAACGCTTCTCAATTGGCGCATCGACCCCGCTCAGGGTGGCCCTATTCTTCGAGGCGTGCGTTCGATCGACGTCATCGACAGCGAGCTTCGGCTGCTCGCCGCTGTGCGCCCCCATCCTGCCCCGAAGCGGGGCGCGGGTCGTAGAGCAGTGCTCCGTCGTGCGACCGACGGGCCCGGCTCCTTTGTCGGTACCGTGCCAAGGTGGATCGCAGACGTGTCAGGTACTTCCTCAACGTTGTCCTGCTGGTGGCGGCGGTGGTGGTCATCGCCACCGGCTTCCTCGCCGACCAGCTGGACCTCAACGACTTCGCGCCGCACCGGTGGGCGGGCTACGCCATCGCGCTGCTCGTCGCCGTGCACGTGGGGATGCGCTGGCGCTGGTTGCTGCCCCCGGGCAGCGGTGCCCGAGCCCACCCAGCGTCCCCGCAGTCGACGGCGGCTGACGCACTGGGGTCCGCCGCGGCGCCCGCCACGGAGGCCGCGGACCAGCCGCGCGGTGGGCAGACCGCCCCTCCCTCCCCGTCGGCTGGTGCGGGACCGGCCCACCCGACACGTCGGACGGCGATCACCGCGTTTGGCGCAGGAGCGGCCGGCGTCGTCGTCGGCTGGTCGGCCAACTCCCTGGCCTCGCCCGATCCCTACGGTGGGGGCGACGTCGGCGCGTTCTACCACCAGCAGAGCGCGCTGGGCCTTCGCGGACTGGTCAGCGACCTGGTGGACTGGGGCCGTGAGCCGGCGCGGTACCAGCGCGTCGGCGAAGCGGCGAGCGTGCCCCTGCCCGACTGGGGCCCGGCCCCGGCCATGAGCGTGGTGCAGGCGCTGGCGCAGCGACGGTCCCTGCGGAAGTACGCCGACCGGGCCATGACCGCCGAGGAGTTGGCCTGGGTGGTCCACGCGGCCACTGCGATCACCTCGGCCCAGGGCCTGCGCACGGCTCCGTCCGCCGGTGCGCTGTACCCCCTCGAGACCTACGTCGCGGTGGACAGGGTCGACGGCATCGCCGCGGGCCTGTACCACGTCGACGTCCGGGCGCAGGCGCTGGAGCCGGTCCGCAGCGGGTCGGTCTCAGGGGACCTCATGGTCGCTGGCCTCGGCCAGGACTTCCTGCGCCGGGCCCCGGCCGTGCTCATCCTCACCGGGCTCTTCCAGCGCTCCCGCTGGAAGTACCGCCAGCGGCACTACCGCTACGTGTGCTGGGAGGGCGGCCACATGGCCCAGAACGTCTACCTCGCAGCCGAGGCGGCCGGGCTGGGGGCGTGCATGGTGGGCGCGTTCCTCGACGGCATGGTCAACGACCTGGTCAGCGTCGACGGGCGGCAGGAGGCCGCCCTCGGCCTCATCACCGTGGGACCGCGCTGACCC
>CAZDYH010000173.1:3082-6535 GCA_964509355.1 uncultured Mycobacterium sp.
TGCCGAGTTCTTCGCGACTGCGGTCCTGGGACATGCGGAGGTGGATCGCGGCGGGGAGGCCGTTCGTGCTGGAAGCGGTCATACCGCCTGGTGTGTCCCGTGTTCGCCGGTGCGCTGGCGACACTGGTGCCCGGTGCGGGCGACTGCGCGCCGCATGACGAGGCCATCGACGACGCCATCGCCCAGGACTGACCGGGCCAACCCGGCAAGCGTCAGACTTCGGGCACCTCGCGCTCGATCTCGGCGAGCCAGATCCGCGCCGACATGTCCGAGGGTGCCCGCCAGTCACCGCGCGGCGACAACGCCCCGCCTGCCGACACCTTGGGCCCGTTCGGCATCGCCGAGCGCTTGAACTGGCTGAACGAGTAGAACCGCTGCACGAACACCTGTAGCCAGTGCCGAATCTCCTTCAGCGAGTAGGCCGGCCGCTTGTGGTCCGGGTAACCGGACGGCCAGTCGCCGCGATCCGGGTCGCTCCACGCATGCCATGCCAGGAATGCGATCTTCGACGGACGGAAGCCGTAGCGCAGCACCTGGAACAACGAGAAGTCCTGCAGCACATACGGTCCGACCTTGGACTCGCTGCTCTGGATCTCCTCGTCCTCGCCGGTCGGGATCAGTTCCGGGGTGATCTCCGTATCGAGGACCGACTGCAGAACCTCGTCGACCTCTTCGTTGAACTCGCCCGAGGAGATCACCCAGCGGATCAGGTGCTGGATCAGCGTTTTGGGCACGCCGCCGTTCACGTTGTAGTGCGACATCTGGTCGCCGACACCATACGTCGACCACCCGAGCGCGAGCTCGGAAAGGTCGCCGGTGCCCAGCACGATGCCGCCGCGCTGGTTGGCGATGCGGAAGAGGTAGTCGGTGCGCAGGCCGGCCTGCACGTTCTCGAAGGTGACGTCGTAGACCTTCTCGCCGCGCGAGAAGGGATGTCCCATCTCGGTCAGCATCAGCGTGGCGGTGGCCCGGATATCGATCTCCTCGAACGTGACACCCAGCGCCTGCGACAGCCGGATCGCGTTACCCTTCGTGCGGTCGCCGGTGGCGAAGCCGGGCAGCGTGAACGCCAGAATGTCGCTGCGCGGCCTGCCTTCCCGGTCCATCGCGCGGGCGGCGACGATCAGCGCGTGCGTCGAGTCCAGTCCGCCGGACACGCCGATGACGACCTTCGGGTAGTTGAGTGCTCGCAGCCGCTGCTCGAGCCCGGACACCTGGATGTTGTACGCCTCGTAGCAGTCCTGTTGCAGCCGTGCGGGATCCGCGGGCACGAACGGGAACCGCTCCACCTCACGCAGCAGGCCGATATCGCCGGCCGGCGGGCCGAGCGTGAACTCGATGCGCCGGAACGCATCCCCGGTGGCCCGATGGTGCTTGCGATTGTCGTCGAACGTGCCCATCCGCATCCGCTCGGAGCGCAGCAACTCGGTGTCCACGTCGGCGACCGAGCGCCGCTCACCCTTGGGGAACCGCTCGGATTCGGCGAGCAGCAACCCGTTCTCGTAGATCATCGTCTGGCCGTCCCAGGCCAGGTCGGTGGTGGACTCGCCTTCACCGGCGGCCGCGTAGACATAGGCGGCAAGGCAGCGCGCCGAGGCCGAGCGGGCCAGCAGCTTGCGGTCTTCGGCGCGACCGATCGTGATGGGGCTGCCGGACAGGTTCGCCAGCACCGTCGCACCCGCCAGCGCGGCCTCCGCGCTCGGCGGCACCGGGACGAACATGTCCTCGCAGATCTCGACGTGCAGCACGAGGCCCGGCAGGTCGGCCGCCACGAACAGCAGGTCCGGGCCGAACGGCACGTCGGCGCTCAGCCCACGTTCTTCGCGCAAGCGCTCATCGCCGATGCGGATGGTGCCGCGGACATCGTCGCCGGCGGCGACCTGGCGCTGCTCGTAGAACTCCCGGTAGGTCGGCAGGTACGACTTGGGTGCCACGCCGAGGACAGCACCGCGGTGGATGACGACGGCGGTGTTGTAGATGCGGTGCCGGTGGCGCAGCGGAGCGCCCACCACCAGGACCGGCATCAGGTCCACCGATGCCGCCACGACCTCGAGCAGCGCGTCCTCGACGGCGTCGAGCAGGGTGTCCTGCAGCAGGATGTCCTCGATCGAGTAACCCGACAGCGTCAACTCCGGAAACACCGCCAGCGCGACGCTGTCATCGTGGCAGGCCCGGGCCATCCGCAGCACCGACTCGGCGTTGGCCTCCGGATCACCGATCGTGGTGTGGTGCGTGCATGCGGCGACGCGCACGAACCCGTGCCGGTAGGCGGAGTAGAAATCCATGCCCCATTGTCGCCCGCCGCCCGGCCGGGAAACCCGGCGCCACCCCGGCGGGTGTCAATATCGCTTCGCTGGCATGGCAGCCCGAACGACGCCAGATGACCCCACCAACGAGGTCGCATACATCAGCGTGGGCGCCCGGCACCTCCCCACAGACCACCGCCGACAGTCATACCCACCCAAACAAATACCCCAACGGTGGGTGCCGATCCTGCACGAATGCCTCACCCCTTGACACGAACTACAGCCAGCTAGTCGCGATTGAAGACCGGCTTCCGCTTCTCCATGAACGCTGTGAGGCCCTCGACCATGTCGGGGGTGCCGAGGGTCGCGTGAAAGGCCGCGCGTTCGTCGCGCAATGACTCCTCCATTGTCCTTTCATCACCGGTCACCAGACAGCGAAGCATCGAACCCATTGCGTGCCGCGGCATCGCCGCCAGTTCGTCTGCGAGGTCGACCGCCCTCTGCTTGAGTTCGGCGTTGGGCCAGACCTCGGTCACCAGCCCGAGGCTCAACGCCTCAGGGCCGGAGACCGTCTTGGCGCGCAGGATGAGATCGAGTGCCCGATCGCGGCCGATGCGCCGTGCCAACCGAGCGCTCCCGCCCCAGGCCGGGACGGAGCCGAGGTGCAGTTCCGGCAGACCGATCCGTGCGCCGTCGGCCGCAGCGAGACGGAAGTGGCAGGCCAGTGGGAGTTCGAGCCCGCCGCCCAGGCAGTTACCGAACAGCGTCGCGACCCACGGTTTGTGCATGTTCTCGACTGCCGCCAGCACCCGCAGTCGCTGGTCGAGAATCGCGTCGAGCCGTGCGGGGTCGCCCAGTGCGCCGGTGAGTTCCTTGAGGTTCATGCCTACCGAGAAATTGCTGTCGCCGGCGGCAGTGATGACGACGGCGCGAATCGCCGCGTCGGAGGCAATCGTCGCGACGAGCGACTCGAGTGCGTCCATGAACGCAAATGACATGCGGTTGTGCGGAGCGTCATCGATGGTGACGATCGCGACCGCGCCGCGGTGCTCGTAAGCAAGGCAGCTTTCACTCATTCGGGACAACGTACACAAGGTCGCTCCGCGCGCGATGACGAGACCTACCCGCGTGATGGCGGCACTTAGTAGGTGGTGCAGATGTCACGAACGACAGACGCTTCCCCTACCGGCACGGCGACTAGGTGGAA
>CAZDYH010000174.1:0-6404 GCA_964509355.1 uncultured Mycobacterium sp.
ACGAGGACTACTACCGGGGGAATGTCATCGGAGGGCAGGAGCGAAGCGACCCGGGAAACATCATCGGAGGGCAGGAGCGAAGCGACCCGGGAAACATCATCGGAGGGCAGGAGCGAAGCGACCCGGGAAATATCATCGGGCCCGGCGGGCTCTTGGAGCAGCAAGCCACGGAGTCGGCGCGGTGACGGCCGAATTGGCGCTGATGGCCGCCGACACCCTGACCCGCACGTCGACGGCCGAAGCGGTGGTGTTCTGGGTGCAGGGCACCGTGGCGCTGGTCGGCGCGATCGGGGTGGTGGCGGCACCGAAAGCGGTGTACTCGGCCATTGCCCTGGCGATGACGATGATTTCGCTCGCTGTGCTCTACGTCGCCCAGGACGCGCTGTTCCTGGGCGTGGTGCAGGTGGTGGTCTACACCGGGGCCGTCATGATGCTGTTCCTGTTCGTCCTGATGCTCATCGGCGTCGACTCGTCAGATTCGTTGGTGGAAACGATTCGCGGACAACGAGTTGCGGCCATCATCGCCGGGCTCGGCTTCGGCATCCTGCTGCTCGCCGCGATCGGCAACCTGTCGGTGGCAGGCTTCACCGGACTGAAGCAGGCCAATGCCGGCGGCAATGTCGAGGGTCTGGCCGCGCTGATCTTCACCCGCTATCTCTGGGCATTCGAACTGACCAGCGCGCTGCTGATCACCGCCGCGCTGGGCGCCATGGTGCTCGCGCACCGGGAACGCTTCGAGCGACGCAAGACTCAGCGCGAACTGGCACAGGAACGCTTTCGGCCCGGCGGACATGCCACGCCGATGCCCGCCCCCGGCGTGTACGCCCGGCACAACGCCGTCGACATCCCGGCGCGGCTGCCCGACGGCTCCGATTCAGAGTCGTCGGTCGCCACGATCCTGCAACGCCGCGACATGCATCCGCAGACCAACGGCGACGGCGGGGACGGAGAGCGATGAACCCGGAAAACTACCTGTACCTGTCGGCGTTGTTGTTCACGATCGGCGCGGCCGGTGTGCTGTTGAGGCGCAACGCGATGGTGATGTTCATGTGTGTCGAATTGATGCTCAACGCCGCCAACCTGGCCTTCGTCACGTTCTCGCGCATGCACGGTCGCCTCGACGGTCAGATGGTGGCGTTCTTCACGATGGTGGTCGCCGCCTGCGAAGTCGTCGTCGGGCTGGCGATCATCATGACCATTTTCCGCACCCGCCGTTCGGCCTCGGTCGACGACGCCAGTCTGCTCAGGCACTGAGGCCACTGATGACCGATCTGGTGTGGCTGCTGATCGCCCTGCCACTGGCGGGGGCGGTGGTGCTGCTGCTGGGCGGGAAGCGCACCAACAGCTGGGGGCATCTGCTGGGCTGCGCGACATCCCTTGCCGCGTTCGCGGTGGGGGTGGTGCTGTTCGTCGAGATGCTGGGCCGTGACGGCGAGGGCCGCGCCATCCATCAGGCGCTGTTCTCCTGGGTGCCGGTCGGCGGTCTGCAGGTGGACTTCGGTTTGCAGCTCGATCAGTTGTCGATGTGTTTCGTGCTGCTGATCACCGGGGTCGGCTCGCTGATCCACCTCTACTCGATCGGCTATATGGCCGACGATCCCGAGCGCCGGCGCTTCTTCGGCTACCTGAACCTGTTCGTGGCCGCGATGCTGCTGCTGGTGCTGGCGGACAACTACCTGGGCCTTTATGTCGGCTGGGAGGGTGTGGGTCTGGCCTCGTATCTGCTGATCGGGTTCTGGTCCTACAAGCCCTCGGCGGCCACCGCCGCCAAGAAAGCGTTCGTCGTCAACCGGGTCGGCGATATCGGGCTGGCCATCGCACTGATGGTGATGTTCGCGTCGATCGGCACCATCTCCTACGCCGGGGTGTTCGGCGCCGCCCCCGCGATGAGCCAGGGCACACTGACCGCGATCGGCCTGCTGCTGCTGCTGGCCGCGTGCGGCAAGTCCGCGCAGGTGCCGTTGCAGTCCTGGCTCGGCGACGCGATGGAGGGCCCGACCCCCGTCTCCGCGCTCATCCACGCCGCCACCATGGTGACCGCCGGGGTCTACCTGATCGTCCGCTCCGGACCGGTGTTCAACCTCGCCCCGACCGCCCAGCTCGGTGTGGTGATCGTGGGGGCCGTCACCCTGTTGTTCGGGGCGATCATCGGCTGCGCCAAAGACGACATCAAGAAAGCGTTGGCCGCCTCCACCATGTCCCAGATCGGCTACATGGTGCTGGCCGCCGGACTCGGTCCGGCCGGGTATGCGTTCGCGATCCTGCACCTGCTCACCCATGGCTTCTTCAAGGCCGGGCTGTTCCTGGGTGCGGGGTCGGTGATGCATGCCATGGACGACGAAACCGATATGCGCCGGTTCGGCGGGCTGCGCACCCTGCTGCCGATCACCTATGCGACGTTCGGGCTCGGCTATCTGGCGATCATCGGGGTGCCGCCGTTCTCCGGGTTCTTCTCCAAGGACAAGATCATCGAAACCGCTTTCGCCGCCGGCGGACCCAAGGGTCTGATCCTCGGCGGCGCGGCCCTGCTCGGTGCGGGCATCACCGCCTTCTACATGACCCGGGTCATGCTGCTGACGTTTTTCGGCGAACGGCGCTGGAAGCCTCATACGCACCCGCACGAGTCACCGGCCGTGATGACCTGGCCGATGATCGTGCTGGCCGTCGGCTCCGTCGGTGCGGGCGGGCTGCTGGCCATCGGCAGCACCCTGGCGCACTGGCTCGAACCCGTCGTCGGCGCCCACGAAGCCGAACACGCCACACCGGTGTGGGTCATGACGACCATCACCCTCGCCGTCGTGGCGGCCGGGGTGGCCATCGCCTACCGCATGTACGCCACCCGACCGGTGCCCGAGACGGCGCCCGAGGACGTGTCGGCGTTGGTGATGGCGGCGCGCAGAGACCTCTACGGCGACGCCATCAACGAGGACGTGTTCATGCGACCGGGCCAGCAGCTGACCAAGGCACTGGTCGAGGTCGACGACAAGGGCGTGGACGGCGTGGCCAGCGGGTTGGCCGCACTGGTCGGCCGGACCTCGGATGGCCTGCGGCAGGTGCAGACCGGCTTCGCCCGCTCGTACGCGCTGTCGATGCTGGCCGGCGCAGCGCTCGTCGTCGCCGCGATCCTGGTGGTGAGGGCGTGGTGACGACGTTCCCCTGGCTCAGCGTCCTCTGGGCGGTGCCGCTCGTCGGTGCCGTCGCGACCATACTGCTGCCCACCGCGCAGCGGCGTCTCGCCAAGTACGTCGGGCTGGCCGTCTCGCTGGCCGTCCTGGCTATCGCCATCGTGCTGGCGCTCACGTTCGACCCCGCCGGCGGGCAGTACCAGTTCGTCGAATCCCACTCCTGGATACCGTCATTCGGCACCGGCTACATCCTCGGCATCGACGGTATCGCTCTGGTGCTCGTCGTCCTGACCGCCGTGCTGGTGCCCCTGCTCCTGCTCGCCGGCTGGAACGACGCCAGCGACCACGGGCGGTCCGCGCACACCTACGTCGCCCTCACCCTCGCGGTCGAGGGTATGGTGCTGATCTCGCTGGTCGCTCTGGACGTGCTGCTGTTCTACGTGTTCTTCGAGGCGATGCTCATCCCGATGTACTTCCTCATCGGCGGGTTCGGCGGCGTGCAGCGGTCGAAAGCCGCGGTGAAGTTCCTGCTGTACAACTTGTTTGGCGGCCTGATCATGTTGGCTGCGGTGATCGGGCTGTATGTGGTGACCGCGCAGAGCGACGCATTCACCTCGGGCACCTTCGATTTCCGCGCGATCGTCGCCGCGGTGGCCGGTGGCGAGCTGGGCGCCCACCCGGCGGTGTTGAACGCGCTGTTCCTGGGCTTCATGTTCGCCTTCGCCGTCAAGGCGCCGCTGTGGCCATTCCATCGGTGGCTGCCCGACGCTGCGGTGGAGGCGACGCCGGCGACGGCGGTGCTGATGATGGCCGTCGTCGACAAGGTCGGTACCTTCGGTATGTTGCGGTACTGCCTGCAACTGTTCCCCGACGCCTCAACGTTGTTCCGGCCGTTCATCATCGGGCTGGCCGTCATCGGCATCATCTACGGGGCGGTGCTGGCGATCGGCCAGACCGACGTGATGCGGCTGATCGCCTACACGTCGATCTCGCACTTCGGATTCATCATCCTGGGCATCTTCGTGATGACCAGCCAGGGCCAGTCCGGTTCGACGCTCTACATGGTCAACCATGGCATCTCCACCGCCGCGCTGTTCCTGATCGCCGGATTCCTGGTCTCCCGCAGGGGAACCCGCGTCATCGCCGACTACGGCGGCGTCCAGAAGGTCGCTCCCGTACTGGCCGGCACGTTCCTCGTCGCCGGTCTGGCGACACTGTCGTTGCCGGGCCTGGCCCCGTTCATCAGTGAGTTCCTGGTTCTGATCGGCACGTTCACCCGCTACCCGGCGTTCGCCGTCCTCGCCGCCACCGCGTTGGTGCTGTCGGCGATCTACATCCTGTGGCTGTACCAGCGGCTCATGACCGGCCCCGTCACCGAAGGCAACGAGAAGTTGCGTGACCTGTTGCCCCGCGAACTCGCCGTGGTGGCGCCGCTGGTCGCCCTGCTGTTGGTGCTTGGCGTGTATCCCAAGCCCGTGCTCGACGTCATCAACCCGGCGGTCAGCCACACCCTGACCATCATCAACCAGCCTGATCCCGCGCCCACGGTGCTTGTCGGCTCTTTGCGCCAGCGCTCATCGGGGGCCAGCGAAGAAGGACCGCACCCATGAGCCTGCCCGCACCCAGCATTGAATACGGCCAGCTCTCCCCGATGCTGATCGTGTTCGGCGCGGCGGTGGCCGGAGTGCTCGTCGAGGCGTTCCTGCCGCGCCGGAGCCGCTACCTCACCCAACTGGTGCTCGCCATTGGCGCCCTGCTGGCCGCGTTCGTGGCTGTCGTGGTGCTGGGCCGGCAACTAGATGGCTCGGCCGGCACGTCAGTCGTGATGGGTGCGGTCGCCGAGGACGCCCCGGCGCTTTTCCTGCAGGGCACCATCCTGCTGATCGGCGTCCTCGGGGTTCTGCTTATCGCCGAGCGACGCATGGGCGGCCACACCGGGTCCGAGTCCGAGTCCGACAGCGCCGCAGCGGGTTTGGATGCGTTCACCCCGCAAGCATCCGCCATCCCCGGCAGCGTGGCCGAGAAGGTGGCCACCAGGGCCGGAGTGGTGCAGACCGAGGTCTTTCCGCTGACGATGTTCGCGATCGGCGGGATGCTGCTGTTCCCGGCCGCCAATGACCTGCTCACCATGTTCATCGCACTGGAAGTGTTTTCGCTGCCGCTGTATCTGCTGTGCGGGCTGGCCCGACGTCGCCGTCTGCTCTCCCAGGAAGCATCGCTGAAGTACTTTCTGCTGGGCGCGTTCTCGTCGGGGTTCTTCCTCTACGGCGTCGCCCTGCTCTACGGATATGCCGGCACGCTCACCCTGGGCGGTATCAGCGACGCGGTAGCCGCCAAGTCCGGCAACGTCTCGCTGGCGCTGATCGGCATGGGACTGCTCACCGTCGGCCTGTTGTTCAAAGTCGGAGCAGTGCCTTTCCACTCCTGGGTCCCCGATGTCTACCAGGGCGCGCCCACCCCGATCACCGCGTTCATGGCCGCGGCCACCAAGGTCGCCGCCTTCGGCGCCATGCTGCGCATCTTCTACGTCGCCCTGCCGGAGCTGCGGGCCGACTGGCGGCCGGTGATGTGGGCGATCGCCATCCTGACCATGGTCGTCGGCACCGTCACTGCGGTGACCCAGACCGATGTCAAGCGGATGCTGGCGTATTCGGCGGTGGCGCACGCGGGGTTCATCCTCACCGGCGTCATCGCGGCCAATGAGGCCGGCCTGTCAGCGACATTGTTCTATCTGTTCGCCTACGGTTTCAGCACCTTGGGTGCGTTCGCGGTGGTGGGCCTGGTCCGGGATTCCTCCGGTGCGGAGGACTCCGACATGTCGCACTGGGCCGGTCTGGGCCGGCGCTCTCCCCTGGTGGGTGTGGTGTTCTCGTTGTTCCTGCTTGCCTTTGCCGGCATTCCGCTGACCAGTGGTTTTGTCAGCAAGTTCGCCGTGTTCAAAGCCGCCGGCGAGGGCGGCGCCATCCCCCTCGTCATCGTCGGCGTCCTCGCCAGCGCCATCGCGGCGTACTTCTACGTGCGCGTCATCGTGCTGATGTTCTTCACCGATTCGCCAGCGGACGCAGCCGAGGTCGTGACCCCCAGTTCGTTGAGCATCGCCGCCGTCACGGTGACGGCGGCGATCACCCTGGCACTCGGTGCCCTGCCGCAGCCACTGCTCGACCTGGCCAACAATGCTGCGCAGTTCCTGCGCTGAGGCGCTGAGCTGGCGACAAGCCGCAGCAGCTAGGGCAACGCCGACGTGGTCCGGTGGTAGCACCGGAAGCTACCGTTGAGCAC
>CAZDYH010000175.1:0-6309 GCA_964509355.1 uncultured Mycobacterium sp.
GACACCGATCCGGAGCTCGCGGAGCCGGTCTTGCTCGTCCGTCGTGATCATGTTCCTGTTCCGGTCCAGCCGCACCGCGCGAAATGCCCGTGGTCCCAGCACACCGACCACCGCTCGGCGCCACGGGTAGTAAGCCCAACGCCTCGGTTCCGAGGTGAGTTCGGGTTCGGGCGCAGGACGCAACCCCCGGACGCTCGCCGCCTGATCGCTGTAACGGTCGACGAACTCGATCCGCGGATCCGCCCGCAATCCATCCAGGACGCGACGGTCGTCAGCGTCGGCGGTATCGAGAATCTGTGCGCTGGGGGAGTCAGTATCGGCAAGGTCCGCCGTCACGAACCACTCCCGTACTGCGCTCCGATCCCAACGCGTCGGTCCCAGGCCCGGGTCAGCGCCATCATCTCGGTGTGGATCTTCGACACCTGTTCCGGCTCAGCATGATTGGCGAAGGTGCGTCGGTCCCACCACATCATCTTCGTTCGGTAGCGCGCGTCAGGGTAGGGCGTCGCGGGAATGTTCGACGCCACCACACCTCCCGAGGACCGCCAGCGATCCAGCACGAAGGCTGCCGCCGTCGCCATGCAGAACTGGATATCCATCAGCGCCATCGCATGGAACCCGGAGCGGGCGAGGGCTCTGGTGAGTAAGCGATTCTTGTCCGGATCATCGGTGACCCAAGCCGACTTCATCTCCAGAATGCCGAACGGCAGTCGGTCGGTGATCATCTTCCGGACTGCCGGGAGGCCGGGCTGTCCGGCCCATTCGACGACCGCGTGCGACTCGTCGGCGGACCGGTAGGGCCCCTGAGCCCGGACCCCTGCCGCCACCCGTCCGGTCGCATCGATTGCGGCAAAGAACAGGACTGTGTCCTTGCCATCTCGAATGGCGTCGAGGTTGAGTGCACATTCGACTCCATGTTTGCGGTAGCTGCGCTGTGCGCCGGCGAGGTATTCTTTCCACAGGCTAGGATCGGCTGACGGCTGCGACACCACGAGCGTGCATTCGGTATCTGGATCCCACCAGTCGAGGCTCTTGGTGAGGCAGAAATCAGTTTGCTCGTTAGTCTCCAGCAACGGAGCGCTCATCGTTATCCTATTCATCGGGCCGCCGGCCAACGGGATCTGGCGAGGTCAGCCTCATGTAGCGCATCCCGGCGGTATTAGGGGTGCGCTGATATGAGTATCGCTTCACTACCCCTCAGACTCCAGTTACCGGCCGGTTTCTCCTGGAATCGTTACGGTTGGTGACAGTCGGAATTGAGATACGCACCCTCGATGCGCAGGGTGTCCGGACGTGCTACCTGCTGGTCCGCTAGACCGTTGCGTACCCTCATCGCCATGCTCACGGCCGCCGTACTGGCCCTGACGGCGGGCTGCTCAGGCTCGGATCGCGCCGCGCATCCCTACGGCGCCGCAGCGGCCCGGGTGGGTGAGTCGCTGGCGGTGCTGGGCTGGAATATGGCGGTATCCAACCTGCGCTGGAACGGCGACTACGTGATGGTCGACGTTGACGCCGCCCCGACCGATCCGGCCGCGCCGCGCGCCAAACCCGGGGACGTCCGGTTCGGTCTCTACGGCGCGCTGGCGCACCCGATCGAGGCCACCGGCATCGGCAGCTGCGGTGCCGTCCAGGGCATCGACACGCAGCCGCTGTCGGTGCCGTCGCCCGACCGGCTGACCGGGACGGTGTGTCTGGGACCGCTGAAGGATCAGAGCGCGGTCCGCGGGGTGTACACGTACTCGCCGCGCGATCGCATCCCCGGCACCGCGGCCGCCTACCCGGCGGCGTTCCCGGTGGGGGTGTTGCCGACGAACGCGAATGACACCGGCCTGGTGGTGCAGACAACAAGCGTGGACGCCTGGCGCGCCGACGGCACGCAGCTCAACCAGGCCGCGCTCGGTGACCCGACCGTGTTCATCGGCAACGGATACATGCTGCTCGGCCTGCAGGCGGATGCTGTCAAGGCGGCGTACAGCGACGACTCCGCCCGTCGCGGCGGTCCGCTGATGCTGCTGGTCGCACCGACTCTGCCCGGGGTGGGGTTGAACCCCGCATGCTCGGCGTACGGGGCCTCCGTGCTGATCCTTCCCGAGGCCTCGCTGGACGCCGTTCAGGTCAGCGCGTCGTTGTGCACGCAGGGCGAGATCAACGCCGCGCTGCTGTACGCGACGGTGTCGGTGGTGGGTACCCACGCCGCGGTGTGGACCACCCGTGGCTGACGCGGGGCCCACCGAATGGGGGCCGACCACTCACGGCGTCGGCCCCTGGCCGGGTCCGCTACCCGACGACCCGCGCTACGACCCCGGCCTGTTGCGTGACGGTGACACCCGCAACGTCGTCGACGCCTACCGCTACTGGACGCGCGAGGCGATCATCGACGATATCGACACCCGTCGGCACCCACTGCACATCGCGATCGAGAACTTCGGCAGCGACGCCAATATCGGCGGCGTGGTCCGAACCGCCAACGCGTTCGCGGTGGACACCGTGCACATCGTCGGCCGCCGCCGCTGGAACCGCCGCGGCGCCATGGTCACCGACCGCTACCAGCGGCTGTGCCATCACGACAGCACCGCCGAGCTGCTGGACTTCGCCGGGAGCGCGGGGCTGACCGTCGTCGCCGTGGACAACCTGCCCGGCGCGCTGCGCCTCGAAGAGACGACGCTGCCGCGACACTGCCTGCTGGTGTTCGGCCAGGAAGGACCGGGGATCACCGACGACGTCGCGGCCGGCGCGGCACTCACCGTGTCAATCGCTCAGTTCGGGTCGACCCGCAGCATCAACGTCGCGGTGGCCGCCGGCATCGCAATGCACACCTGGATAACCCAACACGGGAACATCGCGCGGGCCTGGTAAGGCAGGATGCGAGGCATGGATCAGGTATGGGCCAACCGTGCGGCCAGCGCTGAAGCCGCCGTCGCGCAACGACATCTGAAACCGCTCTGGCACCTGCCGGGCACCCAGCTGGGAGTCGTGGCCTGGCCGGCGACGTCGCGCGACAAGCGATTCGTCACCTGGCACTACTGGTGGCAGGCTCACCTGCTGGACTGCCTGGTCGACGCCCAGGTGCGCGACCCGCAACCGTACCGGCTCACCAGGATCAACCGGCAGATCCGCTCGCATCGGCTGCGCAACAACGGATCCTGGGTCAACGACTACTACGACGACATGGCCTGGCTGGCGCTGGCGTTAGAGCGCGCCGGTCGCCTGGCCGGGGTGGAGCGCCCCGGTGCGTGCGAGAAACTGAGCGATCAGTTCGTCAGCGCCTGGGTCCCCGAGGACGGCGGCGGCATCCCGTGGCGCAAACAGGACCAGTTCTTCAACGCCCCCGCCAACGGTCCCGCCGGAATCTTCCTGGCGCGTTATGACGACCGGCTGCGCCGGGCTCAGCAGATGGCGGACTGGATCGACGGGACGCTGATCGACCCCGAGACCCAACTGGTGTTCGACGGTATCAAGGCCGGCTCGCTGGTGCGCGCCCAGTACACCTACTGCCAGGGCGCGGTACTCGGGCTGGAGACCGAGCTCGCGGTACGCACCGGCGATGACCGGCACGCGCCCAGGGCTCGTCGCCTGGTCGCCGCGATCGCCGAACACATGGCGCCCGAGGGCGTGCTCAAGGGCGCCGGTGGCGGTGACGGCGGCCTGTTCGCCGGCATCACGGCGCGCTATCTCGCGCTGGCCGCGACCGCACTGCCCGGTGATTCGGCCGACGACGCCGAGGCGCGCGAAACCGCCCGCAAGGTGGTGCTGGCCTCGGCACAGTCGGCGTGGGACTACCGGCAGACGGTGGACGGGCTGCCGCTGTTCGGCCCGTTCTGGGACCGCAACGCCGAGGTGCCCACGGCGGGCGGGCAGGAAGCCGAGTCCGTCGGGCCGGCGGTGGATGCGTTCCAGCTTCCCGAACGCGACATGTCGGTGCAACTATCCGGCTGGATGCTGATGGAGGCCGCTTACACGGTCGCCGATGAGACCGACGAGAGGACCGCCGACGGGAGTGCGGAGTGACCGCATCCGGCAACTGGACCCCGGATGCGCAGACCCTCGCCGATGCGAACATCACCCGCTTCCTGGCCTGGCTGGCCGAGACCGGGCGCGGCGACCTGGACGGCTATGCCCAGCTGTGGGCGGAGTCGGTGCGCGATATCGAGTGGTTCTGGGACGCGGTGTGGCACTACTTCGACGTGCAGGCGGCGACCCCGCCGCGGGTGGTGCTGGGGAGCCGGACCATGCCGGGCGCCGAGTGGTTTCCCGGCGCGACGCTGAACTACGTCAACGAGGTGTTCCGGCACGCCACGTCAGCCCGGCCGGCGCTGGTCGTCGCCGGCGAGGACGGCTCCTGCGAATGGTCGTGGGCGCGGCTGCGGAGTGAGACGGCGGCCTTCGCGGCCTACCTGCGTGGGCTCGGGGTCCGGCCGGGTGACCGCGTCGTCGGTTATCTGCCGAACATCGCCGAGGCGCTCGTCGCCTTCCTCGCTGCGGCCAGCGTCGGCGCGATATGGGCGGTCTGCAATCAGGACCTCGCCGTCTCCGGTGTGGTGGCCCGGCTGGGGCAGCTCGAGCCGACGGTGCTGGTGGCCAGCGACGGCTCCGTGTACGGCGGGAAGCGTCACGACCGGCGCGCCGAACTCGCCCAGATCCGGAGCCGGCTTCCGTCGCTGCGGGCCACCGTGGTGGTGCCGCGGCTGGGCCTCGATATCGACGGCGATATCGCCACCTGGTCTGAGGTGACCAACTCCGAAGCTCAACTCGAGATCAGCCCCGTTCCGTTCGACCACCCGCTCTGGGTGCTGTTCTCCTCGGGAACCACGGGCACCCCCAAGGGCATCGTGCACGGCCACGGCGGTGTGCTGCTCGAACACCTGAAACACCTGAGCCTGCACCTCGACCTGAAGCCCGACGACCGGTTCCTGTGGCAGTCCAGCACCAGCTGGATGATGTGGAACCTGCTGGTGTCCGGGCTGCTGGTCGGCTCCACCGTCGTGCTCTACGACGGCAGCCCGACCCACCCGCACACCGACAGCCTGTGGCAGGTGGTGTCCGACCACCGCGTCACCTTGTTCGGCGCGGGTGCCGGTTATCTGCTGGCCTGCGCCAAGGAAGAACTCCACCCCGGCAGGGACTACCCGCTGGAGGCGCTGCGCGCGGTCGGCTCGACCGGATCGCCGTTGCCGGCCGCCGGATTCCGCTGGGTCCAGGACGGCGTCGGCCGGCAGATCCCGGTGGTCTCGGCCAGCGGCGGCACCGATGTCGTGACGGCCTTCATCGGAGGCTGCCCGCTGGTGCCGGTGGTGGCCGGTGAGCTGTCCTGTCTCTTCCTGGGCGCGGCCGTGCAGGCGTGGTCCGATGCCGGCCGGCCAGTCATCGGTGAGGCCGGTGAACTGGTGCTCACCGAGCCGATGCCGTCGATGCCGGTGTTCTTCTGGAACGATGCCGACGGCAGCCGCTACCGCAAGGCCTACTTCGAAAAGTACCCGGGAGTGTGGTGTCACGGCGACTGGATAACCATCACCGATCGGGGATCCGTTGTGGTGCATGGCCGTTCGGATGCCACCCTGAACAGGATGGGTGTGCGGATGGGCAGCGCCGAGATCTACCACGCCGTCGAGCTACTACCGGAGGTACGTGACTGTCTGGTGGTCGGTGTCGAGCGGGACGACGGCGGCTACTGGATGCCGCTGTTCGTCGACCTCGCCGATGACGCCGAACTCGACGACGGGCTGCGGGCGCGGATCACCGCTGCCATCCGCACCGGCGCCTCGCCACGACATGTCCCGGATGCCATCCTGCAGGTGCCGGGAATCCCCCGGACCATGACGGGCAAACGGCTGGAGATCCCCATCAAGCGGATCCTGCTCGGCGCAGCGCCCGGCGATGTGGTGGCGCCGAGCGCCGTCGACAAGCCAGAACT
This sequence comes from uncultured Mycobacterium sp., assembly GCA_964509355.1. Taxonomy (GTDB): domain Bacteria; phylum Actinomycetota; class Actinomycetes; order Mycobacteriales; family Mycobacteriaceae; genus Mycobacterium. The sequence goes on from CAZDYH010000175.1 coordinate 5,912, forward strand.
GCTCGGGGTTTTCGCGGAGTACGCCAACGGCTAGGACGGCTGTTCGGTCGGTTCCCTGGGCTCGCGGCGCCGCTCGAGCAGGGCACGGCCCACCGAGATGATGCCCGGCAGGACCGAGAGGAACACGATGAGCAGGATCATCAGTTCCAGGTTGTGCTTGACGAACGGGACGTTGCCCAGGAAGTAGCCCAGCAGCGTCACGCCCGCGCCCCACGCGATACCGCCGACGATGTCGAACGCCAGGAACACCGGGTAGCGCATCGTGGACACACCGGCCAGCACCGGGGTGAACGTCCGCACGATCGGCACGAAGCGGGCCAGGATGATCGTCTTGGGTCCGTGTTTCTCGAAGAAGGCGTGCGACTCGGTGACGTAGTGCTTCTTGAAGAAGCGGGAGT
>CAZDYH010000176.1:0-6266 GCA_964509355.1 uncultured Mycobacterium sp.
CCGCATTTTGAAAGCCTGGTTCAACGGCCTGTTCGTCGCCGCCCACCGCGACAATATCGACTACCGGATGGGCTGGTACGTGATCATCGGCACCATCCCGATCTTGTTGTTCGGGGCGCTCTTCAAGGACGTGATCCGCACCGGTGTGCGCAATCTCTGGATCGTCGCCACCGCGCTGATCGTCTTCTCCGCGGTGATCGCCGCCGCCGAGTACTACGGGCGCCAGACCCGCCACGCCGAGCAGTTGACCTGGCGCGACGGCTTGACCGTCGGTATCGCCCAGTGCCTGGCGTTGGTGCCCGGCGTGTCACGCTCGGGTGCCACCATCAGCGCCGGGCTGTTCCTCGGTTTGGATCGCGGGCTGGCCGCTCGGTTCGGGTTCCTGCTGGCCATCCCCGCGGTGTTCGCCTCCGGCCTGTTCTCGCTGCCCGACGCCTTCCATCCGGTCAGCCAGGGGATGAGTGCCACCGGTGCGCAGCTGCTCGCCTCGACGGTGATCGCCTTCGTGGTGGGTTTCGCCGCGATCGCCTGGTTGCTGCGCTTCCTGGTCTCCCACGCCATGTACTGGTTCGTCGGCTACCGGGTGGCCCTCGGTGTCCTGGTGATGATCCTGATCGGCACCGGGGTGGTGGCCGCGACATGACGGTCATCCTGCTGCGGCACGGCCGCTCCACGTCCAACACGGCGCACACCCTGGCCGGCCGCTCGGCGGGCATCGACCTCGACGACAAGGGCCGCGAGCAGGCCGCCGGGCTGGTCGAGCGGATCGGCGTGCTGCCGATCAGGGCGGTGGTGCGCTCACCGCTGCTGCGCTGCCGGCGCACAGTGGAACCCCTGGCCGCAGCGCTCGGCCTGGAGCCGGTCGTCGACGAGCGGCTCTCCGAGGTCGACTACGGCCAGTGGACCGGGCGCAAGATGGGCGACCTGGTCAACGAACCGCTGTGGGCCGTCGTACAGCAACAGCCCAGTGCGGCGGTGTTTCCCGACGGTGAGGGACTCGCGCAGGTACAGGCCCGTGCGGTGGCCGCGATCCGCGAGCACGATCGCCGGCTGGCCGACGAGCACGGTGGTGACGCGCTGTGGGTGGCCTGCACGCACGGCGACGTGATCAAAGCTGTCGTGGCCGACGCACTCGGCACGCACCTGGACAGCTTTCAGCGCATCACGGCGGATCCGGCGTCGATGAGCGTGATTCGCTACACCGCACTGCGGCCCTTTGTGGTGCACGTCAACCACACCGGCGCACAGCTGGCGTCCGCGCTGACGGCGAGACCCTCCTCCGAGCCAGCGGCGTCCTCCGGCGACGCCGTGGTCGGCGGCTCGACCGACTGAGGCCCGGGCCGCCGAGGATTACGACGCAGGTGCAACTGCCGGTATTTTGGACATGCCATGGCCCGCGCAATTCACGTCTTTCGCACACCCGACCGCTTTGTCGCCGGGACCGTCGGCCAACCCGGGAACCGCACCTTCTACCTGCAGGCGGTGCACGAGGCCCGGGTGGTGTCGGTGGTGCTGGAGAAACAGCAGGTCGCGGTGCTCGCTGAGCGCATCGGGGCGCTGCTGGTCGAGGTGAACCGCCGATTCGGCACACCCCTGCCGCCGGAGACCGTCGAGGTCGACGACCTGAGCCCGTTGATCACCCCGGTCGACGCCGAATTCCGGGTCGGCACCATGGGCCTGGGCTGGGATTCCGAGGCGCAGACCGTGGTGGTGGAGCTTCTGGCGGTCAGCGACACCGAGTTCGACGCGTCGGTGGTCCTCGACGACGCCGAGGAGGGCCCGGACGCGGTGCGGGTGTTCCTGACACCGGAGTCGGCGCGGCAGTTCGCCAACCGGTCCACCCGCGTCATCTCAGCGGGCCGGCCGCCGTGCCCGCTGTGCGCCGAACCGCTGGACCCCGAAGGCCATATCTGCGTGCGCACCAACGGCTATCGGCGCGGCGCGCTGACCGGGTCTGACGATGACGCCGAAGCGTGAGCTGCTGCGGCGCGGCGAGCTGACGGTCCTCGGACGCATCCGCTCGGCGAGCAACGCCACCTTCCTGTGCGAGGCCCAGTTGGGCGAGCTGGTTGCCCACTGCGTCTACAAGCCGGTCGCCGGCGAGCAACCGTTGTGGGACTTTCCCGACGGAACGCTGGCCGGCCGCGAGCTTTGCGCCTACCTCGTGTCGGTGACGTTGGGCTGGAATATCGTGCCCTACACCATTATTCGCGACGGTCCTGCCGGACGCGGCATCCTGCAGCTGTGGGTGGACCAACCCGGTGACGCGCCGGACTCCGACCCGGAGCCCGGCCCGGACCTGGTCGATCTGTTTCCGGCAGCCAGGCTGCCCGCGGGTTATCTCCCGGTACTGCGCGCCCATGACTACGCCGGCGACGAGGTCACGTTGAGCCACGCCGACGACATCCGGTTGCGGCGGATGGCGGTCTTCGACGTACTGATCAACAACGCCGACCGCAAGGGCGGTCACATTCTGCACGGCGTCGACGGCAGGGTCTACGGCGTGGACCACGGACTCTGTCTGCATGCCGAGGACAAGCTGCGCACCGTGCTGTGGGGCTGGGCGGGCAAACCCGTCGACGATGAAACGCTGGCTGCGATCAGCAAGCTCGCCGACGCACTGGGCGGCCCGCTCGCTGAGGCGCTGGCCGGGCACATCACCGGCGAGGAGGTCGCAGCGCTGCGCCGGCGCGCGCGTGGACTGCTGGAGAACCCCGTGATGCCGAACCCGGACCGCCGCCGGGCCATTCCGTGGCCGGCCTTCTGATCACTGACGGAGGGGTTCCCATGTCAGGATGCCGCCGTCGGCGTACAGCGACAGGTGTAGTCGACCATTCTTGATGAGATACCCGCGCACGTAGGTCAGCCATGTCGAGACCTGCTGATCGATCGACGGCGGCAGACACGCCATCCGGGTGACGGCGATCGGCCCGAACGTCAGTTCCCCGGACGCTTCCGTCGCGCTCGGCTTGGCCTGCCAGGACGCGCTGCCGCGGTTGCAGTCGATCTGGAAGGCGGCCTGCCCGTCGGTACCGAAGGTCACGGTGTACTTGCCGGGATCCGGCACAGTCGTGGTGCCCTGCCGGTCGTCCATCGACTCGAGTGTGATCAGCTGCCAGCTGGTCCCGTCTAGCGTGGGCGGCTGGTAGCCGGACGAGCAGCTGATGAGCGCGAGCGCGGCGCAGGCAATGCCGAAGAAGAGGCGCATCGGTGAAATCTAGCTGGTTGGCGGCGATTCGCTACACGCGGATGCATTCGGCCATACTGAATCGGTGAGTCCGACCCCTGGAGATCTGACGGATGCGGCACTGGCCGCAGATCTCGCCGAGCACGCGGGGAAGCTGTTGCTGGAAGTGCGCGACGAGGTCGGATTCGACTACCCGCCGGCGCTCGGCGACGCCGGCGATATGCGGGCGAATGCCCTTCTGCTCGAGCGTCTGCACGCCGAACGTCCTGGTGACGCGGTGCTCAGCGAAGAAGCTCACGACAACCTGGCCCGGTTGCACGCCGACCGGGTGTGGATCGTGGACCCACTGGACGGAACCCGCGAATTCTCGACACCCCGCCGTGACGACTGGGCCGTCCACGTCGCGCTGTGGCAGCGCACGGGTGGTCGGGACGGTGCCATCACCGATGCAGCCGTGGCGCTGCCGGCCCGCCGCGAGGTCTACCGCAGCGACGCCGTCAGTCATGATGTCGCAACACATTCCGGCCCGATCCGCATCACCGCAAGCTCCAGCCGCCCGCCCGCGGTGCTCTACCATCTACGGGACCGGTTGGACATCGAGATGGTGCGGATCGGGTCGGCCGGGGCGAAGGCGATGTCGGTGGTCCGTGGCGAGGTTGACGCCTACATTCACGCCGGCGGGCAATGGGAATGGGACTCTGCCGCGCCGGCCGGTGTCGTGCTGGCGGCCGGTCTGCACGCCTCCCGGTTGGACGGATCTCCGCTGGTCTACAACCGGGCCGACCCGTATCTGCCCGACTTTCTGATGTGCCGTCCGGAGCTGGCCGACGTCCTGCTCGGCGCGATCCGGCTGGCCAGCTGAGTCAGTTCGACGCAACGCCTTAGAGTCGGGGGTATGCAATCGTGGTCGGCCACGCCGGTACCGGACCTTGCCGGGCGCGGTCCGCGGTTACGCCTCTACGACAGCGCCGACCGGCAGGTCCGGCCGGTGTCACCGGGCGACACCGCCACCATGTACGTCTGTGGCATCACCCCGTATGACGCCACCCATCTCGGTCACGCCGCCACCTATCTGACGTTCGACCTGGTCCATCGGGTCTGGCTGGACTCCGGTCATCGGGTGCACTACGTGCAGAACATCACCGACGTCGACGATCCGCTGTTCGAACGCGCCAACCGCGACGGCGTGGACTGGCGTGAGCTCGGGGCCCGCGAAGTCGCGTTGTTCCGCGACGACATGGCGGCACTGCGGGTGCTGCCACCACACGATTACGTGGCCGCGACGGAGGCGATCGACGAGGTCGTCGAGCTGGTGGAGAAGATGTTGGCCTCCGGGGCGGCATATGTTGTCGACGACGCCGAGTACCCCGACATCTACTACCGCGCGGACGCCACGGTGCAGTTCGGCTACGAGTCGGGCTACGACCGCGACACCATGCTGCGGCTGTTCGGCGAGCGCGGCGGCGACCCGGACCGGCCCGGTAAGGGTGACAAACTCGACGCCCTGATGTGGCGTGCCAGTCGGCCCGACGAACCGAGCTGGCCATCGCCGTTCGGGTCGGGCCGACCCGGCTGGCACGTCGAATGCTCGGCGATCGCACTCAGCCGCATCGGCACCGGTTTGGACATCCAGGGCGGCGGCAGCGACCTGATCTTCCCGCACCACGAGTTCTCCGCGGCGCACGCCGAATCTGTCACAGGCGAAAGGCGATTCGCCCGCCACTATGTGCACGCGGGCATGATCGGCTGGGAAGGGCACAAGATGTCCAAGAGCCGCGGCAACCTGGTGCTGGTGTCGCGGCTGCGCGCCGACGGCGTCGAGCCGTCGGCGATCCGGCTGGGCCTGCTGGCCGGGCACTACCGCGCGGACCGGTCATGGAGCGAGCAGGTGCTCGACGAGGCGAACGCGCGGTTGCGACGTTGGCGCGCCGCGACAGCGCTGCCCGCGGGCCCGGACCCCACCGATGTGATCGCGCGGCTGCGGCGTTATCTGGCCGATGACCTCGACACGCCGAAAGCGCTTGCCGCACTGGATGGTTGGACCACCGATGCGTTGGAGTACGGCGGCCACGACACCGACGCCCCGGCGTTGGTGGCGACCGCCGCGGATGCGCTGCTGGGGGTTGCGCTCTAGCAGCGGCGGGGTTCGGCGCAGCATTGCCTGCCCGTGGAGTACGTTTCGAGCCTATGAGTTCCATGGATGGCAAGGTCGTCTTCATCACCGGCGGAGCACGCGGTGTGGGGGCGGAAGTCGCACGCAGGCTGCGAAACAAGGGCGCCAAGCTGGTCCTCGTCGATCTCGACAAGGAGCCGCTGGCCGCGCTGGCCGCCGAGCTGGGTGGCGACGAGCACGTCCTGCCGGTGATCGCCGACGTGCGCGATCTGTCGGCGATGCAGGGCGCGGTCGCCAAGGCCGTCGAACGCTTCGGCGGCATCGACGTCGCCATGGCCAATGCGGGTATCGCGAGCTACGGCTCGGTTCTGCAGGTCGATCCCGAGGCGTTCAAGCGGGTGCTTGACGTCAACGTGCTCGGCGTCTTCCACACCGTGCGGGCGGCGCTGCCGTCGGTGATCGACCGGCGCGGTTACGTGCTCATCGTCTCGTCGCTGGCGGCTTATGCCGCCAGCCCTGGCCTGGCGCCGTACAACGCCGCGAAGGCCGCGGTCGAGCACTTCGCCAACGCGTTGCGGGTGGAAGTCGCACACCAGGGCGTCGACGTCGGCTCGGCCCACATGTCGTGGATCGACACACCGCTGGTGCAGGACAGTAAGGCGGACCTGTCTTCGTTCCGGGAAATGCTGAGGACACTGCCCGGGCCGCTGAGCGCGACCACGTCGGTGGACAAGTGCGGTGCGGCCTTCGTCAAGGGCATCGAAGGCCGCAAGACCCGGATCAACTGCCCGGACTGGGTGGGTGCGTTCCGCTGGCTGCGCCCGCTGCTGTCGACGCCGGCCGGGGAGTACGCGCTGCGCAAGTCAACCCCCGACCTGCTGCCCCGGATGGACGCGGAGGTCGCCGCGCTCGGCCGTTCGATCAGCGCCCGCACCGAGGCGCTGGAAAAGCGGTGACCCCCGAGCA
>CAZDYH010000177.1:0-6261 GCA_964509355.1 uncultured Mycobacterium sp.
GCCCGCTGCCCCGAGCGCACCGCACCGTCGAGGAAGCCGGTCCACTCATCGGCGGTTTCGGTGCCGGCCCAGTGAACGGGTCCGATGGGTTCGCGCAGCCACCGCCCGTACCTAGTCCACGACCCGGGCGGCACCGCGGCGGTCGGACCGCCGGGGGCGAAGGTCTCTGTGCCCCAACGATAGTCGATGTAGTCAATCGGCTGCTGGGCCTGCTCGCCGAAGAGCGCGGCAAAGCCCGACAGTGCGTGCTGCCGGCGTTGATCGGCGGGTAACTGATCGAACGCGCGGGCATCGACGAATCCCAACAGGATGCCCGGCCCGTCGTCGCGTGGGCTTACGTCGAAGGTGATGAAGACCGGCCCTTCGTCGGACAATGCTTCGCCGGAATGCCCGTCGGCGCGCCAGAACGGGGTGTCATAGGCGGCGTAGGCCTTGCTGAGATTGCCCTGCGGCCAGTGTTGCGCGAGCTGGTCGTATTCGGCGGGCAGCGGGGGAGCGAAGTGAATGCCCGCACGATGGGCCGGGGGAATCGCGACAATGGCGAACCTGGCTGCGACGACACCCTGGTCCCAGGTGACCAGCACACCGCCGTCAGCCCATTCGATGCGACGCACCGCGGCGTTCAGCAGCACCCGCGAACCGAGTTCGGACGCCGCCGCCACCGCGATCTGCTGGGTTCCGGCGAGGAAGCGGTCCTGCTGGGCGCCGCCTTCCACATCGAGCATCCGGTCCAGACCACCGGCGGCCTGCACATAGCGGACGGCGTGCAGCATCGACACCTCGTCGGTCTCGCAGCCCCATGTCACTCTGGCCATGATGGTCATCAGGTCCCGCGCGGTCGACGTGGCGCGGACCGATCGCAGCCAACCGCCGAGCGACTGGGCGTCCAACTCATCCGCACCTCTGGCCGCCCACGGGCCCTGGAGCGGAACATGCCGACCGACGCGCGCGAATTGCCAACGGATGCGCGCAATGTCGATCAGTCCGGTGAGCGAGAGCGTCGGGATGGTGCCTGCATAGGAGCGGACCCGGCCGCGCCACTTGATGAGATTGTTGCCGTCGTGGTAGGTCGGCATCGTCTGGCATCCCAGTTCGGCGGCCAGCGCCAGGACGGCATCCTGCGTCGGGCCGACGAACGTCCCGCCCAGGTCGACGGGAATCCCCGCTACCGCGCCGGTGTACGAGCGGCCGCCGACCCGGTCCCGGCCCTCGAGCACCAGCACATCGTGTCCGAGCCGCGTCAGATCCCGGGCCGCGGAAAGCCCGGCGAAGCCCGCACCGACGACCACTACGTCTGCCTTCATGTGCTTCATCTTCTGCGATTTGGGCGTGGTTAGGTGCGACTACCGCCACTTGGCACGCCCGAATCGCAGTAAGGTGGCCGATGCCGTGAAAGTGATGACCGCCCTGTTCGGGCCGACCGATGCGATCGACCGCGCCCGGGCGTTGCGCGATGCCGGAGCCAGCGGCGTCTTCACCTTTGAGGGGCCACACGATGTGTTCGCGCCGCTGACGCTGGCGTCCACGGTCGGCGGCATCGACATCATGACCAATGTCGCCATCGCGTTTCCCCGCAACCCGATACACCTGGCTCACGCGGCCAACGATCTCCAACTGCTCAGCTCGGGCCGGTTCACGCTGGGCCTGGGTACGCAGGTGCGGCCGCAGATCGAGAAGCGGTTCGGCGCCGACTTCGACAAGCCGGTGGCCCGGATGACCGAGATGATCGCCGCGCTGCGCGCCATCTTCGAGGCCTGGAACTCAGGCGGCCGGTTGAACTTCCGCGGCGACTACTACCGGCACACCCTGATGACCCCGGCGTTCAGCCCGGGCCCGAACCCCTACGGTCCACCGCGGATCTACGTCGGGGCATTAGGTCCCCGCCTTACCCGGGCCACCGCCGAGTTCGCCGACGGCCTGCTGGTCATGCCGTTCGGATCCAAGCGCTTCCTGCACGAGCAGACGATGCCCGCGGTGCGTGAGGGCCTGGCGGCCAGTGGCCGCACCGCCGACGATTTCGCCGTCGTGCCCGAGGTCATCGTCTCCACCGGTGCCACCGAGCGGCAGCGAGCGGAGGCGGATGTCGCGACGCGACGCCTGCTGGCGTTCTACGGCTCGACCCCGGCCTACCGTCCGGTCCTCGCCCAGCACGGCTGGGAGGACCTCCAGCCCGAGCTCAACGCCTTGTCGAAGCAGGGCCGCTGGCAGGAGATGGGCCAGCTGATCGACGACGACATGCTGCACACCATCGCCGCGTGCGGCACGCCGGCCGACATCGCCCGGCACGTCCGGGACCGCGTCGACGGGGTCTCCGACACCGTCTGCCTCTACCAGCCCGGCCCGATCGCCGTCGACGCGCTGGCGGCGATCGTCGACGAACTCAACTCTTAGCCTCGGCTGACCGCCGAGTGTGGACTTCAGACACGCTCGCCGCGAAACGCCGTGTCTCAAGTCCACACTCGCGCACTAGGGCGCCACGGTCAGCCAGTCGGCGAAGCCCGACGGGTCGTGGCGACCCAACGCGCCGTGCTCGAACAGACCCCAGCCCTCGACCGGCGCAGCGTCGGCCTCCCGGCACACCGCACGGCCCACGTGGTCGATCACCCCGAACGCGGCCCGGCCGATGATGCCCGGGTCGGTCATGTCGTAGGTCAGGCGCTCGGTGAACCGCTCGCCCTTCCACATGCCGTGCAGCCAGTCGGCGTCGCCGCCATACCCGCCGCCAACGTGGATCGGCACTGGCAGCTTCGATTCCACGTCGAAGTGGACCGGTGTGCCGTCCATGGCGGTGGCCTCGATCGTCGCCCCGGTCGGGATCCGGGTGCCCGACCGGTAGTGGATCTTGACCCGGGGCCAGCCCAGCTGCTCAACGCGCCCGTCGCGCCAGACCCGGCTGCAGTCGTTGAGGGAGCGGAATCCGCTCGGGTCCTCCTGGATGATCAGGACGACGGCGAAATCGTCGAACGCCATCGGCACGTACAGCCACCACATGCCCTCGAACGGGGGATCAGCGGGCCTGCCGGCCGGATCGGCCGCCCCGACCGGGCGAATGCCCCAGGACCGGTCCCGGGTTCCCAGCCACACCGCCGGGTCGACGACGATCTCCTCGCCGTCGATCGAGATCCGGCCGCTCCAGGTGCCGAGCTGGGCAAACCGCTGGGCATCCAACGTGACCCGGTGGCCGGTGCGCAACATGTGCGGCTGTTCCTGGACCGCGTCGAACAACCCTTCCCAGGTCATGTCGACGGCGATGCCCTCGGTCTCCTCGAGGATCACCCGCAGCTTGTGCAGCGGCTCGACGACCTCGATGCGGTAACCGTTGACGTGCTGGTTGAGCCGGTCCGAGTCGATGGCATCGCTCAGGTGCACGGCGGTCTGGGTGTCGTGGCGGCGCACCAGGACGAACGCATCCTTGACGCCCAGGTTGGGGTAGTAGCCGATACCGCTGATCAGGAAGATGTTCCCGGTTCGGTCGTGGGCATTGAAGTACGAGCGGTCATAGAAGTTGCGATCGCTGGAGCCCGGCCACGCGATCGGCTGCGGGATCTGGTGGACGGGGAACTCGTCGAGCGGTCCGAGCATCAGTCCTGTTCTCCGATCAGTCTTTTCAGCAGTGCGCCGTGGTAGAACAGTGACTCGACGTTGTCGGGCTGCTCGATTTCACCGAAGTGGACGCGACGCGCCCCGGTGCGCATGAACACGATCGCCCATATCACCGCCGAGTAGACGTGGAACCAGTGCAGATCACCGAGTTCGACGCCGGTGAGCCGTTGGTAGGTGGCACGGACGTCATCCTCGGCCATCACGTTCGGCAGGCCCGCCATGTTCGCCAACCCGGCAAGTTCCTGAAAGACCTTGTGCGCGAAAATCATCCAGGCCACGTCGAGCTCGCGCGGCCCCAGCGCGGTCATCTCCCAGTCCAGCACCGCCACCGGTCGGAAATCGGAATACAGCACGTTGCCCACCCGGGCGTCGCCCCACAACAGCACCGGATCGGCGGCGGCCGCCTGTTCCGGCCAGTTCGATTCCAGCCAGTCGAAGGCGCGTTCCAGCAGCGGCGAACGGCCGATGCCCGGCACCGCGAAGTCGTACCACGACCGCACCCAGGCGAAGTGCTGCCGCAGCGCGCTCTCGCCGGCCGGTGCGTTGGACAGAAACGCAAACGTCTTCTCCGCGTCGGGTATTGAGTGCAGCTTCGCAATCACCTCGACGGTGGCGTCCTGCAACTCGCGCTGATGGTCTGCCGGGGCGTCGGCGAACCAGTTGTTGCCGAAGGTGTAGGGCATGACATCGGGCGGCACAATGCCCTCGACGTAGTCCATCAGGAAGAACGGCGTCCCGAGCACCTCGCCGGTGCTCTCTATCCACCGCACCCGCGGAACGGGGACGTCGGTCAAGTCCGCCGCCAGTCGCATCACCTCGAACTGGTGGTCCAGACGATAGGACGGGAACACCGGCACATCTTGCGCGGTGGGTGCGACGCGCGCCACCAACTTCTGCTCGACCGGCTGGCCGTCCTCGTCCCAGCGGGCGGTCAAGATGATGGTTTCCGATGACATACCGGTGGAGTCCACACCGCTCTCCACGGTCACCTCCGGTGCCACCCCGGCCGGGAGAACAGTGCACAACCATCGCGACATCACCACGGGCAGGGTGGTGATATCCCGGCTCGAGCGTTGGAGTCGGCCGACATCTTCGACAGCCGGTTCAGTAGCCACAGGTTCTTCCTTCGTGAAGCAATTACGATACGGTGAGTAGCGTTATGAAAGCAGACCCGTCATCCGTTGACAAGGCCCCGGGTGCCGGGCGCCCCCGGGATCCGCGTATCGACGCTGCCATACTCCGCGCGACCGCGGATCTTCTTGTGCAAATCGGCTATTCGAACCTCACCCTGGCCGCGGTCGCCGAGCGGGCCGGGACAACGAAGACCGCGCTGTATCGGCGGTGGTCGAGCAAGGCCGAGCTGGTCCACGAGGCTGCATTTCCGGTGGCGCCCACCGCGCTGGCGAGTCCGGCGGGCAATATGGCCGCCGACGTGCGGGCGATGATCGAGGCCACCCGCGACGTGTTCACCAGCCCGGTGGTGCGCGCCGCGCTGCCGGGCCTGGTCGCCGACATGTCCGCCGACACGGATCTCAACGCCCGGGTGATGGGCCGATTCGAGGGACTGTTCGCCGCGGTGCGCGCACGGGTGATCGAAGCCATCGGGCGCGGTGAGGTGCATCCCGATGTCGACCCGGATCGGCTGATCGAGGTGATCGGCGGAGCGACCATGCTGCGGCTACTGCTGCGCCCCGATGAGGACCTCGACGACGAGTGGGTCGAGCACACGGCCGCGATCGTCGTGCACGGCGTCAAGACGTAATGTCGGTTCGATGACGGGACGACTTGACGGACGGACCGCGATCGTCACCGGCGCCAGTAGGGGGCTGGGCCGGTCGATCGCGTTGGCGCTGGCGGCCGAGGGGGCGGCGGTCGCGGTGGTCGCCCGCACCGAGCAGGTGTGGGATGACCGGCTGCCCGGCACGATCGGTGAGACCGTCGCCGAGATCGAGTCGGCCGGCGGCCGCGCCGTCGCGATTCGCGCCGATCTGCTTGAGCGCCAAGACATTTCGCGGCTGGTCGACGAAGCCCGTACTGCGCTGGGCCCGATCACCATCCTGGTCAACAACGCCGCCTTCACGGCTCCGGGCCGCCCGCCGAAGCCGGGTGAGCCACCGTCGGAGAAGAAGACCGGGTCTGCTCGGTCGGCCAAGGCCGACTGGCCGGCCTTCGTCGGGACGCCACTGCCCGCATTCCGGCGGCACTTCGAGATCGCGGTGTTCGCGGCATACGAACTGATGCAGTTGGTCTGCCCCGACATGATCGCGGCCGGCCGGGGCGCGATCGTCAACATCACGTCCGTTGCGTCGCGGCTGCCCGGGGACGGGCCGTACCACGACCGCAGTGGCGGCATTCTGCCCGGCTACGGGGGATCGAAGGCGGCGCTGGAGCACCTGACGTGGTGTGCTGCCTACGATCTGCAGGACCGCAATATCGCGGTCAACGCCCTGTCACCTTCGCAGGCGATGATCACCCCTGGATTGTCCTACTATTCAACGGATTTCGACAACATCGGCTCCAACGAGGAGTTCGCCGAGGCTGCCGTCCGCCTTGCGCTGGTCGATCCGCATGTCGTCACCGGCCGCACCATCGGGCATCTCGATGTGCTCAACGGTAGCTTCCGGTGCTACCACCGGACCACGTCGGCGTTGCCCTAGC
>CAZDYH010000178.1:0-6097 GCA_964509355.1 uncultured Mycobacterium sp.
AACTCTCCAGGAGGGCGCAGTCGGCTCACTGCACACTCGTTGCCGGTACCGTAGCCGCGTCGCTACGGCTCGTGCAAGCGCCGACTCGCGGCCCGAGGACGTGTCAATCAGCGGCGTACCGATGCACCCACTTGGGAAATTGGCCTGTGAGACGATCGCCCGATGGAGGCGAAGTGAACGCGGCGTGGGCGGTCGCCGTTGCCGCGATCTTCGTCTGGCTCGGCATGGTGCTGGCGATCTCGTTCCTGGAGGCGCCGCTGAAGTTCCGCGCTCCCGGCATCACGCTGCAGTTGGGGCTCGGCATCGGCCGGTTGGTGTTCCGCGCTCTCAACATCTGCGAGACGATCCTCGGGCTGGCGGTGCTCGTCGCCCTGTTCGTCGATGTACCGCCCACCCCGGTAGTCGCCGCCGTCCTGGTCGCCGTCGGTGCGCTGGTCGTGCAGGTCCTCGTCATCCGGCCGCGGTTGACCCGCCGGTCGGACGCGGTGCTCGCCGGTGCAGACGGCCCGCGCTCACGCGGTCACTACGCCTACGTTGGATTTGAGGCAATCAAGGCCGTTGCGCTGCTCGTCGGCGGCATCCTGTTATTGACCAGTTGACGCCGCCCCGAGGAGGAGCTCATGGAGTCGATATCAATCACCGCGGTAGCCGAGGAGCAGCTGGATCTGGCGCGCCGCTCGAACAGCGGTCGGGCCGCCCACACCATCCACGGCGGCCACGACCACTCCCTGCGGCAGACCGTGATGGCCCTGGCTGCCGGCCATGAAATGGGGGAGCACGACAGTCCGGGCGAGGCCACCTTGCAGGTGCTGCGCGGCCATGTCCGGCTCACCACCGCCGCCGACAGTTGGGACGGCACAACGGGCGACTATCTAGCGGTACCGCCGGCGCGGCACGCTCTGCTTGCCGTTGAGGATTCGGTGGTGCTGTTGTCGGTGCTCGCCGACAGGTAGTTCGGCGTTTTCCGGGTCAGTAGCGATGGCGCGCCAACCGAGTGTCGCCGCGCCGGACACCGCCGTCAATCGTCAGCATCGCGGGCACCATCTCACTGGTGACCAACCCGTGGCGCCCGGTCAGTTCGTCGACGATGTCAAAGCTGCGCGCAATGCTCTCGGGTGTATCGACGATGATCGTGGTCACCGGTACCTGCCGACCGAGCTGAATCAGCCTGTCCCCGTGCGGTTTATGGTCGCCGTGAAACCCCCAGATGCCGCGCAGGACGGTCGCGCCGCTGGCTGTCCCGGATTCCCGTAGCCGGCGAACGAGGGCACGATGGATCGGCAGCCCGTCGTGTCGGGTGGCTTCTGAGGTGTAGACCATCAGCTTCTGCCACAGCGCCCGCCCCTGGGCGTCCACCGCGGGCAGCGGCTGCGGGCGGGCCAGCAGTTCCCCGTCGCGCTTGCACAACCGGACCCGCTCCACCGTGAGCAACGGATGGGGCAGGAGTCCGCCGAGTTCGGGCACCACGCGCAAAACCTGCGTCGCGGTCCCGACAGCGATGATCATCACCGGGACATTGACGTTGCGGCTGAAGAACCGGGCGCGATGGCGCTGGCCGTGCGCGGTGCCGTCGACGCCGAGGAACACCGAGGCGCCGGCCATCCCACCCCGGTACAGCAGATCGCACACCGCGTAGTGCGCGGGCATCCCGGCAACGCGTTCCTGGCGACCGACGTAGACGGTGAGTTTGACCGCGTCGTCGGCGTCCGGGAGTGCGAGCCCACTGACGTCACCGTTCAGCAGCCGTGCGCGCTCCAGCGTCACCAGCCCGCGGGAGGTCATCGCGACCACCTCGTCGACCAGGCCCCTGATCTTCGCTGTGGTGTCCACCGCGGCGATCGCGACCGGTGGATCTTCGGACAGGCTGAGCGACTCGTCCGTGCGAACCACGTGACCCGGCCCGAAACTCGCGATACCGCGCAACATCACACTGGTCGCGACCTCCCGCGCGGTGAACAGGTCCAGCAGCTCCTCTGCCAGAAACCGGCCTCCCGCAGCGGACACCGCTCGTTGGCGTTCCCCGAAATAGGTCGTGAGCTTCAGACAGTCGTCGTTCACAGGCGGCCCGCGATCCATTGGCCCAGCATCGCCGCGGCGACACCGAGAACGACGCTGACGACGATATTGGCCACCGCGGGCCAGACCTGGCGCTCCTCACCGAGTCGCTGCGTCTCGAGCATCCAGGTGGAGAACGTGGTGTAGGAACCCACGAACGCGGTACCGGCGAGCAGTGCGGCGTCGTGGCTCAACGACAAACCGGTGACCAGTCCGAGCAATACTGCGCCGGTGATGTTCACCGTGAACGTGCCGAACGGGAAGGAGCGTGCGGCGCGGCGCGCGACCGCGCGGTCAACCATGAACCGCAGCACCGACCCGATGCCGCCGATCACCACGACACCGGCCCAGATCGCGATGGTCATGGAAGAACCCGAACTCGTCGCACCAGCGTGGTGGCGAAGTACACCGCGAGCAGTCCCGCCGCGATGCTGGCGGCGGTGTAGCCGGCCGCCAGGGCGTAGTGGTGATGCTCGAGCATCTTCAGCGTCTCGACCTGCATGGTCGAGAAGGTGGTCAGCCCGCCGCACAATCCGGTGCCGAGTAGCGGACGGCGGTAACTCGACAGCGGCAACCGCTCCAGCAATCGGGTGGTGAAGTAGCCCAACAGGAATGCGCCGACGATGTTGACCGTGAACGTCGGCCACGGCCAGCGCGCCGGATCAGGCGCGGCGAACGTGCCGAGGGCGGCGCGGGCGACGGTACCCAGCGCTCCGCCAACGAACACGGCAGCCAACTCGCGGTTGTCATGGCCGAGCAATCGGCGGCCTCCTTCGGCTCTGGGGTCAACGCAAAGTATGGCCGGACTGATTTCCAAGCTTGGCCCATACCGCGCACGTGTACATCCGGGGCGGGCAGAATCGGTACTCATGGCGCCCAATCCGCGTGCCGGTCAGCCGGCGCAACCCGAAGATCTCATCGATGTGGCTCAGCTGGTGACGGCGTACTACACGGTCGAACCCGATCCGGACAACGTGGCGCAGCAGGTGGCGTTCGGCACCTCCGGGCACCGCGGGTCCAGTCTGGACGCGGCGTTCAACGAGCCGCATATTCTGGCCACGACGCAGGCCATCGCCGAGTATCGCGCCGCACAGGGGACGACGGGTCCGCTGTTCATCGGCCGGGACACCCACGGCCTCTCGGAGCCGGCATGGGTGTCGGCCCTGGAGGTGCTGGCGGCCAATGACGTTGTCGCCATGATCGACTCGGCCGACCGATACACGCCGACTCCGGCTGTCAGTCACGCCATCCTGACGTTCAACCGTGGTCGTGACAGTGACCTTGCCGACGGGATCGTGGTGACCCCGTCGCACAACCCACCGCGCGACGGCGGCTTCAAGTACAACCCGCCCAACGGCGGACCGGCCGACACCGACGCGACCAGCGTGATCGCCAAGCGGGCCAACGAGATCCTGCGCGACGGGCTCAGGGCGGTGAAGCGGGTGCCGCTGGCCCGCGCCCTGCGGACCGCGCAGCGTCACGACTACCTGGACGCATACGTCGACGACCTGCCGAACGTGGTGGACATCGGCGCCATCAGGTCACAGGGCGTGCGCATCGGGGCCGACCCGCTCGGCGGGGCGAGCGTGGACTACTGGGGGGCGATCGCCGAACGCCACAACCTGAACCTGACGGTGGTCAACCCGCTGGTCGACGCGACATGGCGATTCATGACGCTGGACACCGACGGCAAGATCCGGATGGACTGCAGCTCGCCCAACGCGATGGCGTCGCTGATCGCCAACCGGGACGAATATCAGATCGCCACCGGCAACGACGCCGACGCCGACCGGCACGGCGTCGTCACCCCTGACGGCGGACTGCTGAACCCGAATCACTATCTGGCGGTGGCGATCGACTACCTCTGCACGAATCGACCGTCGTGGCCCGCCGGCACCGCGGTCGGCAAGACCGCGGTCAGCTCTTCGATCATCGACCGGGTGGTGGCCGGCCTGGGCCGCAAACTCGTCGAAGTTCCGGTCGGTTTCAAGTGGTTTGTCGACGGATTAGTCAGCGGCACAATCGGTTTCGGTGGCGAGGAGTCCGCCGGTGCGTCGTTCCTGCGTCGCGACGGTTCGGTCTGGACCACCGACAAGGACGGTATCATCCTGGCTCTGCTGGCCTCGGAGATCCTCGCGGTCACCGAATCGACGCCGTCCCAGCGCTACCAGGCCCTGGCCGAGAAGTACGGTGCTCCGACATACGCCCGTATCGACGCGCCGGCTGATCGTGAGCAGAAGGCGCGGCTGGCCAAGCTCTCACCCGAGCAGGTGACGGCTACCGAACTGGCAGGGGAGCAGATCACGGCGAAGCTGACCACCGCACCGGGTAACGGCGCCCCGCTGGGCGGGCTGAAGGTGACCACCGAGAACGCGTGGTTCGCGGCGCGCCCGTCGGGAACCGAGGACGTCTACAAGATCTACGCCGAGTCGTTCCGCGGCCCTGAGCACTTGGCGGAGGTGCAAGACGCGGCCCGCGAGGTGGTGAATAAGGTTATCGCGTGAGCTCTGTCGCGGAGGGCGACTGTTCGGCGCCTTCTGAACCGCGCCTGCCGCGTGAAGTCTGGGTGCTGATCGCCTCGAACGCAGTGATCGCGCTGGGTTACGGCGTGGTAGCGCCGGTGTTGCCGCAGTACGCCCGCCACTTCGGCGTGAGCATCAGCGCAGCAACATTCGTCATCACCGCGTTCGCGGTGATGCGGCTGTGTTTCGCGCCGGTGAGCGGTCTGCTGGTGCAGCGGCTGGGGGAGCGGCGCATCTACGTGACCGGGATCATGATCGTCTCGCTGTCCACCGCGGCATGCGCGTTCGTCCAAGACTATTGGCAGCTGCTGCTATTCAGGGCGCTCGGCGGGATCGGTTCGACGATGTTCTTCGTCTCCGCGCTGGGCCTGATGATCCGGATCAGCCCCGTCGACGCACGCGGCCGTGTCGCGGGCATGTTCTCGACGGCGTTCCTGCTCGGCTCGGTGGGCGGGCCGGTGTTGGGCAGCGCCACAGCGGGTCTCGGGCTCGGAGCGCCCTTCATCATCTACGGCATCGCGCTGCTGATCGCCGCGACGGTGGTGTTCATCAGCCTGCGGCACTCGGCGCTCGCCGCGCCGGCCAAGCAGTCCGAGCCGTCGGTGACGGTGCGGGTGGCGTTGCAGAATCGGGCCTACCGCGCGGCGCTGTTGTCGAACTTCGCGACGGGTTGGTCGTTTTTCGGGCTGCGCATCGCGATGGTGCCGCTGTTCGTCTCCGAGGTGCTGGGCCGAGGCGCGGGCATCGCGGGGCTGGCCCTGGCGACGTTCGCGATCGGGAATGCCGCGGCCGTCATCCCGAGCGGCTACCTGTCCGACCGGATCGGCCGTCGCACACTGCTGATCGTGGGGCTGTCGGTATCCGGCGTCGCGACGGTTCTGGTGGGGTTCGCGTCGTCGCTACCGCTGTTCCTGGCGGGCGCGTTCGTGGCCGGCGCGGCATCAGGCATATTCAGTTCTCCGCAGCAGGCCGCGGTGGCCGACATCATCGGCAGCAAGGCCCGGGCGGGAACCGCCGTGGCGACGTTCCAGATGATGTCGGACCTTGGCGCGATCGTCGGCTCCCTTGCGGTCGGCCAGATCGCCCAGCACCTGTCATTCGGCTGGGCCTTCGCGGTCAGCGGAGGCATCCTGGTGGTGGCCGCTGCCGGGTGGGTGCTCGCCCCGGAGACCCGGGTCCGTCCGGACACCGAGCCGACGCCGGCACGTGCGCTGGGGCCCGAGGCGGCCGGCGAGTTGCCCTGACCAGCGACTTTGAACGCAAGTTGGCGGTGGTGTAGCTTCGATGGGCACGACTTCACGGGGCTATGGCGCAGCTGGTAGCGCACCACACTGGCAGTGTGGGGGTCAGGGGTTCGAGTCCCCTTAGCTCCACCAGTGAATAATCCATCGTGCCCGCACCTTATTCTTGGTTTCGGCGTTAGCTGTCCGTGTCGTCTGGGTCGATTCTTGACGACAACGAGCGGTTCGGGTGTCGCCACATTCAGGTATGGGGACATGGTCCGGCTTCCTGGCAGGATC
>CAZDYH010000179.1:0-6088 GCA_964509355.1 uncultured Mycobacterium sp.
CGGTCCCGCCGGCTGTAGATGTTCATGGAATCGCCGCGCAGAAACGCCACCAGCGTCAGCCCGGACTGGCCGGCCAGATCGACCGCCAGCGACGACGGTGCCGACACAGCCGCCAGCACCGGAATCCCGGCCATCACCGCCTTCTGGGTCAGCTCGAACGAGGCCCGTCCGCTGACCAGCAGCACCGTTGCGCCCAGCGGTATCCGGTCGTGTTCGAGCGCCCAGCCGATCACCTTGTCGACGGCGTTATGCCGTCCGATGTCCTCGCGCACCACCAGCATCTCGCCTTCGACGGTGAACAACGCCGCGCCGTGCAGACCCCCGGTGCTCGCAAACACCTTCTGTGCCGTCCGCAATCTGTCGGGTAGCGCGATCATCGTCTCCGCTGCGACGGTGGCAGGGTCGTCACCCGGGCAGTAGCGGCTGATCAGCCGCACGGCCTCGAGTGACGCCTTGCCGCAGATCCCGCAGGAGGATGTGGTGTAGAAGTTTCGACGGATGTCCACTTCCGGCATGCGAACATCGGGGGACAGGGTCACATCGAGCACGTTGTAGGTGTGAGGGCTGGAGCGCGGCGACCCCGGAATCGAAACCGCCCCCGCGTCAAGGCAATACCGCACGGTCAGGACATCGTCGCGGTGCGCGATGACGCCCTCGGTCAGCAGGAACCCTTGCGCCAGTTCGACATCGGAGCCCGGCGTCCGCATAGTCACGGTGATGGGGGTGCCGTTGACACGGATCTCCAGCGGTTCCTCGACAACCAGCGTCTCGGCACGCTCCCTCGCATCGTCAGCGGTGAGGTGGCTGGCCCGCCGACGTGCCGTCACCCGGCCCATGGGGTAACACTTCCCGGGTCCAGTCTTATCACGATGGCCTTCGACACGGGCGTGTTCGACTTGGCCGCAACATGATCCAGCGGGACCAACGGATTGGTCTCGGGGTAGTAGGCCGCGGCATTGCCGACCGGTGTCGAATATTCCACCACCAGAAAGTCTTTCGCGCGACGCTCCTGCATCCTGCCGTCGGTGCCGGCGAACTCCGAAACCAGGTCGACACGGTCGCCGGCCTTGAGTCCCAGGGTCGCGATATCGGCGGGGTTGACGAACACCACCCGGCGGCCGCCCTTGACGCCGCGGTAGCGATCGTCGAGACCGTAGATCGTGGTGTTGTACTGGTCGTGGCTGCGCAGGGTCTGCAGCACCAGCCGGCCGGGCGGCACCGGCACCCACTCCAGCGGGTTGAGCGAGAAGTTCGCCCGCCCGGTGCTGGTGGGGAATTCGCGGGAGTCGCGCGGCGGGTGGGGCAGCTGGAAGCCGTCGGGTTGGCGCACTCTGGCGTTGTAGTCAGCGCAGCCGGGAACCACCTCGGCAATGGCGTCGCGGACGCGGTCGTAGTCGTCGGCGAACCTCTGCCACGGCACTGGGTGATCGGGCCCCAGCAGCGCGCGCGCCAGCTGACAGACGATGGCCACCTCACTGCGCAGCTGGTCGCTCGGCGGGTGCAGGTTGCCGCGCGACAGGTGCACCATCGACATCGAATCCTCCACCGAAACCAGCTGTTTCCCGCCCGCCTGGATGTCCTTGTCGGTGCGGCCCAAGGTCGGCAGGATCAGCGCGTCGGCCCCGTGCACCAGATGGCTGCGGTTCAGCTTCGTCGAGATCTGCACCGTCAGCGCGCAGCTCCGCAGGGCTGCTTCGGTGACGGTGGTGTCGGGGGTGGCCGAGACGAAGTTGCCGCCCATGCCGACGAACACCGACGCCCGCCCGTCGCGCATCGCCCGGATCGCGTCGACGGTGTCGTAGCCATGCGTGCGGGGGCTGACGATGCCGAACTCGTGGTCCAGCGCCGCGAGGAACGGCTCGGGCATCTTCTCGCAGATGCCCATGGTCCGGTCGCCCTGGACGTTGGAATGTCCGCGCACCGGGCACACGCCGGCACCGGGCTTGCCGATCATGCCGCGCATCAGCAGCAGGTTGGTCGCCTCACCGATGGTGGCCACCGCGTGCCGGTGCTGTGTGAGTCCCATCGCCCAGCAGAAGATGGTCCGTTGCGAGGCCATCAGCATGGCCGCCACCCGTTCGAGCTGGGCGCGGTCGATACCGGTGGCCGCGAGGACCGTGCCGAGATCGACGTCGCGGGTCTGAAGCTGGTAGCCGTCGAATCCGGCACAATGCGCCTCGACGAACGTGCGGTCCACCACAGTGCCGGGCGCGCGGTCTTCGGCCTCCAGCAGCAGCCGGCCCAGGCCCGCGAACAGTGCCATATCGCCGCCGAGGCGGATCTGGACGAACTCGTCGGCGATCGCCACGCCGTGGCCCACCACCCCGTGCACCTTCTGCGGATCCTTGAACCGGATCAGCCCGGCCTCGGGCAGCGGGTTGACGGCAATGATCTTGGCGCCGTTGGCCTTTGCCTTCTCCAATACCGAGAGCATGCGGGGATGGTTGGTACCGGGATTCTGCCCGGCGATCAGGATGAGATCGGCGTGCTCGACATCCGGAACGGACACCGAGCCCTTGCCGATCCCGATGGCCTCGTTGAGCGCCGCGCCCGAGGATTCGTGACACATGTTGGAGCAGTCCGGCAGATTGTTGGTGCCGAAACTACGGACCAGCAGCTGATAGAGGAACGCAGCCTCGTTGCTGGTGCGCCCGGAGGTGTAGAACACCGCCTCGTCGGGGCTCCCGAGCGCGTGCAGGTGGTCGGCGATCAGGCGGTAGGCGTCATCCCACCCGATCGGACGGTAGTGGTCATCGCCGTCGCGCAGCACCATCGGGTGGGTGAGGCGGCCCTGCTGGCTGAGCCAGTACTCCGGCTGCGCGGCCAGTTCCGCGACGGAGTGGCGGGCGAAGAACTCCGGCGTGACGGTCCGTTTGGTGGCCTCTTCGGCCACCGCCTTGGCCCCGTTCTCGCAGAACTCGGCGAGCTTGCGGCCGCCGGGCTCTTCCGGCCATGCGCAGCCGGGGCAGTCGAAGCCGTGCCGCTGGTTCAACCGCGCCAGTGCCGCCGCGGTCCGCACCGGACCCATCTGCTCCAGCCCGCGCTGCAACGCGACCATGACGGCCTTGACGCCGGCCGCCTCGTGCTCGGCACCGCTGGCCACCACGGCGTGTTCGTCGAACGTCGCGTCGATGTCGTGGTCGGGGTGGCGGCGTATGCCCATGGGTCCAATCTAGGACGGCAATGAGCGCTCGCGCGAACAGCGGCACGAGCAGACCCATCGATGTGCTGACCGGGCGCCAGGCCCGCAGGTTAAACGCTATCGGTGAAGATCTTCACCACGTCGTTGCCGCGCAGCACCGTCACCGTCCCGACGAGCTCGTTGGGGTTGCGGCGGCTGGACACCGCAACCGGCAACCACCAGCACGGCAACCAGGCCGATGCCGAGCACGCGAGGTCTGACCGTCGCCAGAGAGGTTACGTGTTCTGCGGGAAACCCAGCTCGATACCGCCATGGCTGGGGTCGAGCCAGCGGCTGGTGATGGCCTTACCACGGGTGAAGAAGTGCACACCGTCGGTGCCGTGCGCGTGGCTGTCACCGAACAGCGAGGCCTTCCAGCCGCCGAAGCTGAAGTACGCCATTGGGACCGGGATCGGCACGTTGATGCCGATCATGCCGACCTGCACCTCGTTCTGGAAGCGCCGGGCCGCGCCGCCGTCGTTGGTGAAGATCGCGGTGCCGTTGCCGTACGGGTTCGAGTTCACCAGTTCCAGCGCCTCGTCATAGGTTTCGACCCGCACCACCGACAACACCGGCCCGAAGATCTCGTCGGTGTAGACACTCATCTGCGGTGTCACATGGTCGATCAGCGTCGGGCCGAGCCAGAACCCGTCCGGCCCGCCGTCGGGGGTGACGCTGCGGCCGTCGACGACGATCTTGGCGCCGTCAGCCTCACCGGCGTCGATATAGGACGCGACCTTGTCCCGATGCGCCTTGGTCACCAGCGGACCCATGTCGGCATCGCGGGTGCCGTCACCGGTCTTGATGGTGCGGGCGCGTTCGGCGATCTTGGCGACGAGGTCGTCGGCGATCGGCCCGACGGCCACGGCGGCGGAGATGGCCATGCAGCGCTCCCCGGCCGAGCCGAAGCCCGCATTGACCATCGCGTCGGCGGCCAGGTCGAGGTCGGCGTCGGGCAGGATCACGGCGTGGTTCTTGGCGCCGCCGAGGGCCTGCACGCGCTTGTCGTGTGCGGTGCCGGTGGCGTAGACGTACCGGGCGATCGGGGTGGACCCGACGAAGCTGATCGACTTGATCGCGCTATTGGTCAGCAGCTCGTCGACGACGGTCTTGTCGCCCTGCAGCACGTTGAACACCCCGGGCGGCAGGCCCGCCTCGGCCCACAGCTCGGCCATCCACAGCGACGCCGACGGGTCCTTCTCGCTGGGCTTGAGCACCACGGTGTTACCCGCTGCGATGGCGATGGGGAAGAACCACATCGGCACCATGGCCGGGAAGTTGAACGGCGAGATGATGCCGACGGGCCCGAGCGGCTGGCGGATGGAGTACACGTCGACCTTGGTCGACGCGTTCTCGGTGAAACCGCCCTTGAGCAGAAGTGGTATACCGCAGGCGAATTCGACGACCTCCTGGCCGCGGCTGACCTCACCGAGCGCGTCGGAGACCACCTTGCCGTGTTCGGCGGTGATGATCTCGGCCAGCTCCTGCTTGCGCGCGTTGAGCAGCTCGCGGAACGCGAAGAGGATCGCGGTGCGTTTGGCCAGCGAGGCGTCGCGCCAGGCGGGGAACGCCGCCGCCGCGGCGTCGATCACCGCGCGGGCGTCCTCGACGCTGCCGAGGGCGACCTCGCCGGTGACCTCGCCGGTGGCGGGATTGGTCACCGCGGCGGTAGCGCCGCTGGTGCCGGGGTAGGCCTTGTTGTTGATCCAATGGGCGATGGTGGTTGTCATAGTTGTTCTCGTTCCCGTACTTGGCGACTTGGTCGTTCACTGGCCATGGTGGCGAGTCGGTGCCGCGACACCTGGTCGGCGGCCTCGTCCCCGGCAGCAGAACTCGACCCAGTTACATCGTCGTCAATGTAGCGCAACCAGCGGCTGTGGTGGGGCCCATGGCGTCGGCGAAGTGCACCGGTCGCGACTCGTCGGCGTCACGCTCGGGGGAGGACCGAGCTTCGCCCCACGACTTCCTTAGATTTCACGCGCCAGCAAAGTGACGAATACCACACTCTTGTCTCAAGTGCGTCCGCACCAGGGGGTTGAACTGCGAACTTGTCAACATCTTCGCCGCGTGTCGGCGGCCCCTGGCGTGACGGGATGGATAAGAGAAGTGCAATAATCGGTACTGCGAGTGACATCAATTCTGGTGAACATCCACTTCGGCGGCGCGTCCGATCCGACCGCGACACGGAGGGCGTTCGCGAGAACATGCGATGAAAGGCGGGGACGTGGGTCCGAACGGCAACGGAGCCAGGTCAGAGTCACGGCAGAAGTTGGAAAACGTCGTCATTCGTTTCGCGGGGGATTCCGGCGACGGTATGCAGCTCACCGGTGACCGATTCACCTCCGAGGCTGCACTTTTCGGCAACGACCTGGCGACGCAACCGAACTACCCCGCTGAGATCCGCGCGCCGCAGGGCACGCTGCCCGGCGTGTCGTCGTTCCAGATTCAGATCGCCGACCACGACATCCTCACCGCCGGTGACCGCCCGGATGTCCTCGTCGCAATGAACCCCGCGGCGCTGAAGTCCAATATCTCCGACCTGCCGCGCGGTGGCCTGGTGATCGCAAACTCCGACGAGTTCACCAAGCGCAACCTGGCCAAGGTCGGATACGAGGGCAACCCGCTGGAATCCGGCGAACTGTCCGACTATGTCGTGCAGGCCGTCCCGATGACCACGCTGACCCTGGGTGCGGTCGAGGCCATCGGCGCGTCGAAGAAGGACGGGCAGCGCGCCAAGAACATGTTCGCGCTCGGGCTGCTGTCCTGGATGTACGGGCGGACGATCGAGACCAGCGAGACCTTCGTGCGCGAGAAGTTCGCCCGAAAGCCCGACGTGGCCGAGGCCAATGTGCTGGCGCTGAAGGCCGGCTGGAACTACGGCGAGACCACCGAGGCGTTCGGCACCAC
>CAZDYH010000180.1:0-6032 GCA_964509355.1 uncultured Mycobacterium sp.
TGAGCCTCTCGGGCGAAGAGCCAGGGGCAGCGATGAGCCTCTCGGGCGAAGAGCCAGGGGCAGCGATGAGCCTCTCGGGCGAAGAGCCGATGGCAGCGATGAGCCTCTCGGGCGAACCGCGCACCTCGCGCGCACGTGCGGCGTTCGCCGTCGTCGCGGGCCTGGCGTTGGTGGGTGTATTGGTTGGAGCGCTGTGGGCGTGGATCGCTCCGCCGATCCACGGCGTGGTTGTGCTCACCCGCGCGGGTGAGCGCGTACATGCCTATCTCGGCAGCGAGGCCGACCACTTCTTCGTCGCGGCATTCATGATGCTGGGCCTCTTGACCGTGGTGGCGGTGGTGGCGCCGGTGCTGGTGTGGCAGTGGCGCCAGCACCGCGGGCCGGCGATGGCCGCGGCACTGTCGGTCGGCGCGGTGGTCGCCACGGCACTCGCCGCAACGTTGGGAGCCGCTCTCGTGCACCGGCGATATGGCGTGGTCGATGTCGCCGGCGCGCCGGTGAGTCCCCAGGATCGGGTGTACTACTTCACCGAAGCGCCGCCGGTGTTCTTCGGGCACGCGCCGTTGCAGGCCGCGTCGACGCTGCTGCTACCGGCCGCTATCGCCGCGCTCGTCTATGCCCTGCTTGCCGTTTCGACGTCGCGCGACGACCTGGGTGCCTGGCCGGCGGTTGAAGCACCGGCCTGGCCGCCGCCCACCGCGACGCCGTCGGTGTCACCCACGTCATAGCGGACGGCGCCGCACCTCTCTGCCGGTGACGACCTTGGCGACGATCCCGCTCAACCGCCACATCCCGCGATAGGTCACCGGATTGAACATCGTCGGCCATGTCGTCCGCACCAGGTGCTCGGTCAAGGGCCGGTCGGCGAAGCGGTCGCACAGCCATTCCAGGGACATCGGTGCGGCGAACGGGTGCAGCAGCATGTGCTCGCTGAACCGGTCGCGGTGGTAGGTGACATTGCCGCCGCCGGCCGAGTAGGTGTGGGCCAGTTGGTCGATATCGTCGACGGCGATGACCCGGTCGTGGACGGCCTGGATGATCAGTACCGGAGTGGTGGGGATCGTCGAACCGAGCTTGATGTTGTCGAAGATGTACTGGATTTCGGGCATCTCCAGAATCTCGTCGAGCGGCCGGTCGACCATGGTTCCCACGTTCTTCTTCACCATGCGGACGATGGCCTCCAGCGTGGTCATCGTTTCCAGCCGTTTCAGCAGCGCTCGGCCTTCCTCGTTGGCGTGTTCCTGGATCACGCGGTTGAGGTCGGGATAGGTGTGCGTCAACGAGGCCACCACCATCGCGGGCAGCCCCGACCAGACCGTTCCGTTGAGCCGGCGGAAAGTGTTGCCGAGGTCGCCGACCGGCGAACCGAGCACGGCGCCGGCGATGTCGAGTTCCGGTGCGTATCGAGCGGCGACTTCGGCGGCCCATGCGCTGGCCAGCCCGCCGCCGGAGTAGCCCCACAACCCGATCGGCGTCGTCTTCGGCAGGCCGAACGGCTCGAAATCGAGCGCGGCCCGGACACCGTCGAGGATGCAGTAGCCAGGCTCGTAGGGCGCACCCCACATCCCGTCGGGGCCCTCGTGGTCGGGCACCGACACCACCCAGCCTTCGGCCAGTGCGGCCGCGATCAGCAGGTACTCGAACTGCGACAATGCGCCCACCGCCCGGGCCCGCCGTCGGAGCGCATACGAGGGAAAACAGCGTGACGCCACGGCGTCGATGGCGCATTGATACGACAGCAGTGGACGATTGTCGCCCGGCTCGAGATCGGCGGGGACGATCACCGTGGTCACTGCCGCCAGCGGCAGGCCGTTCATATTGGTGGTGCGGAACAGCAGCTGCGTGGCCGTGACACGCTGCGGTATCAGGCCGAGGAAGGCCAGCTCGACATCGCGTGAACGCAGCACGGTGCCAGGTTCGGCGTGCTCATAACCCGCCGGCGGCTGGTAGAAGGGATCCTCTGACGGTAGAACCGGACGACTTCCCCGCTGCAGCCCCTCATGCGGCGGTCGGCCGATCCATTCCGGGCCGGTCACGCCTGCCAGGCTGCCAAGGTTCATCGTTGACTCTCCCTCCAAGGCCACCAGGCATTGTCGCGCAGTGCCGGCGGGCGACCAAACCAGGTTAGCCGGGCGGCCGGAGCGCGGCGAACTCGTCGGTGACCCGCAGCTGGGAGTCGGTGAAGCGGTACAGCGCCGCCGGACGGCCACCACTGCGGCCGGACTGCGCGGTGGTACCGGTCGGGGTGATGACGCCGCGCCGGGCCAGCACCCGCTGCAGATTTGTCGCGTCGACCTGGTGGCCCAACGCGGCGCCGTAGATGTCGCGCAGGGTAGACAGTGCGAATTCCCTTGGAGCCAAGGCGAAACCGATGTTGGTGTATGACATCTTCGCTACCAGTCGGGTGCGCGCGTGCTCCACCATCGGACCGTGGTCGAAGGCCATCGGCGGCAGCGAGTTCACCGGGTGCCATCGGGTGTCGGGCGGCAACTCGGGCGTCGCGGGGGAGGGGACCAGGCCCAGAAACGTGGATGCGATCGTGCGGGTGTCCGGGACACGGTTCGGATCGGAGAACACCGCCAACTGCTCCAGGTGAGCGATCTCACGCAAGTCGACCTTCTCGGCAAGTTGACGCCGAACTGAACTCGTGATGTCTTCGTCGTGACTCAGGCTACCGCCCGGCAGTGACCATGCACCGCGCTCCGGATCTCGCGCGCGCTCCCACAGCAGCACGTCTAGCTGCGGTTTTCGTGCGCCGAGGTGGCGAATCTGAAAGACGACAGCGAGCACCTCATGGGCGGTGCTACCATTGCTCATGTTTTCGATTATAAGTCGAAAACCTCGGTGGGTGTCGCAGGCCCGCCGGGCCCATGGGCAACGCGAGGAGGCGGCCATGACGGTTCTGGACCGCATGGACACGTTGGCGAGTGGTTTGGCCAGCCGGATCACCAATGGCCCCAACGGCTATTCGGGCATCGTCGGCGACGAAGAGTGGGCCGCCGAGATACGTCGCCTGGCCACCCTGCGCGGTGCGACCCTGCTGGCACACAACTATCAGCTGCCCGCCATTCAGGACGTCGCCGACCACGTCGGCGATTCGCTGGCACTGTCCCGTATCGCCGCGGCGGCGCCCGAGGACACCATCGTCTTCTGCGGTGTGCACTTCATGGCCGAGACCGCCAAGATCCTCAGCCCCGACAAGACCGTCCTCATCCCGGATCAGCGCGCCGGCTGCTCACTGGCTGACAGCATCACCGCCGACGAGCTGAGGGACTGGAAGGCCGAGCATCCCGGCGCCGTCGTCGTGTCGTATGTCAACACCACCGCGGCGGTGAAGGCGCTCACCGACATCTGCTGCACCTCGTCGAACGCCGTCGAGGTGGTCGCGTCGATCGACCCCGACCGAGAGGTGCTGTTCTGCCCCGACCAGTTCCTGGGGGCGCATGTGCGCCGCCTGACCGGCCGCAAGAACCTCCACGTGTGGGCCGGTGAATGCCATGTGCATGCCGGCATCAATGGCGATGAGCTCACCGAGCAGGCGCGCACTCACCCCGATGCCGAGCTGTTCGTGCACCCGGAATGCGGTTGCGCCACCTCTGCGCTCTACCTCGCCGGTGAAGGCGCGTTTCCGGCGGACCGGGTGAAGATCCTGTCCACCGGCGGCATGCTGGACGCCGCACGCGCCACGCACGCGCGCCAGGTCCTGGTCGCCACCGAGGTGGGTATGTTGCACCAGCTGCGCAAGGCCGCTCCCGAGATCGACTTCCGGGCCGTGAACGACCGCGCTTCCTGCAAATACATGAAGATGATCACTCCGGCAGCACTGTTGCGGTGCCTCGTCGACGGCGCCGACGAAGTGGATGTCGATCCTGAGACCTCCCGGCTGTCGCGGCGCAGCGTGCAGCGGATGATCGAGATCGGGCAGCCCGGCGGCGGCGAATGACGCGCCAACCGGTCTGGCATCAGCGGGCCGACGTCGTCGTCATCGGCACCGGAGTCGCCGGTCTGGCAGCCGCGTTGGCGGTCCACCGGCGGGGTCGCCGCGTGGTGGTGCTGAGCAAGGCCGCCGAGACCGCGACCCACTACGCACAGGGCGGTATTGCCGTCGTGCTGGCCCAAACCGAGGATTCGGTCGAGGCCCATGTCCAGGACACCGTCGCGGCCGGCGGTGGCCTGTGTGATCCCGATGCGGTGCGGTCCATCGTCGCCGACGGATACGCCGCGGTCGCCGACCTGGTGCACGACGGTGCGAGGTTCGACGAGTCGTCACCGGGTCAGTGGGCGTTGACCAGGGAGGGCGGACACTCGCGGCGGCGCATCATCCACGCCGGCGGCGACGCCACCGGGGCCGAGGTACAGCGTGCACTCGACCACGCGGACACCACGCTGGACATTCGGCGCAACCATGTCGCACTGCAGGTCCTGCGGGACGACTCGGACGGCTTGGCCGCGGTGACCGGCGTCCTGGTGGTCAATCAGGACGGGCCCGGCCTGATCCACGCACCGTCGGTCATCCTCGCCACCGGCGGTCTCGGCCACCTCTACAGCGCGACCACCAACCCCGAGGGCTCGACCGGCGACGGTGTCGCGTTGGCGCTGTGGGCCGGTGTCCCGATCAGCGATATCGAGTTCGTCCAGTTCCACCCGACCATGCTCTTCGACGGACACGCCAGCGGGCGCCGGCCGCTGATCACCGAAGCCCTTCGCGGCGAGGGCGCGATACTTCTTGACGCACAAGGTAATTCGGTGACCGCCGGTGTCCATCCGATGGGCGATATGGCCCCACGTGACGTTGTCGCCGCGGCCATCGACGCGCGGCTGAGCAAGACCGGCGATCCATGCGTGTACCTCGACGCCCGCGGTATCGCCGGCTTCGAGCGTCGCTTCCCGACTGTTACCGAGGTGTGCCGAGCGGCCGGTATCGATCCCACCCGCGAACCTATTCCGGTGGTTCCGGGCGCGCATTACAGCTGCGGCGGTGTGGTCACGGACGTGTACGGCCGAACCGAGCTGCCCGGGTTGTTCGCGGCCGGGGAGGTGGCCCGCACCGGTATGCACGGCGCCAACCGGCTGGCATCGAACAGCCTGCTGGAAGGCCTGGTCGTGGGCGGTCGCGCGGGTAGGGCCGCCGCGGATCACGCGGTCGCAGCCGGGCCCAGGCGGGCCGGGCTGCCCGGGCCCCGTCGACATGACGCGCTCGACCGCGCCGACCTGCACCGAGCGATGACGCGGTACGCGTCCGTCGTCCGCGATGCTGACGGGTTGCACCGGCTGACCGACACGCTGGCCACCGCGGGCGAGCGCAGCGCGTTGACACGCACCGACTTTGAAGACGTAGCGCTGACCCTGACCGCCCGCGCGGTCGCTGCCGCGGCGCTCGCCCGCACCGAGAGCCGCGGCTGCCACCACCGCCGCGACTATCCCGACACCGACCCCACACAGGCACGCACCGCCACCGTCCGGCTGGCCGGACGGGATGACCGATCCGGCGAGGTGGTAGTCGAGACACCGGCGGCGATCTGCTGATGGCACACAGCGATTACGAGCTGGCCGAGGCCCGCGCGACGATCCGCCGCGGGCTCGACGAGGACCTCCGGTACGGACCCGACGTCACGACCCAGGCGACGGTGCCGGCCGATGTCACCGCCACCGCAGCACTGGTCACCCGCCAGCCCGGGGTGATCGCCGGCGTCGACATCGCCCTGCTGGTACTCGACGAGGTGCTGGGCGCCGACGCGTACCGGGTGATCGAGCGCGTGGACGACGGCGCTCGGCTGGACGCGGGTGCGGCACTGTTGACGCTGGAGGCCGACACGCGCGATCTGCTGACCGCCGAGCGGACCATGCTGAACCTGGTATGCCACCTGTCCGGTATCGCCACCGCAACCGCGGCGTGGGTAGACGCCGCGCGGGGTACGAAAGCCAAGATCCGCGACACCCGCAAGACGCTGCCGGGGTTGCGGGCGTTGCAGAAGTACGCGGTCCGCGTCGGTGGCGGGGTCAATCACCGGATGGGGCTGGGTGACGCCGCG
>CAZDYH010000181.1:0-2795 GCA_964509355.1 uncultured Mycobacterium sp.
CGCCGATCGGCAGCCCTTCGGCCGCGAGCAGCTTCTTGGTGAACTCCTTGTCCATGCCGACCGCGCTGGCCAGCACTCCGGCGCCGACGTAGGGCACACCGGCGAGCTCGAGCAGGCCCTGAATGGTGCCGTCTTCGCCGTACGGGCCGTGCAGAACGGGGAACACCACGTCGACCGCGGCCAGGACCTCGCCCGCGCCGCCACTCAGCGAGAGCAGCTGGCCGCGCCGGTGCGGGTCAGCCGGCAGCGCAAGCGCTGTTCCCGACGTGCCGCTGACCTCGGGCAGCTGTCCATCGGTGATCGCCAGGGCGTTGGGGTTGGCGTCGGTGAGGACCCACGAGCCCTCGGGAGTGATGCCGACGGCGACGACCTCGAACCGTTGCGGATCGAGGTTGCGCAGGATGCTGCCCGCGGAAACGCAGGAGATGGCGTGCTCGCTGCTGCGCCCGCCGTACACGACGGCGACGCGGGTACGGCCACTATGGGACGTCGCCGGGGCGGTCACAACCTAGAGAGGCTACCGCCCCGACGCTCCCCGCCACGATCGGGCAGCTTGACCTGCTGTTTCACCGCGCCGCGTGCTCAGCTCGACGAAAGCGCCTGCTCGACATCGGCGATGAGGTCATCGGTGTCCTCGATGCCCAGCGAGATGCGGGCGAACCCGTCGCCGACCGGGTCGCCCCAGCGGGCCCGGCGGTCCACCGACGTGTGGATACCGCCGAAACTGGTGGCGGCCACCAGCAGCTCGCTGCGCTGCACCAGCGCATGCACGGAGGCGGCGTCGGCCAGCTCGACGGACACCAGGCCGCCGAAGCGGCGCATCTGCGCCGCCGCCACCGGATACGACGGATCATCGGGCAGCCCCGGGTACCGCACATGGTGCACCGCAGGATGACCGTGCAGCATCGTCGCGAGAGCTTGCGCGTTCTGGCACTGGCGTTCGAATCGCAGGCCCGCGCTGCCAAGACTGCGCAGCGCCAACCACGCTTCGAACGCGCCCAGGACCGGACCGGCCAGCAGCCGCTCGCGTTCGATGGCGGCCATCAGGCCGGGCTGGCTGCCGGCAACATAGCCTGCGACGAGGTCGCTATGGCCCGACAAGGCCTTGGTGGCGCTGGCCACCACGAGGTCAGCCCCCAGCGACAGCGGCTGCTGGCCCAACGGAGTTGCGGTGGTGTTGTCGACGACCAGCGGTGCGCCCCGCCGGCGGCAGATCGTTGCCAACCGATGCAGGTCGACCACGTCCAGTCCAGGGTTGACCGGGGTCTCGGCCAGCACCACGTCCGCTCCCGCGGCAAGATCGCAGATCTCCGAACTGGCCGCCTCCCTGACCGTGACCCCAAGGGGTGCAAGATATTCCGCGGCGTAGCAGCGGACCTGATAATACCCGTCGGCCGGGACCACCAGTACGGATCCGGGCTTGACCAGCACCCGCAGTGCTGCGGTGACAGCGGCCATGCCGGATCCGAATGTCAGGGCCGTGGCGGCCCCTTCCAGCTGCGCCAGTGCGGACTCCAGTTGCCGCCACGTCGGGTTGGAGCTGCGGCCGTAGGTGTCCTGGTCCGCCGATTCGTCGGGCGACAGGTGGTACGTGGACACCGGGACGGGAACAGGCGCTACCGGCTGACCCGGGATCGCCGGGGAGCTGACGGCTTTGACGCTGCGGGTGGAATCGCCGTAACGATCGATCATCAGCACTCATT
The DNA here is from genome assembly GCA_964509355.1 of uncultured Mycobacterium sp. Classification (GTDB taxonomy): domain Bacteria; phylum Actinomycetota; class Actinomycetes; order Mycobacteriales; family Mycobacteriaceae; genus Mycobacterium. The sequence continues at coordinate 1,704 of CAZDYH010000181.1, forward strand.
CCGGTCTGGTGCTGCGGCCCAGCAGCAGGACTACCGCCTGGTCAACGGACAGGTTCCGGTGGCACACCCGGTGCACGGCGTCGGTGAGCGGCATTTCGACGTCGTAGCTCGAGGCCAGCGCCAGCACCGATTCACAGGACGTCACCCCTTCGGCCACATGGCCGCCCGCGGCCCGCAGCGCCGACTGCATGGTCTCGCCCCTGCCCAGCCGCTGGCCGAAGGTGCGATTGCGCGAACGCGGCGACGTGCAGGTGGCCACCAGGTCGCCAACGCCTGCCAGACCGGCCAGCGTCGAGGACTTGGCCCCCAACGCGATTCCGAGCCGCATGATCTCGGCCAGTCCGCGGGTGATGATCGCCGCCGCGGTGTTCTCGCCGAGCCCCACTCCGGCCGCCATACCGCATGCCAGGGCGATGACGTTCTTGCAGGCACCCCCGATCTCCGTCCCGACGACGTCGGCATTGGTGTAGGGCCGGAAGTATCCGGTGTTCATTGAGCGCTGCAACGTGACCGCACGACCGGAATCGGTGCTGGCGATCACGGTGGCGGCGGGTTGTTCGTCGGCGATCTCACTGGCCAGGTTGGGCCCGGAGACCACGGCGACCTGGGACTGGTCGGCACCGGTTACCGCAACGATCACCTGGCTCATCCGCATCAGGGTGCCCAGCTCGATGCCCTTGGCGAGGCTGACCAGGGTGGCCCCGTCCTCGATGAAGCCCGCCCAATGCGTGAGATTGGCCCGCAGCGTCTGCGACGGCACCGCCAGCAGCACCGTGGTTACCCCGCAAAGCGCGGCGGCCGCATCGGTGCCGGCGTGGATGGCCGACGGCAGCGTCACGTCGGGCAGATAGCCGGGGTTGCAATGAGTGGCGTTGATCTCATCGGCCAGTTCGGTCCGCCTGGCCCAGAGCCTGACCTCGTTACCTGCGTCGGCCAGTACCTTGGCCAACGTCGTTCCCCACGCACCGGCCCCCATCACCGCCGCGGTGCCCACCGTGCTGGCCATCTACACCACCCGTGCTGTCGTCGCTGTCGCGCTATCCGCAGGCGTTTCACCCTAGCGTGGCGACGGCAGGTCGCCCGGGCTCTGCG
>CAZDYH010000181.1:2895-5968 GCA_964509355.1 uncultured Mycobacterium sp.
CTATCCGCAGGCGTTTCACCCTAGCGTGGCGACGGCAGGTCGCCCGGGCTCTGCGCGGCGCTGGCAGGATGACGTTCATGAGCGGCACGCGCACCGGCGACAGAGTGCAGCGGAGCCGCAGGGCCGGCGACGATGCGCCCCGCGATATCGGGCTGATCATCGCCGTCAAGCGGCTCACCGCCGCCAAGACCAGGCTGGCACCGGTCTTCTCAGCGCGGACCCGCGAGCGCGTCGTTCTGGCCATGCTCATCGACACCATCGTGGCGGCGTCGACCGTCGGGTCGCTGAGCTCGGTCACCGTCGTGACCCCCGACGACGTGGCCGCCGCGGCGGCCCGCGAACTCGGGGCCGACGTGCTGGGCGACCCGACCCCCGCCGGCCACCCCGATCCCCTGAACAACGCGATCACCGCCGCCGAGGCCGCGGTGGCCGCGGCGACATCCAACATCGTTGTGCTCCAAGGTGATCTGCCGGCCCTGCAGCCGCAGGAGCTCAGCCAGGCCGTCGCGGCCGCACGCTGCTACCCGCGCAGCTTCGTGGCCGACCGGCACGGGACGGGAACCGCCGCACTGTTCGCTTTCGGAACGCCGCTGGACCCGAGATTCGGGCCGGATTCGGCGGATCGGCACCGGCATTCGGGTGCCATCGAGCTCACCGGGGCCTGGCCCGGTCTGCGGTGTGATATCGACACCCCCGAGGATCTGCTGGCCGCCCGCCGCCTCGGGGTTGGTGTGGCGACCAACCAGGCCGTCGGCACGCGTTAGCGAACTTCGACCGCAGTTAGCAGCGAGGCCGCGTAATGAGGGATGATCGGCAACGTGACCGAAACCGAAGCTGAAGTGGACTGGCAGTCGGGCGACTCGGCACCGGAGGCGCCGCCGGCGGCCACCACGGCCGCGATCGATGACCAACTCCCCGAGCACCGCTACCTGAACCGCGAGCTGAGCTGGCTGGACTTCAACGCACGGGTGCTGGCGCTGGCTGCCGACGATTCGTTGCCGTTGCTGGAACGCGCCAAATTCCTGGCGATCTTCGCCTCCAACCTCGACGAGTTCTACATGGTCCGCGTCGCCGGTCTCAAGCGCCGCGATGAGATGGGTCTGTCGGTGCGCTCGGCTGATGGCCTGTCGCCGCGCGAGCAGCTGCGCCGCATCGGCGAGCGCACCCAGCAGATCGCCAGCCGGCAGGCCCATGTGTTCCTCGATTCGGTGCGGCCCGCGCTCGCCGAGGAAGGAATCCTCGTCGTCAACTGGGCCGATCTCGACGACGCCGAACGCGGCCGGCTGTCCACCTACTTCCACGACCAGGTCTTCCCCGTCCTGACGCCGCTGGCCGTCGATCCCGCTCACCCGTTTCCGTTCGTCAGCGGGTTGAGCCTGAACCTGGCGGTCACGGTGCGGCAGCCCGAGGACGGCACCCAGCACTTCGCTCGTGTCAAGGTTCCCGACAACGTCGATCGGTTCGTCGAGCTCGGCAGCCGCGAAGGAGTCGATGGAGAAGTCCGGTTCCTTCCGATGGAGGAACTGATCGCGGCCTTCCTGCCGTTGTTGTTCCCCGGGCTGGAGATCGTGGAGCACCACGCGTTCCGCATCACCCGCAACGCCGATTTCGATGTCGAAGAGGATCGCGACGAGGACCTGCTGAAGGCGCTGGAACGAGAGCTGGCCCGGCGGCGGTTCGGCTCGCCGGTGCGGCTCGAGGTTGCCGACGATATGACCGAGAACATGTTGGAGCTGCTACTGCGTGAACTGGACGTGCACCCGGGCGATGTCATCGAGGTACCCGGGTTGCTCGACCTGTCGTCGCTGTGGCAGATCTACGGCACGGATCGCCCCGCGCTCAAAGACCCGGCATTCGTGCCGGCCACGCCGCCGGCGTTCGGCGAGCGGGAGACGCCCAAGAGCATTTTCGCCACCCTGAGCGAGGGCGACGTGCTGGTGCATCACCCGTACGACTCCTTTTCCACCACCGTGCAACGCTTCATCGAGCAGGCCGCCGCCGACCCCAACGTGCTGGCGATCAAGCAGACCCTGTACCGCACCTCGGGTGACTCACCCGTCGTGAACGCGCTCATCGACGCTGCCGAGGCCGGCAAGCAGGTCGTGGCGCTGGTCGAGATCAAGGCGCGGTTCGACGAGCACGCCAACATCAAATGGGCACGGGCCCTCGAGCAGGCGGGCGTGCACGTCGTCTACGGGCTGGTCGGGCTCAAGACGCATTGCAAGACATGTCTGGTGGTTCGCCGTGAGGGTTCGACGATCCGCCGCTACTGCCACATCGGAACCGGGAACTACAACCCGAAGACCGCCCGGCTGTACGAGGATGTCGGCCTGCTGACGGCGTCCCCCGATATCGGCGCCGATCTGACCGACCTCTTCAACTCGCTCACCGGCTATTCACGAAAGGTCACCTACCGCAATCTGCTGGTGGCTCCACACAGCGTTCGCAAGGGGATCATCGAGCGTATCGGGCGCGAGGTCGCGGCCGCCCGGCACGGCGCGGACGCGCGGATCCGGCTCAAGGCCAACGCACTCGTCGACGAGCAGGTCATCGATGCGCTCTACCGCGCATCACAGGCGGGGGTGCGTGTCGAGGTGGTGGTGCGCGGCATCTGTGCGCTGCGGCCGGGCGCGGAGGGATTCTCCGAGAACATCGTGGCGCGCTCGATTCTCGGCCGCTTCCTCGAGCATTCGCGCATTATTCACTTCCGCGCCATCGATGAGTTCTGGATCGGCAGTGCCGACATGATGCATCGTAATCTCGACCGACGGGTCGAGGTGCTGGCCCAGGTCAAGGACCCGAGGCTGACCGCTCAACTTGACGACGTGTTCACCTCCGCGATGGATCCGGCCACCCGCTGCTGGGAGCTGGGCCGGGACGGCAACTGGACCGCGTCGCCGCACGAGGGCCAGACAGTCCAAGACCACCAGGTGTCAATGATGGAGCTGCACCACCGGCAACCCTGACCCGGGCTTGCGTTCTCGTTCGCCCGGTCCTGCCCGTCAGGTGCGAAGGATCCCAATTGAGCTGCAGGAGTTGAAGTGCCGAAAGAGACGCCCGTCCTCGCCGCCGG
>CAZDYH010000182.1:0-5915 GCA_964509355.1 uncultured Mycobacterium sp.
CTGCCGCGGTGGCGCCCTGGTTGTACATCCTCGGGCGCACCCCGTATCGGTACAGCGCACCGATTCCGGCGGCCGCCATCAAACCGGCCAACCACGAATTCTGCCTACCCATACCCCGAAGCTAACCGCGGGCCCACGCCGACGGCAGAGGCTTAGGTCCCCGCCCGGGCGGGTCAAAGGCCCGTAGGCTCGACCCGTTGACACCGATGTACTCGACGTCGACACCGCCCGTCGGCGGATCATCAACCTCACCGATGCGGTGCGCACGTTCTGCAATGCCCACCGGGACGGTCTGTGCAACGTCATCGTCCCGCACGCCACTGCCGGCGTCGCCATCATCGAGACGGGTGCCGGTTCCGACGACGACCTTCGTCGTTGTGCGGTTGATACACCATCGCCGCTCTAACGGGGAAGGAACAGCCCGCCATGAACACCACACCTGACAACATGCCAACCGAGCTGCTACAGGCCAGCACCGTCGAGGCCATCGACGAGCTGCTCAGGCGCGGCGTCGGGCTCGACGAACCGTGCCATCAAACCGGCGTATCCGGACGACCCTGCTCGATGTCATGGTCAGCTCGTAGGGCCACAGTGCATTCACCCCGCGGGGCTCAGTGCGGAGACTTCTCCCAGGCCAGGATGCGCTCGGCCAGTTCGGGCCCGCAGTCCTCCTGGACGAAGTGCCCGCCCTTGATCCGAGCGTGCGGCTGCCCCGCGGCACCGGGAATGTGTTGAATCAACGGACGGTCAGCACTGCGGAGGATCGGATCGCGATACCGCCTCGGCGTTGATGTCGGCGACGTGCACCTTCGCCCCGTGTCGTGCCAGCAGCCGTGCGGTCGCCGCGCCGATGCCGGATCCTGCGCCGGTGATGACGGCGATCTTGCCTGTCAGGTTGATGGTCTTTGCCATGGCGATGCTCCTAGACAAGGGCCGGCTTGGCCGGTCCGGAGTAGACCTCGAAGAACCGGGCCGTCATCTCGGCCGGGATGGCGAGGTTGGCGGCGTGATCGCTGCGAACACAGACCAGACTGGGACCGGTGTGCTCACGGGCACGCCGCAGCGCACCGTCGAGGTCCTCAATGCGCTCCACGTACTCACCGCGGCAGCCAAGTCCCTGCGCGACAATGTCCCATCGGATCTCGCCCTGGGCTGTGCCGAATGTCGTGCCGTACAACTGAAGTTCGTTCAGCTCCTCCATCGTCCAGGAACCCTCGGCGAACACCACCACGGTGACGTCAATGCCCTCGCGCGCAGCCGTCTGCAACTCCATGATGTTGAAACCGGCGGCCCCGTCGCCGGTGACGCAAACGACCTCGCGGTCGGGTGCGCCCAGTTTGGCGCCGATCGCCGACGGGATCCCGGTGCCGAGCATGCCGAGTTCGAGGATCGTGTGATACGACCGAGGCCGCGTCGGCGGCAGCACGTTGTACGCCCACAGCGACGTGTTGCCACCGTCGACGGTGTACACGGTGTCCGGGCCGAACACCGCGCCGATCGCTCCAATCGCGTGCGCCGGATGGATGCCCGGGCCCTTCCATTCGAGGATCGGGGCGGCCATCTGCATCCGCACCTGCTCGTCGAGTTGGCGGTAGCGGGCCAGGTCCACGCCCTCGCGGGTGCCCAGATCCGTCGCGCGCAGCCGCGCGGCAATACCGTCGAGAGCGGGCCCCACGTCGGCGAGGATGCCCAGGTGCAGCGGCCGCGTGACGCCGAAATTGCTGGGGTCGATGTCGATCTGGATGAGCCGCTTGCCCTCCGGGTCGCCCCAGTAGGTGTCGTAGGGGACGTCCAGGTTTCCCATCCGCGAGCCGGCCACCAGCAGCACGTCGGCCTCGCTGCGCGCGAGGTCACCGGCGGGGCCGAAGCCGAACACGTAGTTCGGGTGATCGCTGGGGACACTCGCGCGGCCGGCCATCGAGCTGATCGCGGGGCAGCCGAGCAACTCGGCGATCTTGAGCACACGATCGCGTGCATCGGCGCGGTCGACGCCTTGGCCCGCGATCACCACCGGCCGCTCGGCCTCGGCAAGTAGCGCCGCGGCCTCGTCGAGCTGGCGGTCCGACGGCTGCGGGGGCCCAACCCGGTAGGCAGCGGGCGGCCACACCGGCGCCGTGCGCGGGTCGCCGGTCTCATACAGAATCGGGGCCGGCAGCTCGACATGGACTGGACCCGGCCGCCCGTTGTGCATCTCACGGAATGCCAGCCGCAGCACTTCGGGGATCCGTGACCACTCGAAGATTGGGCCGCCCCACTTGACCGCAGGCCGGAAAAGGTCGAGCTGATCTTGGCCCTGGAAGGTCGACGGCGGTGAGGGGTAGACGATCCCGAGCCGGTGCTGGGAGGTGATGGCCAGCACCGGAACACCTTCGTGCAGTGCGGTGACCACACCCGGCAGCAGGTTCGCCGAGCCGGGACCGGGATTGCCCAGCACAGCCGCAACCTTGCCCGTCGTCTTGTACAGACCCTCGGCCATGTGCACACCGGCCGCCTCATGGCGCACCGGCACCAGCCGGATGCCGTGCGCATTCAGTTGTGCCAAAAGCGGGTCTATCTCCGGGCACGGCAGCCCGAAGAGGAACTCGATCCCCTCGGCCGCAAGCGCGCGGGCGAACAGCTCGCCGCCGGTGATTTCGGTCATCTCCCACCTCCAAGGTTGAGTCACTAACCCACGGATTGCACCACCCGCCGTCCGTTAGGAGCAGAGTCCGAAGTCACCGACCAACAAGTCCTTGGTCGTCGTTTCGCAACCGGAGTTCGGCCGTATTCCGAACACCGCAACTGTCCTCGAATGGCAAAAACTTGCCCTGGATCGTCCAGATTTCGTACAAGTATCGGCGGCGCAGTGAGTTCGGCGGTAGAACACCGCGTCCCGCGGCGAGAGCCCGCCCCACTGGTCTGACCCCGTCTGGTTGATCCGGGTTGAGTGAGTGAAGCATGCCGGTTCAGACTCGCTATTGCGATGTGGGTTGTTGGGGTTGGCGGCGCCAAGAATCGAGAAGTTCGTCCAGCAGTTCTCTGATGCGGCCTGTGATGCCCAGTGCTAGCGCATAGAGGACCTCCGGTTGCTACCGCGGGGTCCTAATGCCCTCGTCGCGCCAGCTCGGCGAGAGGAACATCTCGATGACGTTCGGAGCTTGCGCAAGCAAGCACGCACTGCTGCGTGGAGGGCTGACCGATGACCAAATCGATTCCGCCGCTTGACCTCTTGTGGCTACTGATCGAGTCACCGGCCAGTACGACCCATGTCGGCGCGATGCTGCTGTTCAAGAAGCCTCCGGGGCGCACAGCGGTGGTCCGGGAGATCGTGGACGCTTACCGGGCGTACCGGCCGGTGCCGCCGTTCACCTACGTGCCAGATCTTGTGGGCGGTGGTGCCCCCCATTTTCGGCCGCTCGAGGACTGGGACCCCTTGTATCACGTCCAGCACCTGGCGCTGCCGGCGAGAAGCTCGTACGAGGATCTGCTGCGGCTCGTGGCCGAACTGCACGAACCCATGCTCGACCGGGATCGGCCGCTGTTCCGCTGCTGGGTGATCGACTCAGTTCCGGGCGGCCGGTTCGCGATCTACACCAAGACCCACCATTGCATCGTCGATGGCGCCTCGGGGCTGAAGATGCTCTACGCCGGGCTCAGCCTGTCCGAGGAACACACGGTGCCCGAGCCGGCGTTCGCGCTGCGCCCACCGCCGCCGACCGCGCGACCGGCAGCGCCGTTCGTGCAGAGAATCACCGACTCCGTCCGCGGGGTGGTCACCCAGCTCGAGGCGGTCAACGAGGTCTCGATGGGCGCGCTGCGCAAGACCCTGACCGGGCTCGTCGGGGCCCACCTCGAGGGCAGTCTGCCGTTCATGGCCCAGCATGCCCCGACCAACGAGCCGCTCAAGCGTGGCCGGAGGTTTGCGACGCTGTCGCTGCCGTTGGAGCAGATGCGTCGGATCGGCCACCACTTCGGAGCCACCCTCAACGACGTCGCCGTCACCGTCGTCGACGCCGGCCTGCACGCCTACCTGCGGGAGACTGGGCGTGCGTTCCCGCACCCGTTCATCTCGATGTGTCCGGTGTCGCTGCGTGACGACGGCGACGCGGCGATCGGTACCCGGGCGTCGGCGATGTTCGTGCGTCTCGGCGACCCCGCGGTCGGCGCGCCGCAGCGGATCAAGCAGGTGGTCGAGTCCGTGGCCGCGGCCAAGAAGGAACTGCGCGGCATGTCGCCAGATGCGGCCATGACCTACGCGGTCGGAATCGTCGCGCTCGCGGGCCTGGGCGCGTCTACCCACCTGGACCGGGTCGGACGGCCAGCCGCCAACCTGGTCATCTCGAATGTGCCGGGCGCCAAGGAGACCAGATATCTGAACGGGGCACGCCTGCTCGGCATCTACCCCGTCTCGGCGCTCGCCGCTTCGATCGGGCTGAACGTCACGCTCAGCTCCTACCACGACCACATCGACTTCGGGTTCGTCGCCAATGCCACTGCGATCGACGACCTGTCCTCGCTGTCAGGCCACACCCTGCAGGCCTACGAGCAGCTGAGGGCGGCGGCATCCGAACAGTCCGCGCCCACATAGAAGGCGCCCCTCAACGCCGACGGTTTCGGCCGGTATCGGTGGGGGGCTTGAGGGGCAGGGGGAGCCGGGGGGCTGGCGGCCTGGGTGGGTTGGGCGCTGGTCGAGTCGCTGCCCACCGCTTGGCGGAAGGCTGCGGCGAACCGCTCGCAGCTCACAAAGCGTTCTGCAGCCATCTTGGCCAAGGCGGTGGCCAGCACCCGTCCAAGCGTGCGAGATCGGGGCGCTTCTCGCTGATGAGGGGGTGGCGCGGTGAGGTGGGCGCTGATGACCGCCACCGGGTTGGAGTTCTCGTAGGGCGGAGGGCGGGGCGCCGGTGAGGAGCTGGAAGGCGGTGCCGGCGAGGGCGTATCGGTCGGCGCGCCCGTCGATGTCGTGGCCGCTGAGTTTGTTCGGGGGCGGCATATGAGACGGGTCCTTACGGTGAGGTTCATCGTTGTGCGGTGAATACCCTATTGACACTCGACTGGGAAACAGACCACCTTGACCACGACCGACACCGCCAACCGGTTCACGAAGACGCACTGCCGTCCCCTATCGAAACTGTTGCAGAATTGCCGACCATTGCGACGCGCGTTAGCTTGTTTACCGGAGCAAGCGGACTCGGATGGGCAGGTCGAGCTGGGACCACGCGCGATCGGCAGTCAGAACCTCGGGGGGCGTGCTGCGGACTGTCAAGGCGAGGCAGCAGCGATCGCCCAACGACAACCCACGTCCGCCGGCCAGGGACCGCATTGCCCCGGCCAGTTCGGCATCGGCTTCGGTCAACGGCTCGATCGTGACGCCGGCGGCGGCGAGCAATTCACGGACCCGGCTGACATCGAGATCGGCGTCTACCAGCTTGCCAATGACTTCCGCGAGGTTCGCTGCGCCCAGTGACGCAGACTGCAGTTCGGCTGCGACCTGGTCGGCGCCGGGCTCGTCGTGAACGAGAGCCAGCACCGCGGATGCGTCCAGGACCGTCACTCGGCCTCAGCGGCCGAACGCCGGTCAGCGAGCAACTCCTCGACCAGCGAGCGGTCTTTCGGAAGTCCGGCTCCCAGGGCCCGTAGCTCAGCCACGGCGTCCTGCTGTCGTTCAAGCACCAGCCGTCGACCAGTCACATGCAGGTGCACGCGATCGCCGGGAGCCAGACCCAACGCGGTCCGTATGTCTGCCGGGATCACCAGCCGACCTTGCTGGCCCAACACCAGTGTGGCATCCATGACCTAATCATGCCACATACCGCATGGATGTGCCACAAAGCGGCGACGGCGACGCCGGAAGATGACCTCGGCACGAACTCGGGCGAGGGCTCAGGCGGACACACTTCAGCGTGTGCATCCAGTCGTAGACCTAGGATCGGTGCCAT
>CAZDYH010000183.1:0-5881 GCA_964509355.1 uncultured Mycobacterium sp.
AGACCACCAACCGCTGGACCGAGTACGGCGACGGCGTGTTCCGGCTCAAGGACCGCCGCGGTAACGACTATCTACTCGGCCCGACCCACGAGGAGCTGTTCACCCTGACCGTGAAGGGGGAGTACAGCTCCTACAAGGACTTCCCGCTGCGGCTCTACCAGATCCAGAACAAGTACCGTGACGAGGCGCGGCCGCGAGCCGGCATCCTGCGGGGCCGTGAGTTCCTGATGAAGGACTCCTACTCCTTCGATGTCGACGACGACGGGCTCAAGGCCGCCTACGACGCGCACCGGGTGGCCTATCAGCGGATGTTCGAGCGGATGATGGTCCGGTACGTCATCGTGTCGGCGGTCTCCGGGGCGATGGGCGGCAGCGCGTCAGAGGAGTTCCTCGCCGAAAGCCCGATCGGCGAAGACACGTTCGTGCGCTGCCTGGAATCCGGTTACGCCGCCAACGTCGAGGCGGTGACCACCGCGCGCCCGGAGCCGCTGCCGATCGACGGGCTGCCCGAGCCGGTGGTCCACGACACCGGTGAAACGCCGACGATCGCCACCCTGGTGGACTGGGCGAACAACGCCGACGTCCCCCTGCTGGCCGGCCGCACCGTGACCGCGGCCGACACCCTCAAGAACATCCTGCTCAAGGTCCGCGCGCCCGGCGGGGATTGGGAACTGCTGGCCATCGGGGTGCCCGGCGATCGCGAGATCGACGACAAGCGGCTGGGCGCGGCGCTCGACCCGGCCGAGTACGCGCTCCTGGGCGACGACGATTTCGCGCGGCACCCGTTCCTGACGAAGGGCTTTATCGGCCCGAAAGCATTGCTGGACAACGGTGTTCGATACCTTGTCGATCCACGGGTGGTGGATGGCACGTCCTGGATCACCGGTGCCGACCAGCCGGGCCGCCATATCGTCGGCCTGGTGGCCGGTCGTGACTTCGTCGCCGACGGCACGATCGAGGCCGCCGAGGTGCGGGACGGAGATCCCGCACCCGATGGTGCCGGCCCGTTGGTCTCCGCACGCGGCATCGAGGTCGGTCACATCTTCCAGCTGGGCCGCAAGTACACCGACGCGTTCAACGCCGATGTGCTCGGTGAGGGCGGCAAGCCGGTGCGGCTCACCATGGGCTCCTACGGTGTCGGCGTGTCACGGCTGGTGGCCGTCATCGCCGAACAGCATCACGACGACCTGGGCCTGAGGTGGCCGTCGGCGGTATCGCCCTTCGATGCGCACCTCGTGATCGCCAACAAGGACGCCGCGGCACGCAACGGGGCGACCGGGCTCGCGGCCGAACTGGACCGCATCGGCATTGATGTGCTGCTCGACGACCGGCAGGCGTCACCCGGCGTGAAGTTCAAGGACGCCGAGCTGCTGGGAGTGCCCTGGGTTGTCGTGGTGGGTCGCGGCTGGGCCGACGGCGTCGTCGAGCTGCGTAACCGGTTCAGCGGTCAGACCCGCGAGATCGCGGTCGGCGCCGCGGCCACCGATATCGCCGCGGCGGTCACCGGTCAGGTTGCGCCGGGCTGACACCCGGCGGCACTCACTCGCTGCCGCCGGGGAACGCCACCGTGACCGGCCAGGTGCGCAGCACCTGTTTCCATTTCGCCGCCAGCACCGCGCTCTGGGTCAGGGCGGTGACCCCGAAGCCGCGTTCGTCGGTGCTCGTGGCCTGCTCGATGACGGCACGCCACGCCACCGCGGTGTCCTGCTCCATGCGGACGGCGAGTTTCGCGGCATCGGTCGGGTTGGCCACGGGGATCGGCAGCTGGTATCCGACGGCGGGCAGCGGGGCAGCCACCGATCGCGCAGCCAGCAGCGCGATGGCCGCTTCGCGTCGTTCGCGGTGCTGGGCCAGCGCATCCGATACCAGGGGATTGACATCGGGCGACGAGTGGGCCGAAACCAGGCCGTAGCCGTAGATGACCGCGTGTTCGGCGGCGATGGCGTCATACATGGCAGCGTCATCGGGTTCCGCCGGTCGCGACGGTGCAGCCGGCGTGCTCGGTTCGACCGATGTCACGGTGCGGGCTCCCGGAACACCAGTGCGACCTGGTAGCTGGCCGTGCAGGAGGCGGCAATGGAGCCGAGCAGCCCGGCGCGGTATCCCGACAGCTCGGCAGCCAGCGCTGTGGCGCTGTCAGCGGACTCGCGCAGCGCGTTGATGACATCCCGCACCGAGGGTGGGGGACCGGCCTGGGCGCTGGTTGTGGTGGTGGTCGACGTCTCCGTCGTGGTCGGCACCGGCTCCCCTGCGGCGCGGGCGATCTCCTCGGCCAGCGCGCGGGCGTGTTCGGAGCGTTCCGAGGCGACCTCGGCCAGCGCCGGTGCGGCGACCGGATTGGCGGCGGCCGCCGCATCCCGGGCCGTCTGGCTGTCGCGCTTGGCCAGCTCCAGTTGTGCTTCGAGGTCCTCGACGGCGGGTGGTGTCGGCGACGACGCACACGCCGAGGCGGTTCCGCCGAGCAGGGCCAGGGCCGCGATTCCCTGGCCCGCACCGATCAGCATGCGTCGCCTGCTGACGACGGGGAGGGTGCTCGGCACAGCAACATCCTGCCATTGCGCCGTCCGTGGCCGGCGCCGACGCCGCTGAGCAAGGCAGTCGGATCGCGGCCGCGTCAGCCGGTCCTGGCGTATCGTTGGTGGCTGGTCCCGCAGGTCACGCATCCTGTTGGCCGCTGGAGCCGCCCAGCCGGCGACTCCAGTAGTAGACGATCGGACAACTCAAGATGAGGAGCTCGCCGTGGCTACCGGGCTACCTTCGCAGCAGCAGGTGATCGAGCTACTCGATGGGGAGTTCGCACGCGCCGGTTACGAGATCGAGGACGTTGCGATCCACGCCGGTGCGCGGCCGCCGCGCATCACAGTGGTTGTGGACGGCGACAAGGCGCTCGACATGGACACGATTGCGCAGCTGTCCCGCTCGGCTTCGGAGTTGCTGGACGGACTTGCCGATGTCACCGGTCACTACGTCCTCGAAATCAGCTCACCGGGTGTGGAACGGCCGCTGACCACCGAGAAGCACTTTCGCAGGGCACGTGGCCGCAAGGTCGAACTTGCCCTGTCCGACGGATCAGAAGTCACCGGCCGCGTCGCCGTGGTCGATGGCACGATGTTACGGCTGGTGGTCCGGGAACGCCGCGGTGGTGACTGGTCGCTGCGGGACATACCGCTCGATGACATCATGAAAGCCATTGTCCAGGTGGAGTTTTCGCCGCCAACCCAGCGGGAGCTGGAGCTGGTGGGGCAACCGGGCGGGGCTGCCGGAATGGAGGCCGGAGCATGAACATCGACATGGCTGCGTTGCATGCAATCGAGGTCGACAGGGGCATTTCCGTGGACGAGCTCCTGGATACCATCAAGTCTGCGTTGCTCACCGCCTACCGCCATACCCAAGGGCACGAGGCCGACGCGCATATCGACATCGACCGCAAGAGCGGTGTGGTCCGGGTGCTGGCGCGGGAGACCGATGCCGACGGCAACGTCATCAGCGAATGGGACGACACCCCGGAGGGTTTCGGCCGTATCGCGGCAACCACCGCGCGCCAGGTCATGCTGCAGCGCTTCCGTGATGCCGAGAACGAGCGCAACTACGGCGAGTTCTCGGCGCGCGAGGGGGATATCGTCGCCGGGGTGATCCAGCGTGACGCCCGGGCCAACGCCCGCGGGGATGTTGTGGTCCGGCTGGGCAGCGAGACGAAGGCGGCTGAAGGCGTGATCCCCGCGGCCGAACAGGTTTCCGGGGAGCCTTACGAGCACGGCGAGCGGCTGCGTTGCTATGTGGTGGGGGTAACCCGTGGCGCTCGTGAGCCGCTGATCAGGCTGTCGCGCACCCACCCCAACCTGGTGCGCAAGCTGTTCGCGTTGGAAGTCCCCGAGATCGCCGACGGGTCGGTGGAGATTGCCGCGGTGGCCCGCGAGGCCGGTCACCGCTCCAAGATCGCCGTGACGTCGCGGGTTCCGGGTCTCAACGCCAAGGGTGCCTGCATCGGCCCGATGGGCCAGCGCGTTCGCAACGTGATGAGTGAGCTGTCCGGCGAGAAGATCGACATCATCGACTATGACGAGGACCCGGCCCGGTTCGTGGCCAACGCACTGTCGCCGGCCAAGGTCGTGTCGGTGACCGTCGTTGATCAGGCGGCCCGGGCCGCCCGCGTGGTGGTACCCGATTTCCAGCTCTCGCTGGCGATCGGCAAGGAGGGGCAGAACGCGCGGCTGGCGGCACGGCTGACGGGTTGGCGCATCGACATCCGCAGCGATGCCCCGAGCCAGCCCGAGGGCGAGTCCGGCCCCGAGGTGGCCCACGACCGGTAGCTGGCTGGTCTCGCTTGATGGGTGGTTCGGAGCGCCCGCGCGGTGACGGTAGACTGAGCCGTGATCCAGCGCGAGACTTCGGCCTCGACGCATCGACGCATGGGTGGACCTGTGCGGACATGCATCGGGTGCCGGAGACGAGAGTTGGCCGTCGAACTGCTTCGAGTGGTAGCTGTGTCGATCGGGGACGGCGAGTGCGCCGTGACCGTCGATCCAGCGGGTAACCTGCCCGGGCGGGGTGCATGGCTGCATCCCGACCAGCAGTGCCTGCACGCAGCGGTCCGGCGGCGAGCTTTCGGTCGAGCGTTGCGCATCACCGGTTCACCGGACACATCCGCGGTGGTCGAGCACTTCAGTGCCATTGTGAAGTGCGCGTCACCCGGCAACATGACAGGTAGCGAAGAACATGAGCACACCGTGAAGTCCCGATGACCATGCGTCATAGCTAAACCCGAGGCGCGGCCTTCCCACCGCTGTCGCCTCCAGACAGGAGATGTAGTGGCAGGCAAGGCCCGCGTGCACGAGTTGGCCAAGGAACTCGGTGTCACCAGCAAGGAAGTTCTCGCCCGGCTGAGCGAACAGGGCGAATTCGTCAAATCGGCGTCGTCGACGGTGGAAGCACCCGTCGCGCGCCGGTTGCGTGAAGCATTCGGCGGCGCCAAGCCCGCCCCGGAAACCGCCAAAGCCGCCGGTAACGGCGCAGCGGCCACCGGCTCGAAAGCCAGCCCGAAAGCCAGCCCGAAAGCCTCAGCCGGCGGTGTCGCAACGGCCCCGCCGGAAACGGCCGGCCCGAAGCCGGCCGCCCCCGCACCCCCGGCGGCTCCATCTGCACCACCGGCACCGGTGCAGCCGCCCGCTCCGGCGGCCAGCGCACCGGCTCCCAGCCCCACGACGGGCGGAGCCCCGGGACCGCGTCCCGGCCCACGCACCCCGCGGGTGGGCAACAACCCGTTCTCCTCGGCACAACCTGTGGACCGGCCCATCCCGCGCCCCCTGGCACCCCGTCCGGGTGCGCCACGGGCCGGTGGCGCACCGCGTCCCGGTGCTTCGCCGGGCAACATGCCGCCCCGTCCGGGCGGCTCGGGGGTGCAGGGGCGTCCCGCGCGTCCCGGTAGCCCCAGGCCCGGCCCGGGTGGTCGCGGGCCGGGTGCTGCGCCGGGCGGACGCCCCGGTGGTGGCGGCGGCGGTAACTACCGCGGCGGCGGCGCTGGTGGAGGCGCCGGAGCCGGGGCCGGGGCCCCGGCGGGCGGCGGCGGCTTCCGCGGTCGTCCCGGTGGCGGCGGCGGTGGCCGACCAGGTCAGCGCGGAAGTGCGGCCGGTGCCTTCGGCCGTCCCGGCGGCGCACCGCGGCGCGGTCGCAAGTCGAAGCGGCAGAAGCGCCAGGAATACGACTCGATGCAGGCGCCGATCGTCGGTGGCGTGCGGCTGCCGCACGGCAACGGCGAGACGGTCCGGTTGGCCCGCGGCGCGTCGCTGTCGGATTTCGCCGAGAAGATCGACGCCAACCCCGCCGCGCTGGTGCAGGCGCTGTTCAACCTCGGCGAGATGGTGACCGCCACCCAGTCGGTGGG
>CAZDYH010000184.1:0-2000 GCA_964509355.1 uncultured Mycobacterium sp.
CGTTCTTCTTGGCCAGCTCGAAGGTGATGTCCGGGATCACCACGCCCAGGCTCAGGGTCTTGATCCGGATCTTCTCGTCGGCGTTCTCCCGCTTGGTGTCCAGGAAGCGGTAGATGTCGGGGTGATGGGCGTGCAGGTACACCGCGCCCGCACCCTGGCGCGCACCGAGCTGGTTGGCGTATGAGAACGAGTCCTCGAGCAGTTTCATGATGGGGATGACGCCCGACGACTGGTTCTCGATGTTCTTGATCGGCGCACCATGCTCGCGAATATTGCTCAGCAGCAACGCAACTCCCCCGCCTCGCTTGGACAGCTGCAGCGCGGAGTTGATCGAGCGGCCGATGGACTCCATGTTGTCCTCGATGCGCAGCAGGAAGCAGCTGACCGGCTCGCCGCGTTGCTTCTTGCCCGAGTTGAGGAAGGTCGGGGTGGCCGGCTGGAACCGGCCGTCGATGATCTCGTCGACCAGCTTCTCGGCCAGCATGGTGTCGCCGGCCGCCAGCGTCAGCGCGACCATGCACACCCGGTCCTCGAACCGCTCCAGATAGCGCTTCCCGTCGAAGGTTTTCAGCGTGTAGGACGTGTAGTACTTGAACGCGCCGAGGAACGTCGGGAACCGGAACTTCTTGGCGTACGCGCGGTCGAGCAGGGACTTGACGAAGTTACGCGAGTACTGGTCGAGAACCTCTCGCTCGTAGTAGTTCTCCTTGACCAGGTAGTCGAGCTTCTCGTCCTGGTTGTGGAAGAAGACCGTGTTCTGGTTGACATGCTGCAGGAAGTACTCGTGCGCGGCTTCCCGGTCCTTGTCGAACTGGATCTTGCCGTCGGCGTCGTACAGATTCAGCATCGCGTTGAGCGCGTGGTAATCCATCTGGCCGTGCGCCGAGCCGTGCCCGGCCGCCGCTAGAGGCTCTGCAGTTGTGACGCTTGGTGGCACGTCTCTTCCTTCCAGAAATCAGCCAGGCCCGCGCGGACGGCTTGCACGTCCTCGTCGGTTCCCATCAGTTCGAATCGGTACAGGTACGGAACGCCGCACTTGCGGGCGATGACGTCACCCGCGTAGCAGAACTCGGCGCCGAAGTTGGTGTTGCCGGCCGCGATGACACCGCGCAGCAGCGACCGGTTGTGTTCGTCGTTCAGGAATGCGATGACCTGCTTGGGCACATAGCCCCCGTCATCGGTGGGCCCCAGCGCGCGGCCACCGCCGTAGGTCGGCAGCACCAGCACGTAAGGCTCGTCCACCTCGATGCGGCCATGCAGCGGTATCCGCATGGCGGGAAGACCCAGCTTCTGCACGAAGCGGTGGGTGTTCTCCGACACGCTGGAGAAATACACAAGGTTGCATGACTGCACCGCAACCTCCTTCAGGTCGTCCGCGCCGGCCGGTACGGCTACGCGGTGAGTACGCCGGAGCCCGTACCGGCGAGTGCTTTGATGCGGTCGGGCCGGAAGCCCGACCAGTGATCGGTGCCGGCCACCACGACGGGTGCCTGCAGGTATCCCAGCGCCATCACGTAGTCCCGCGCCTCGGCCACCTCGGTGATATCGACGACGTCGTAGGCGATGCCTTGCTTGTCCAGCGCCTTGTAGGTGGCGTTGCACTGCACACAGGCGGGCTTGGTGTACACGGTGACGGTCATCGGCGGCGGCTCCTCAGCGAATTTGACACGGACTTCATTGGACTCGGAACGGCTCAGCTACTTCCCTGTTCAGCAGACCGCCGGCCCCCGAAATTCCTGGTCCCCGGAGCCGTATCGGCCGACACGTCACTGCCGGATTCTGCGGCCCGGCTGACCCGCGAACCGCGGGGTCTGTCGGTGTCCCAGACACTACACCTAGTGTCTGACAATCAGAAGAGGTACCACATGTTCTGAAAAACATCGATGAAATTCCCTGGTCGTAAGCGTCTGCCCGGCCGGTTGTACGGCGTGTCGGACATCACAGCGAGCCGTGTCGCGCGCCGCAGTCCCTGGTTTACCACCGGGCACCGACAGATGGCG
>CAZDYH010000184.1:2100-5864 GCA_964509355.1 uncultured Mycobacterium sp.
TGCCGACGATGGTGCGCAGGTTCGCCGCGACCTCGGCGTTCTCGCGCGGATGGCGTCCGTCAAGGGACCGCACCGACACCGACAGCGTGAGGTTCTCGACCACGCGCGGTCCGGCAATGCCGAACGACTTGCGGGTCTCGTTGTGCGCCCACACCCCGCCGTAACGGCCTGCCGCGGCTCCGACCACCGCCAGCGGCTTGTCCTTCAGCGCACTGTTGCCGAACGGCCGCGACAGCCAGTCGATCGCGTTCTTCAGCACGCCGGGCACGCTGCCGTTGTACTCCGGGGTGACGACCAGGGCGGCGTCGGCGTCCGCGGCCGCGGTACGCAGCGCAACCACCGAGGTGGGTACGTCGGCGCCGTCATCCGCAGAGTCGATGTCCTCGTTGTAGAACGGCAGCTCGCCGAGGCCGTCGAACACGGTGACCTGTACTCCGTCCGGAGCGGTATCGGCCGCCAGCTCGGCCAGTTGGCGGTTGACCGACGCCGCGCGCAGGCTCCCCACCAGCACCAGCACTTTGATATCCGACATCTCGAGATCCCTTCGGTGGTTGTTCGCCATCATCACACGACTGAAGCGGACTGCGGTCCGATTTATTCCGGCTGAGCTAAAGTGCACGGGTGGGCGCGGTCGACCGGTTGGGTGAACTGCCGGTACCGGGGCCGCAGGAGCGCGGCGACGCGGCCCGCAACCGCACACTGTTGCTGGAAGCGGCGCGCCGGCTGATCGCCGAGCGCGGCGCCGACGCGGTCACGATGGACGATATCGCCGCGGCGGCCGGCGTCGGCAAGGGCACGGTGTTCCGCCGGTTCGGCAGCCGGGCCGGCCTGATGACGGTGCTGCTCGACGAGGACGAGCAGGCCGGCCAGCAGGCCTTCCTGTTCGGCCCGGCACCGCTGGGCCCGGAGGCGCCACCGCTGGAACGGCTGCTGGCCTTCGGCCGGGACCGGCTGCGGTTCGTGCACACCCACCACGGCCTGCTCTCGGCGGCCACCCGTGATCCGCAGTCCCGCTACAACGCACCCGCCATGCTGCTGCGCACGCATCTGCACGTACTCCTCGAGGCGGCCGGGACGACCGGGGACCTCGACGCGCAGGCCGAGGCGCTGCTGGCACTGCTCGACGCCGACTATGTGCAGCATCAGCTCGTTGATCGCGGCCAGACCCTCGAGGCGCTCGATCACGGATGGGAAAGCCTGGCCCGCAAGCTGTGCGGGCGGTGACCGTCATCGCCGACCCGATCTGGATACTGCACGTCGACCTGGATCAGTTCCTCGCCTCGGTGGAGCTGCGACGCCACCCGGAACTGGCGGGGCTGCCGGTCATCGTCGGCGGAAACGGGGACCCGGGCGAGCTGCGCAAGGTTGTCACCTGCGCCTCCTACCAGGCTCGCGAGTTCGGGGTGCATGCCGGCATGCCGTTGCGCAATGCCGCCCGGCGCTGTCCGGACGCCACCTTCCTGCCATCGGACCCCGCAGCCTATGACGCGGCCTCCGGCGAAGTGATGGAGTTGCTGCGCGACCTGGGGCACCCGGTGGAGGTCTGGGGCTGGGACGAGGCGTACATCGGGGCCGACATCGACGACCCGGTGGCCCTCGCCGAACGCATCCGTGCCGTGATCGCCGCCGAAACCGGCCTGTCCTGCTCGGTGGGCATCAGCGACAACAAGCAGCGCGCCAAGGTCGCCACCGGGTTCGCCAAGCCCGCCGGCGTCTACCAGCTCACCGACGCGAACTGGATGGACGTGATGGGCGATCGCGACGTCGACGCGCTGTGGGGTGTCGGGCCCAAGACCGCCAGGAAGCTGGCGAGCCTGGGGGTCAGGACCGTCTGGCAACTGGCGAACACCGGCAGTGAGCCGCTGACGGCGACGTTCGGGCCACGGACCGGGTTGTGGCTGCTGCTGCTCGCCAAGGGCGGCGGCGACACGAACATCAGCGCGCAGCCGTGGGTGCCACGGTCACGCAGCCATGTCGTCACGTTCCCGCGCGACCTTACCGACCGCACCGAAATGGATTCCGCAGTAACGGAATTGGCACAACGCGCACTGTCCGAGGTGGTGGCTCAGTCGCGGATCGTGACCCGCGTAGCCGTCACCGTGCGGACCGCCACCTTCTTCACCCGCACCAAGATCCGTAAGCTGGCGCAGCCGAGCACCGACGCCGACGTCATCACCGCTGCGGCGCTGCGGGTCCTTGATCTGTTCGAATTGGACCGCCCGATCCGGCTGCTCGGTGTGCGTTTGGAGCTGGCGCCACTCCAGTCGGCCGCAGCGCACGGGTGAGCACCACATTGGCCCGCAGCATCGCCGCGCTGTAGGGCCACCACGCCGCGCGCTTGAGCAGGTAGAGCGCGCGGATGTCGTGGGACGTGTAGATCAGGAACCGGTTCTTCGCCACGCCGGCCAGCATCTTGTCGGCCACCTTCTCCGGTGAGATCGCGTGGCCGTGGAACAGGTCCACCAAACGGCTCACCCTGGGATGGTCCCGGTCGACGCCGGCGATATGCGCGCTGTGCACCAACGGCGTCTTGACCGCCCCCGGCACCACCACCGAGACGCCGATTCCGTGGCGGGCGAGATCGAAGCGCAGTACCTCGGACAAGCCCAGCAGACCGTACTTGCTCGCGCTGTAAGCGCTGTGCCAGGGCAGCGCCACCAGCCCGGCCGCCGAGGACACGTTGACCAGCTGGCCGCCCCGGCCGGCCGCCAACATCGCCGGGACGAACGTCTCGATGACATGGATCGGCCCCATCAGGTTGACCGAGATCATCGAGGTCCAGTGCTCGTGGGTGAGTTGGTCCACGGTGCCCCACGTCGACACCCCGGCGACGTTCATCACCATGTCCATGCTGGGGTGCCGCGCGTGGATGTGGGCGGCGAAGTCGGCGACTTCGTGGTAGTCCGCGATATCCAGCGCCCGGGACTCGGCCACCTGCGCGCCCAGGGCGCGGGCGTCGGCCACCGTCTGGGCCAGGCCGTCGGCGTTGATGTCGGTCAGGAAGAGCTCGGCGCCCTCGGCGGCCAGCCGCAACGCGGTGGCCCGGCCGATACCGCTGGCCGCACCGGTGAGAAAGACCCGCTTCCCCGCCAACGTCTGCGCCATGGCGATAACGCTACCGGCGGTACCGGGCCGCACCTTCACGCACATGCGACCATCCCGGGAAATCCCGGCCGACTCGCGCGTCAGCGCTCGGTTGACCCGCCCCACAGCGCACTGAGCCACAGCTGCTCGAGCACCCGCACGCCGCGCTGCAGGTCGCGGTCGGCGCCCAGATAGGTCGTGTCGCCCGACAGCATCATCGCGGTGGTGACGGCCAGGCTGCGGACCAGCGCCGGGATGTCATCGCTGATCGGACTTGCCGTGCCGGCTTTGATCTCGTCGTCGACGACGCCGACGATCTGGTCGATCACCGTGTCGATCTGCTTGTCGAGGATCTGGCGGATCTCGGCGTCGGAGTTGCGGGCCACATTGCATGCCGACATCACCGGGTCGTTGTGTGCGTAGACCACGGCGGCGCTGCCGACCATGCGTTTGGCGAACGCCGCGGGTGACTCGCCGGGCGCGCGGGGCGCGAAGTACTGCGTGAGTTCCTCGAGCTCCTGCGCGGCCTCGCCGAGGATCACGGCCAGCACCGAGTACTTGGAGTCGAAGTAGAAGTAGAACCCCGACCGGGCCACCCCGGCGCGATCGCTGATGGTGCTCACCGACAGCTCGGCGAACGGCGTCTCCTGAAGCAGTTCCCGCACGGCCGCCAGGATGGC
>CAZDYH010000185.1:0-1150 GCA_964509355.1 uncultured Mycobacterium sp.
ACGCAGGGTCAGGTGTTGTCAGCGTTGCTGCGCGGGAAGCCGCCACCCTGCGGGAACAGCGGGAATACCACGTCGTCAAGCTTCTCAGGGTCGCCGGAGGTCCTGTTCACCGTTGCGCCCCAGACGTTTCCGTCCGGCGAGAGCTGCAGGGCCCAGGCGTGCCCGTGCTGGTCCTGGCGGAGCACCTCGGGCTCGCCGGTGACCGCGCCGGTCCCCGGCGCCAGCCGTACCGCGACCGTCTGCTTGGTGTTCACCAGGTTGACCAGCACTGTTCCGTCCAGGGCCGCGCACCCGGCCACTCCCGGGCGATCCGGCCAGGTCCACACCGTCGACACCCGGGAATCCGGCGCGATGCGCTGCAGCCGATCGGCCGTCGCGGTGCGGTCCGTGATGTACAGCGAGTCGTCCGCGGGATCGATGCACATACCGCCGCCGGCGCCCATACCCGTCATCGCCGTGGTCTGCGGTGCCTGGTTGACGGTGGTCGGCTGTTCGATGCGCAGCACCTTGCCCGCCAGTGAGCCGGGATCGGCCGCCAGTGCCGGGTTGCCCGCATCGCCGGTCAGCACAACCAGCGTGGTCGGGCTGGTGAAGATGAGCGCACCGGTGTTGCCGGTGGCGCCCTTCGGAATCCCGGTGAGGATGTCCTTCGGAATGTCGTCGTCGGCAACGCGGATCACCCGGTTGTCTTCTGGCGTGCTGATGTAGGCGTACATGAGGCGGTCCTGCGAGTACGTCGGCGACAGCACGATGTCCAGCAAACCACCGTCACCCGACGGGTCGACTCCGATGACGGTTTTCACCTTCGGTTCGGCGCTGACCGACACGTCCTTGACCACGCCGGTGGTGCGCTCGGCGACCAGGGCGGACTTGCTGTCATCGCCCATGATCAGGCCGCTCGTGCTCTCCAGGCAGCCCTGCATGACCCCGGGCGCCGGGCATGCCTTCGGGAACGGCTTGGCGGGCAACGGTGGCGGCGGCGGCGGTGTAGAGGTGGCCGGTGGTCCGAGTTGTGGCTCGGTGGTGAAGGGTTGGGATACGGCGTTGTCGAACCGGGCGCAACCCGTCACGGCGAGCAGCGCGGCGCACAGCACAGCGAACACACCCTGGACCGGCCGGCGCACACGCATGCCCGCCAGGTTACGGACAC
>CAZDYH010000185.1:1250-5804 GCA_964509355.1 uncultured Mycobacterium sp.
CAGCGCGGATCTGGCGCCCCGAAAGCGCCGTTCAAATCCCCAATTCGGCGTCACTTGGACTTACGCTGGCAGTCGTGACCAGTCAACCGCACGACCCACACTGGAAACGGCCGGACGACTCCGCGGCGGGTTCGGCACGCCTGGTGGATCCAGAAGACGATCTTCCGTCAGCCACCTATGCAGGCGATTTCGAGACCACGACGATCCCGCACTACAACGCCGGCACCTCCTCGGCCAGCACTGGGTTTGGGCTGATGGGCGACCCTGAGCCGCTGCCGTATGTCCAGCCGCAGCCGGCGGTGCGGCACTCGGTGCTGCAACCGGCCGAGATCGGGGCGGACGACTTCGACGACCGCCCCCGATCCGCGGGTCGACGCGGCACCCAGGACCTCGGGCTACTACTGCTGCGGGTCGGCTTCGGCGCACTGCTCGTCGCGCACGGTCTGCAGAAGGCGTTCGGCTGGTGGGGCGGACAGGGTCTGGGCGGGTTCAAGGATTCGCTGTCCGACCTGGGATATCAGCACGCCGACATCCTGACCTATGTGGCCGCCGGCACCGAGATCGCGGCCGGTGCGCTACTGGTGCTCGGATTGTTCACGCCGCTGGCCGCCGCCGCCGCGCTGGCCTACCTGATCAACGGCCTGCTGGCCGGTATCTCGACTCAGCAGGGTTCCGGGTACATCCCGTTCTTCCTGCCGGACGGATACGAGTTCGAGCTCACCCTGATCGTCGTCGCGGCCGCCATCATCCTGATCGGTCCGGGGCGGTACGGCTTCGACGCCGGCCGCGGCTGGGCGCGTCGACCATTCATCGGCTCTTTTGTCGCGCTGCTGCTCGGCATCGGCGGCGGTATCGCGGTATGGGTGTTGCTCAACGGCACCAACCTGCTGAACTAACCGTACGGGTTGGGTACCCGGCCACCGCTGGCCTCGGTCAACAGCGGCAGCGTGGCGAAGGTGACTGCCGGTAGCCGGAGTTCGGCGCCACTCTTCAGATGCGCGCGGGCCCATGAACTCTTGTCGAATCTCAGCCCGTCGATGTCATCCCACCCCACGGTCTCGCTGCCCAGCAGTGTCCGCGCGGTCACGGTCTGACGGTCGGCCACCGTTCGCAGCCGCACGATCAACGCCGACAGGATGACCGGAATCACCAGCAGCGGCGCACACCAGGTGGGCCAGGTCAGCACCGGCACCAGCAGGCCAAGGGTCAAGAAGCCGACCGCGAAGTGCGCCATCGGCGAGATCCTGATCACCATGGGCGCGCCCGCGCGCGACGACGAGCTGGAAACCACTCCCGCATCATTCCACTGTGCGGTCGGCACCGCCGTCGGGCGGACCCGGAATTTGACTGCTGACCTGTGCGGAGACTACCGTCAGCTCCTATGACGACCCGCGGATTGCTCGTAGTAATTGGTCGGCGCGTTGGTGCCGGCTAGTCCCGAGCCGGGCTAAGCCTACAAGCATCGACGCGCAACCCTCGTACAGCAGCTTCCGCTGACGGGGGTTTTTTCTTGCCCAGCAGCTTCCAATCCCGAGACAAAGAGGACACCGTGAGCGCACCCACCACGCGACCACCGGAGCGATCGGCGACGCCGCACCCCGCCAGCCGGGTGCCGGCAGTCGCACAGCCGGCACCCAAGGCTGGTGCGACGCAGCCGAAGAGAATTGCACCGCAACAACTCACCGGTGCGCAGTCGGTGATCCGTTCGCTCGAGGAACTCGATGTCGAGCTGATCTTCGGTATACCGGGCGGCGCCGTGCTACCGGTTTACGACCCGCTCTTCGACTCGCAGAAGCTGCGCCACGTCCTGGTCCGGCACGAGCAGGGCGCCGGGCATGCGGCCAGCGGGTACGCCCACGCCACCGGCAAGGTCGGCGTGTGCATGGCGACATCGGGCCCCGGCGCCACCAATCTGGTGACGCCGCTGGCCGACGCGCAGATGGACTCGGTTCCGGTGGTGGCGATCACCGGCCAGGTAGGTCGCGCCCTGATCGGCACCGACGCCTTCCAGGAGGCCGACATCTCCGGCATCACGATGCCGATCACCAAGCACAACTTCCTGGTGCGCAGCGGCGACGAGATCCCGCGAGTGCTGGCCGAGGCCTTCCACATCGCCGCCTCGGGGCGTCCCGGCGCGGTCCTCGTCGACATCCCCAAGGACGTCCTGCAGGGCCAGTGCACCTTCAGCTGGCCGCCGCAGATGGACCTGCCCGGCTACAAGCCGAACACCAAGCCGCACAGCCGGCAGGTTCGCGAGGCCGCCAGGCTGATCGCGGCCGCACGCAAACCGGTGCTGTATGTCGGCGGCGGCGTCATCCGCGGCGAGGCGACCGAGCAGCTGATGGAGCTGGCCGAGCTGACCGGCATCCCGGTGGTCACCACCCTGATGGCCCGCGGCGCCTTCCCGGACAGCCACCCGCAGAACCTGGGCATGCCGGGTATGCACGGCACGGTGGCCGCGGTCGCGGCGCTGCAGCGCAGCGACCTGTTGATCGCGCTGGGCACCCGCTTCGACGACCGCGTGACCGGAAAGCTGGACTCCTTCGCGCCCGAAGCCAAGGTCATCCACGCCGATATCGACCCGGCTGAGATCGGCAAGAACCGGCATGCCGACGTGCCGATCGTCGGCGACGTCAAGGCCGTCATCACTGATCTCATCGAGGCGCTGCGCCACGACGGGACCCTGGAAGCGGTCAACATGGACAACTGGTGGGAGTACCTGAGCAATGTTCGGGCCACCTATCCGCTGAGCTACGCGCCGCAGCACGACGGCAGCCTGAGCCCGGAATACGTGATCTCCACGCTCGGCAAGATCGCCGGACCCGACGCGGTGTACGTCGCCGGCGTCGGCCAGCACCAGATGTGGGCCGCGCAGTTCATCTCCTATGAGAACCCGCGGACCTGGATCAACTCCGGCGGCCTGGGCACCATGGGCTTCGCCGTCCCGGCTGCCATGGGCGCCAAGATGGCACGTCCCGATGCCGAGGTGTGGGCGGTCGACGGAGACGGCTGCTTCCAGATGACCAACCAGGAACTGGCCACCTGCGCCGTCGAAGGGGCGCCGATCAAGGTCGCGATCATCAACAACGGCAATTTGGGCATGGTGCGGCAGTGGCAGGCGCTGTTCTACGACGGGCGCTACTCCCAGACCGACCTGGCCACGCATTCGCACCGCATCCCCGACTTCGTCAAACTCGCCGAAGCACTCGGCTGTGTCGGATTGCGTTGCGAACGTGCCGAAGACGTCGTCGATGTGATCAACCAGGCCCGGGCCATCAACGACCGTCCGGTGGTGATCGACTTCGTCGTCGGTGCCGACGCGCAGGTGTGGCCGATGGTCGCCGCCGGCACCAGCAATGACGAGATCCAGGCCGCGCGCGGCATTCGCCCGCTCTTCGACGACGACGGAGAGGGCCACGCCTGATGGCCGTCTCGACGCATACCCTGTCCGTGCTCGTCGAGGACAAGCCCGGTGTGCTTGCCCGCGTTGCGGCCCTGTTCTCCCGGCGTGGCTTCAACATCCAGTCGCTGGCGGTCGGCGCCACCGAGCAGAAGAACATGTCCCGGATGACGATCGTCGTCTCCGTCGAGGACTTTCCGCTGGAGCAGATCACCAAGCAGCTCAACAAGCTGATCAACGTCATCAAGATCGTCGAACAAGACGCTGACAATTCCGTCTCGCGCGAGTTGGCGCTGATCAAGGTGCGCGCCGACGCCACCACCCGCGGCCAGGTGATCGAGGCGGTGAACCTGTTCCGCGCCAAGGTTGTTGACGTGTCAGCCGAATCGCTGACCGTGGAGGCCACCGGAACGCACGGCAAGCTGGACGCGCTGCTGCGTCTGCTCGAGCCGTTCGGTATCCGTGAAATCGCCCAGTCCGGCATGGTGTCGCTGGCCCGCGGTCCGCGCGGTATCGGCACAGCGAAGTAACCAGCGATGAGACGTCAACAAGAGGAGGAATTCACGTGGCAGTTGAGATGTTCTACGACGCCGACGCCGACCTGTCGATCATTCAGGGTCGCAAGGTCGGGGTCATCGGCTACGGCAGTCAGGGCCATGCGCACTCGCTGAGCCTGCGCGATTCCGGTGTCCAGGTGCGCGTCGGCCTCAAGGAGGGTTCGAAGTCGCGGGCCAAGGTCGCCGAGCAGGGCCTCGAGGTGGACACTCCGGCCGAGGTCGCCAAGTGGGCCGACGTCATCATGCTGCTCGCGCCCGACACCGCCCAGGCGGACATCTTCTCCAGCGATATCGAACCCAATCTGGAGGCGGGCAACGCGCTGTTCTTCGGCCATGGGCTCAACATCCACTTCGGCCTGATCAAGCCGCCCAGGGACATCACCGTCGCGATGGTGGCCCCCAAGGGCCCCGGGCATCTGGTGCGCCGCCAATTCGTCGACGGTAAGGGTGTGCCGTGCCTGATCGCCGTCGACCAGGACCCGACCGGCGAGGGTGAGGCGCTGGCGCTGTCCTATGCCAAGGGCATCGGCGGCACCCGAGCCGGCGTCATCAAGACCACGTTCAAAGACGAGACCGAGACCGACCTGTTCGGTGAGC